>CAMWXE010000016.1 GCA_947178145.1 uncultured Lachnospiraceae bacterium | reverse complement strand
TATTTCATCCAGTAATTGATACCGGCATTTCCGCAGCATCCGTATCTGTATCTCCTTATCATCGCACCTGGTTATTTCCTCAATCCGCTCTTTACTGAAGCCGGCTTTGGCAAGAGCATAGATATCTGGTTCCATGAAAAAGCATCCCCTCCTAAAACAAAAATGTAAGTGCGGTTCAGAAGCTGCCTGCCTCATCCCTGCACTTACATTATAATCATACGCCTGACATATATCAAATACTTAGTTTTTATGACTCACTCATGCTCAAAAAGCATTTTGCGTATTCTATAAATTTTGTAGCCGCCAGACTAAATGGCTGTTCCCGTTTCCATGCCAAAACACACGTTGCCATAAGCTCCGGATACAGCGGCCGGCAGACAATCTTTGATGAGTCCCAAAAAGGAACCGCACCCTCAATGACCAAAGAATATGCCAGCCCCCTGCTTACCATAACTGCACCGTTGGTACTCAGATTACTGGTAAACAAGATATTCAGATTTTTATAATAGTCCCCAAACCAGCTTGCCAATTCACTCTGCACCTGCATTCTTCGCGGAAGAATCAACGGCAGGCCTGCCAGTTCGCCTGCCGTGACATACTTTTTCCCTGCAAGCGGATTATCCGGCGGCATCAAAACTACCCATCTTTCTTTCATATTCAGGCGGATAAACTCATATTTCCCCATCTCAATCGGCTCTAGGAGCAATCCTAAATCAAGCAGTCCCTTATCCATTTGCTCTTTTACCAGATCCGCAGTCGCTGTAAACAGATCAAAAGTAACAAGGGGATATTTTTGATGGAAATTCCGAATCAGATCCGGGAGCATCTGCACAGACGCAACTTCCCCGCATCCAATAGAAATCTTTCCCTCTACCTGTTCTTCCTGCTCTACCAATTCTTTTTCTGTTTTATCAACCAACTGTAGAATTTCCTCTGCCCGGCGGCGTAGCAGCAGACCTTCATTCGTCAGCCGAATCTTCCGTGTCCCCCTGTCAAACAACCGGACACCAATTTCTTCCTCCATCTGTGCAAGCTGGCGGGAAAGCGTCGGCTGTGTAATATGTAAAACTTCTGCGGCTTTTGTAATGCTTTCTTCCCTGACTACGGAAAGAAAATAGCGAAGAACCCTGATTTCCATATGCAAACTCCTCTCAGCTTTATCCATGCTTTACAGATTGCATTATAACATTTTCATGCCTTTAGAGCAATATAACCATACCTTTTGATTTTGCCTTTAGAGGGTTCATACACAAACGCTACTACTGCCTATACCACAACACCCATAAAAAAGAAAAAAGCATCTGATCCTGTGCCTTAAACTGCTCCGCCACTCCCTCTTTGCCACCTGCTCCACCAGCAAATCAAATCTCTCCTCCGCCTGTTCTTGTATCATAAGCAGATACTTCTCCAATTCTCCTGATAGCAACAACTGTTATTCCATAAATCATTCCGGCTAAAGTTTTTCTTTCAGTTTGTATTTACTTCCGCCGCGAAAATTTTGCTGCATAATTCTGTATATTCATCATATGAAATTTCAGCTCCATTCAATGTATATTTGATTCCAGCCTCTGCGTTATTGAAATCAGCAAGTTCCTCGCCGAAATTCATTTCTGCTGCTAAATTATCAGCTCCTTCAAATTTTTCCATATGGTAAAATTCAAATCCTGCACTCGACCTGCTGCTATACAGAATCCATATAGCGCCATTATAATAGGTATAGGAAAGCGTGAGCGCAGTGCCATCTCCTGCGGCAAATTCATACACCTTGTCATTGCGCGCGTCAAGGTATATTCCGCCATAAGGACCGCAAATAATCAGTTCGTTTTCCCCATCATTGTCCAGATCGATTTTCTCTCCAACAGAATATGAGTCCATATTTAAATCAGTAATATAAAATGTCGATGTCATATCCGTGGAGTCAACTGCGCTTATTGATCCATTGATAAATAAATCCAATCGTTCTTCTGCTGTCATTTCCGAATCTGCAGTTCCGGTCGCCTGTACACTGCTTTCCTGCTGATTTGCAGAAGATTCCTTTGCGTTTACAATTTCCTCTCCTTTGGTTTGCGAACCTGTGTTCTCAACTGTCTGGATATTGTTCTCCTGCTGACTGACAGAGGATTGCTCTGCATTTACGATTTCCTCTCCTTTTATCTCTGAATCTGTCCTATCGCGCGCCTGTATATCGCTTTCCTGCTGGTTTACAGCAAAGTCCTCTATATTGACAATTTCCTCCTCTTTTGCCTGCCCACAAGCGACAATACTCAAAGCCGTCAGCAAGGCACATATCAATATGGTTATCTTATTATGCCGGTTCATATCCATACCTCCCGAAAAGTCATAATCAAAAGAAACATGTTGTATTTGTTCCATTTTTCATCCCGATTTACTTATATCACAGTGAGAAGGACAATGAAATACTCCCTGCATAAACGACACAGATTTTGCACAAACGACACAAATCAACTGCCAAACCGCATTCTCCATTTAAAAAATTCCTTTTTAAATTCTTTACTATGAGTCCTTCCAATTACCAGCTCTAATCCATTGCAAAGTGTAATCTTACGGCTGTTTACCCTTTCGATGTATTTCAAATTGACAATATACGACCGCTGTATCTGAAAAAAGCCAAATTGGCATAGACTTTGTGCCGTTTCAGATATCCTTCCCTCACAAATATGTTCGCTGCCATCCAGCATGAGATATCTTAATTTTCTTCCATATGTTTCAACAATCAGAAGACCGTTCAGGTTTATCCTGGTACAAAACCCATTCGTGTCATTACAATCAATCATCCGATCCTGAATCCTGCTTTCAATAAAAAAATCAAGGGCTTCATTGATTTCCTCTAGATGCCTTTTGTCTATGTATCTGAACGCATTGACCCGATAGCCAAACCTTGCCATCTCCGTATGTGAAGTCAGAAAACATACTTTACAGCTGCTTCCAAAATGCATTAATTGTCCGGCAATTCCAAAACCATCTTCCCCTTCTGCGAGTTCAATGTCCAGAAACAGCAAGTCTGCATCCGGATTTTTCATAAAGTCCTTACCACTGCCATATGAATTGATTTGAGAGGAAATATTTTTATCCCTGCAATATTCTTCGATAACAGCCTGTATCCTGTCTCTCCATACCGCTTCATCTTCTACAATGCCTATTTTCATATCTGTCCCCCTCTGTGCGCTTTGGTCGTGCAGACGCACGCTGCATGCCAATCAATTGTATGAAACTGCCTTCATTGAATCCCCTGGCTTCGGGAGCGCAATGCTGATCTTAAACAACGCTTCGCCATTCTCCTCTATCGATTCCATGTAATATTCGCCGTGATACTTTTCAACTGTCGCAATCATATTTTTCAAGCCCAAACCATGATTCACCTTATCTTTTTTTGCGGTCATAAAGAAGCCCTTTTTTATATTTACTTTTTCGGCCACACTATTGCTGACAACAATGAATAATTCCTTCTTATGTTCTATCAGTTCGATCCGGATTCTTGGAACTGCTGTTTTTGCTGCCGCTTCCATGGCATTCTGCAGGATATTGCCCACCAGCGTCGTAATATCAAACATCTCGAGGTGCATTTTTTCCGTCAGCTTTCCTGATACGATAAACTCTATCTTTTCCTTAGCCGCCAAATAATAATAATAATTCACAATAACATCGAGAAAACTGTCTCCTGTGTGAATCTTTAAATCAAACTCATCCTGAATATTCCAGATGGTATCTATGTACGCTTTGGCTTCCTCTGTCTTTTTTTGATTCACTAGCTCTCTAAGCGCACCGATATGATTTGCCATATCATGTTTCAAACGCCGCACTGCCGCCGACTGCTGTAACTGGTAATCGTACTGTTGTTTTTGCATCTGCATCAGCGATTGAAGCTCCTTATTCTGCCTGTTTGACAGTATATTTTTAATGGCAAGCCCCAGCGTAAGGAACATGGAATAAATCGCGCCTGCTATACTGATAAAAAATACTGCATATGCGTCCCAGCCATACATTGCATGGTTTTCATCAAAGAATATAAAAACAAAATCGTAAAACATTTGAAAAATACTGCCCTGTATTAAAAGCGCAAACTGATATTTCAATTCTATATCACACAGGTACACTTCATTCTTTTTCAGAAGATGTAAGTATACCAAAAGATATACCAAAAACGATATCAGATAGGCGGATTCCATCCACCATGTTATCCCTGTACCAGCAATGCCTCCGCCTATCAACACAACCTGTATCAGCATGACGCTGAATGTGTCAATGATTCCGGTAAAATACATGATGGCAGCACTCAATACAAGCAAGTGTTCTATTCGGCTCTCAAAAAACAAACTGATAGAAAGCACACTCCATAATAGATAGACAATTGGAGAATTTGTATCAAAATATGCATTGAAAGCACCTGCAAGCAGTACCGTCAACACCGATGTGCCAAGTAAAAATCTGCTTTTCCTTGGATTTAATCTGAAGCAAAAATGAATGATAAACAAATAAATGAAATAATTTAAAATATTGTCAACAATATAAATCATCTGATTGTCCTATTTTTTATCCCTGTTATTCCCTTCCGGCATTGTATCCGCTCTCACCCGTGATCTGTCTTCTGTGTTTTTCACGGTACGCTCCAGGCGTAATCCCATATTTGTTCTTAAATACTTTGTAAAAATGTGTCCGGTTGCTAAAGCCCATCTGCATCGCAATGGAGGCGATGGAAGTGGTCGTGTCTGCCAGAAGCGCGGCCGCTTTCTTTAACGTAAATGTAAGCCCGTAATCATAAAGGCACATGCCGGTGCGCTTTTTGATGATCGTGTTCATATAATTGCCGCTGTAGCACAGAACCCGTTCCAGATCAGAGCGGGACATGCGCCCGTTGGTGTCCTCCATCAAGTGGCAGATGCGGGAAAACAGCACGAAATCCGCGTCGGAATTGAGTTTTACATCACTGATATGATAGTATTCCGTTGTATCCAGATACTGAAATAAATTGCAGACAATGCCTTTTATCATGTACGTTGAACCGAGCTTCGGGCACAGCATGGCATGAAGCAGCTGATCCGCCAGTCTGTGCAGGTCGGATATGCTGGACTGGTTCTGATAGACCGGCAGAAAATCCAGATAATTCTTTCCCTTTTCCAGCTGAATGTTCTCAGCCATAAACCGGAAGATCGAATTTTCATAGGCGATTTCCTCTTTCGGAAAGTAAGCAATCTTATACGCTTCCAGCAGCTCTTTGATAAAACCGACAGACAGTCCAAGAAACAGTATTTTCGCCTCCCCTGTGTACTTCTCAACATGAAGGACATTCTGATTGATCAGACAGCAGGTACCGGCAGGATAAATGTAGTCTTTATCTTCGATCCGCTGCGTGATACTTCCTTCCAAGACGATCACGAGCTCAAAGAAGCTGTGATAATGAGGCGATCGGGCATTGAAGGTGTGAAAAACGGACTCAATAGCTGACGTATGAAAATAGTTTGCACGCGGGGAAATCATCATAATGTTAAAGTAATCTTCGCTGGTAAGGCCGCTGCAATAGCTCAGCGTGAATTGCAGCGGAGCGGACATATCATAATAGGAATTGATTGCACTTTTTTCGTTGTACACCTTTAAAATATTGCCTGTGTTATTCGTATTAGCTGCATTTGTTTTCATAATAACCTCCCCTTGCCGCCCCTCACCGAGACGCCACAAGTGTTTTCGTACCGCTGATGTGCATTTTATCCACGAATATGATACAGTTTGTGTGCATCTAACAACGGAAGTGTCATTGTCGATATTGGTGAAAATTGCTAAAATAAAGTCGTATCAAGATAAAGTATATACATTATCACGGAAAAAGTAAAGATGGTATCGCAGTTCCGGCAGAAAAAACCGGGACTGCCAATAGGAGGAAAGGAAGTTCTATGAATGAAAAAAAATACTTAAAATGGTATCAGAAGGTTGCCTACGGCTCCGGAGATATGGCTTCAAACTGCGGATACGCGCTGATTTCAAGCTTCATGCTGCTCTATCTGACAACGGCGGTCGGACTTAACAGTCTGGTTATCGGCAATCTGATGATGGCATCCAAATTGCTGGACGGTGTATCAGATATATTCTTCGGCGGTATGATGGACAAGACCAAGAGCAAGATGGGACAGGCGCGTCCGTGGATGCTGTTTGGACAGATTGGCGTATCAGCAAGCCTGTTTCTGGTATTTGCGATTCCAAGTATGAGCGAGACGATGCAGTATGCATATTTCTTTGTTTTCTATACCGCGTTTAATGCCATATTTTATACGGCAAACAGTATCGCCTACTCGTCACTGGCCGCTAAAATCACCAAAAACGGGCAGGAAAGAGTTCAGCTCGGATCAATCCGGTTCATATTTGCTACATTTACAACATTAGTGGTTTCTTATAATGTAATGGGGCTTGTGGAACGATTTGGCGGCGGCGCAAAAGGGTGGCGCATGGTTGCTCTTGTGTTTGCAGTGATCGCACTTGTCGTTAATACATTCAGCGTGCTGATGGTAAAAGAAGTGCCGGATGAAGATGCTGCGGCTGAACAGAAGCCGGCCGAATCAGAGCAGAAGCAGCCGGCATCAGAGAAAGTCAGCTTTGGCCAGTCTTTGAAGCTGCTGCTGAAAAACCCTTATTACATTCTGATCCTTGGATTATATCTGGTAAATTACGTTTACAGCGGTATTACACAGGGTGTCGGCATTTTCTTCATGACGTACTACATGGGCGACCCTGCACTGCTGGGAACGTTTTCCCTGGTCAGCCTTGTTCCGGTCATGCTCATTCTGATGGTAACGCCGGCTCTTGTAAAAAAATTCGGCACGATGAGAAAGATGAATCTGTATGCCCGTATCGTCACGATTCTGATGGGAATCCTGTTCCTTGTCGGAGCCCTGAATAAAAATCTTCCTGTTATGCTGATTGCAGCGTTCTTCCGCAACATGGCTGGCGGACCGCTCACAGGCACGCTGAATGCTCTGGTTGCGGAGACCAGCGATTATACATACCGGACACAGAAAGTGCGCATTGACGGTGTAATGTTCAGCTGTTCTTCAATCGGCGTAAAGCTTGGCGGCGGCATCGGCAGCGCCGTAGTCGGCTGGCTTCTGGCAATAGGCGGATTTGACGGGACAGTGGACATACAGCCCGCAAGCGCTGTCAACATGATTTTCTTTATGTATGCAGTGATACCAATTATATTTGGCCTGTTCATGGCGCTATTGATTTACCTGTTAAAGGTTGAGGATGCAAACAGGAAATGGGACAGCGAACATGCAGCAGCAGAAGGAGGAGCAGAATGATTCGTACAAATTTTAATCAGGACTGGCGTGTAATGAAAGGCGGAAACTCCGCAAGCGCCGCTGCATTTATGGGTACTGCAAGGACGCAGCATGTCCATCTCCCTCACGATGCGATGATTCACGAAACACGCACGCCGGACGTGGAGAGCGGCGCCCAGACCGGATTCTATCCGGGAGGAGAGTACATTTACCAGAAATCCCTGACAGCTCCCGAAGAATGGCAGGAAAAGGCGGTATTTCTGGAATTTGAAGGAATCTATCAGACGGCGATGGTCTATATCAACGGGGCATTGGCAGCGACAAATTTATATGGCTATTCGAACTTTTACGTGAAGCTGAATCCGTGGTTACATTACGGGACAGAGAATACGATCAAAGTTATCGCAAATAACAGTCTGGTTCCGAACAGCCGATGGTATACAGGAAGCGGAATCTACCGGAATGTAAAGCTGATTGTCGGGGACAGAATCCATGTCCCCAACGACGGCATCCGAATCACGACATTGGCCGCTGACACAGAATCGGCGATTGTAGAAGTGGAAACAAAGGTGCAAAGTATCAGCAAAGTGAGAGAGACAGCCACTGTACGGGTTCTGCTGGAAAGAGACGGCAGGACAGTAGCCGAGGACCGCCAGATGATCGTTCTGTACCCGGATACATTGGAAACAGCCCGATGCAGCATCTGCGTGGCAAATCCGCAGTTGTGGGATTGCGAGAACCCCAACCTGTATCAGTGCAGAATCCTCATCGAATGCGCAGGACAGGTGTTGGATGAGACGACAGAAACTTTTGGTATCCGTACCCTCACACTGGATTCGGCGCACGGCCTCCGGCTGAACGGAAAAGAAGTAAAGCTGCGCGGTTCCTGTATCCATCACGACAACGGGATTTTAGGGGCCGCTACACTGGAAAAGGCTGAGGAGCGCCGATGCAGGCAGTTAAAAGAGGCGGGATTTAACAGCATCAGAAGTTCGCATCATCCGGTGAGCAAGGCAATGTTACATGCATGTGACCGTTATGGAATCATGGTCATGGATGAATTGAGCGACATGTGGACACTCCGCAAAAACCCCTATGATTTTGCGCTGCATTTTGAAAGATGCTGGGAAGAAGTGGCAGAGCAGATGGTGGCAAAAGACTACAACCATCCTTCTGTAATCCTGTATTCTTCCGGGAATGAAATCACAGAAGCCGGCTCGGAGGCCGGAGCCGCGATCAACCGTAAGATCTGCAATAAACTCCATGAACTGGATCATACCAGATATACAACCATGGGACTGAACGGACTTATGACGGCAGGACGCCGTCTGACGGAAATTATGGGAGACGTAATGAAACGCTTTGGTTCTGTGCAGGCCGAAGGATCGGGAAACAGTGATGGCAGCAACGCTTTTAACAGTTTTATGAGTCTGATGGAAGGAGAGCGGGGAGAATATTTTGCAGTGCATCCGCTTCTGACGGAGGCGCTGGAGGGGTGTTCTTCTTCCAGCGATATTATCGGATTGAACTACCTGACTGACAGGCATGTGCTGGAACACGAACTTCATCCGAATAAGACAGTGCTGGGAACAGAGACTTATCCGGCGGACATCGTAAGGCTGTGGGGAATCGTAAAAAGATACCCCCATGTGCTGGGCGATTTTACATGGACAGGTTATGATTATCTGGGAGAAGCCGGATGCGGTATCTTCCACTATGACGGCAATGCGAATTTCACGAGCGTATATCCGGAGAGAACGGCTTACATAGGGGATCTGGATCTGATTGGATACCGGCGCCCGATCAGCTATCTGAGGGAGATCGTGTATGGTCTGCGCAAAGAACCGTACATAGCAGTAGAGCGGTTAAACCGGTATGGAATGAAATGCTCAAGGACTCCCTGGATGCACAAGGATACGATTGCGAGCTGGACCTGGCCGGGATATGAAGGAAAGCCGGCAGTTGTAGACATTTATGCGGACGCAGAGGAAGTAGAGCTTTTCTTGAACGGATGTTCTCTCGGAAAGAAACCGGCCGGTGAACAGCACGACTTCACAGCGACCTATGAAATCACCTACGAGCCAGGTGAACTGATGGCGGTAAGCTATGAAGCAGGCAGGGAGACAGGAAGATTTTCTCTTACAACGGCAGGCGATAACATTCATCTTTGTGCCCAGGCTGATAAGACTGTGTTGTGTGCAGACGGAGAAGACCTTTGCTTTATCACTGTAAAGCTGGTGGATGAAAATGGAATCCCGAACCTCCATGAATCCAGGAAAATAGCGGTTTCGGTGGAAGGCGCCGGAAGGCTGGAAGCATTCGGCAGCGCCGATCCGCAGGCCCTTACCGGTTATGACGAGACGGAATGGGACACGTATGACGGGTACGTGATGGCAGTTGTCCGGGCCGGAATGGAGGAAGGACAGATAAAGGTTGTCTTTACCGCAGAGGGCACTGAGGAACAATGCGTGGAGCTTGCAGTGCGTAATCAGACAGCGTCCGGCCATTGACAAAACGGTTATCTATAAGTGTTTCGCAAAGTGCGGAACTGACAGAGAGGCAGGTTTCTGCCCCCTCTGTCGTTCCCTTCTGCTCACTCCTTTCCAGCCTTTTATCCGGGGAAGATTCCAATTCGGTATAGCGGAACAGCAGATTTTATGCTATCCTTATTTTCAGAAAGCATTCCATCAGTTCCGACTGCCATATCTCTTCAATGTATCACATACGCAGGAATGCGTTCATTGAGGAGAACCGATTATGACAAAAGGATCAGTACGGAAGAAAAGAAAAAAATGGTACTACAGCTTCATGTGGAGGACGCAGGCGGAAATCTGGCACAGAAAGAATGTGCAGGAACGGAAAGAGCTTGTTTGCAGAAGAAGCGGACACCGACAACGGCAAGGTCAAAATTACTGCGATTCGGCTGTGAAGCATCAATTAAAACAGAAACATTTTAACACATAGGAGCCACCAAATATGAACCAAACCTCAAACAACAAAATCCTGTTAATCGGCATCAACGCCAAATACATCCACTCCAATCCCGCTGTCTACAGCTTAAAAGCCTATGCCGACCGGTACTATCCCGACCGTCCCGATGGCTGCGCGCTCGACATTGCGGAGTATACGATCAACCAGCCGCCCAGTGCCATCTTAGCCGACTTATATCAGAGAAGACCACAGGCAGCAGCCTTTTCGTGCTATATCTGGAACTGGACTATGGTGCAGGACTTGCTCGCAGAACTGCCCAAGCTGCTGCCCGATACTGCCCTCTGGCTTGGCGGACCAGAGGTTTCCTTTCATGCCGGAAAATTGATGCAGGAGCTCCCGCAGCTTGCAGGAATCATGGTCGGCGAAGGGGAAGAAACCTTTTTGGAGCTCTTGCAATATTACTGGGAACATATGACAGAATTATCGGATATCAGGGGAATTGTCTGTAAGGATGGCTTTACCGGCGAGCGCGGTCTCACGGACATTGACAAGCTCCCTTTTATATACAATTCAACACTTTCCGCTTTTCAGAACCGCATCCTCTACTATGAATCCCAGCGCGGCTGCCCGTTTCAGTGCGCCTACTGCCTCTCTTCCATAGACAGGAAAGTCCGCCTGCGCGATATCGGAACCGTAATAACTGAGCTGCAGTATTTCCTTGACTGCAGCGTACCGCAGGTAAAATTTATCGACCGCACCTTTAACTGCAATGAAAAACATGCGCTTTCCATCTGGAATTACCTGCGTGAACATGACAATGGTGTCACAAATTTTCACTTTGAGATCGCAGCCGATCTGTTGACCGAAAGGCAGCTTGAAGTGATGCGCGGTATGCGCCCCGGATTAATCCAGCTTGAAATCGGTGTGCAGTCCACCAACCATACAACACTGCAGGCAATCAACCGCCGCATGGACATAACCGCTCTTCGCAGGGCAGTTGCCGCTATCCACAGCTTTCAAAATATCCACCAGCATCTTGATTTGATTGCCGGACTTCCATACGAGGATTATGACAGCTTTGCCCGTTCTTTTAATGACGTGTATGTGATGAATCCCAACCAGTTACAGCTTGGTTTCCTAAAAGTGCTGAAAGGCTCGCCGATGGAACAGCGCGCCGACGAATATGGCATTGTCTACGGTTCCAAACCGCCTTACGAGGTGCTGTATACCAAATGGCTCAGCTATGATGATGTGCTGCATTTAAAAGAAATTGAAGAAATGGTGGAACGATACTATAATTCAAACCAGTTCACCCATACCCTCCCTGTCCTGATACGCGAATTTGCCTCCCCCTTCCATATGTATGAGGCTCTCGCAGACTATTACCGCGCAAACGGATATCTGACCAGCACGCCCTCCAGAGGCTACCGCTATCAGATACTATTGGACTTTGCATGCTCCGTCGCACCAGACAAACGTGCCCTTTTTGCCGAGCTCCTCACCTTTGACCTGTATCTGCGCGAGAACCTAAAGAGCAGGCCGGACTTTGCACCGGAAAATGTAATGAGCACCAATGCTGCGGAAAAGAAAAAAATGCGCCAGTTCTTCGAACGCGAAGAGGAGGCACATCAATATCTGAAAGGATATGACAACTATACTTCAGTACAGCTCTTGCGAATGACGCATATTGAAAAGTTCTCTTATTCTGTGTGGAAGCAATGTCCTGAAAACTGCACAGACAGGCTCCAAACACCTGCCTATATTTTATTTGACTACAAAAACCGCAGCGCGCTGACGCACGATGCGGCATTTTATGAAATATTGCTCTGAATATCAAGGCCGGAATGTCCGCAGCGCGTCAATTGTCTGCTGTATCAATTCCTCCAGGCTCCATCCCAGCATATCGGCGCCGCGCTCGATCACTTCCCTGGAACAGCCGGCCGCAAACCCTTTGCTCTTATACTTTTTCTTTACTGATTTTACTTCCAGATCCTGAACGCTTTTTGATGGTCTCATGATCACCACCGCGCCGATTAACCCGGTCAACTCATCCACTGCGTAGAGCACCTTCTCCATCTGATGCTCTGGCTTGATATCCACAGTGAGCGCATATCCATGACTTGCCACCGCATGAATAAGCCGCTCGTCCGCACCGCGTTCCCGCAGAATCTCCTGTTCTTTGATGCAGTGCAGCTCTGGGTACATCTCGAAATCAAGGTCGTGCAGGATTCCGACCACCTCCCAGAAATCCTGCTCGTCTCCATATCCCAGCTTTTCGGCAAAATACTGCATCGCACTGCCCACAATCTCCGCATGCTCCAGATGAAATTCATCCTTGTTATATTCTTTGAGCAAATCCCACGCCTGTTCTTTGTTCATCGATAACCAGTCCTTTCTGTATCTCAACATTTCCATTCTTAATATTATACGATTATGACAGAAATAATCAATACCAATTTATCGCAATTCCTTCTTAATCATGGAATCCATGAACGCCACATACGCTTCCTTCGTAAATTTCGGCTGATACTCCGCAGTAATTTTCTTTGCCTCCCTGGCACCATCTTTCAATAACCGATAAGCGCCCAATGCAAATACCTTGGCCGTCACGATATATGCAAGCTCCTCGTCAACGACCTTAAACTCCGCACTGTGAAAATTCCCCTCGATTCCTCCCGTCTGGAACGTGTACACCGGAAGAATATGCTGCACGTCTCCCACGTCTGTCGAGCCGCCGCTGACGCTGCCTTTATCATCCGCAATCTCAACCTGGTATTTGCCGCCAGCAGCTATTTTTGCCGCCTCCACCAGCTCCTCGTCCGGTTCCTGCGGAAGTGTGGGCAGATATCCTGGCATTGTCTCAATCTCCACAGATGCGCCGATGGCCGCACCGCCTGCAAAGAAAGAACGGTCCGTCTTCTCCGCCGCATCCACGATTGCGTCCTGATTCGACGCACGAACCAGTGTCTCTATAATGACTTCATCAGGCACAACGTTGACGAGATTGCCACCTTTTGTCACAATCGGATGAATCCTGACATGGTCAGAATCCCGGAAAGTCTCTCTGTGGTACGCGAGCGCAGTCAGTCCAATCGACGCCGCGTTGAGCGCATTGATGCCAAGCTGCGGACTGCCGGCAGCATGGGCCGCCTTGCCATGGTACTTGATCACCTTGCTCACAAATCCGTTGTTTGCGCCCTGCCGGAACGAAACCGCGTTTCCATTCGTGCTGTGATGCGCAATATTCAAATCAATGTCATCAAACGCACCAATGCGAATCAGTTCGCACTTTCCACCGCCATATTTGATCTTGCCCTCTTCCCTCAGCTGGTTCTTAAACGCAATCTCTCCGTACTCTTCCGCCGGAACCGCGAAAAATACCACCTGTCCGTCAAGCTTCTGCGCGATCTCCGGCACAGTGAGCGCAATTGCCGCCCCCACAATTCCTGCAAGCTGTGCGTGATGCCCGCAGCAGTGTGCCGCCTGCGTCCTGGGATTGACATATTCATGGTTTGGAATGCGCAGCGCATCCAGCTCTCCGATCAATGCAAGACTGACCGCGTCCTTTTTGTCCTGATTCAGATACGCCTTTGCACCGGTCACTGCAAGTCCTTCCTTCACGGTAAGTCCCAGCTTTCTGCTGAACGCTGCAAACTTCTTCGCCGTCTCAAACTCCTTGTATCCCAATTCTGCGTGGCTGTAGATGTCTCTCGCAAAGTCGATGATTTCCTCCCTGTGCGCATCAATCACATCGATAATCTTCTTTTCAACTGTATCCATTTTATCCTCCTCATATAACTCTCTGACATCACTCCTGTCAGCTGTGCCGGACTATTGTCCCCTATACCTCCCTCAGTACTCCGGAATCGACCAGAGCTCACTGTATTTTGGCCCATTATTTTCCCTGAGCCATGTCAGAAATTCTTCCGACTGATACGCCTCCACAATGTCCTTTACCCACTGTGCATCCTTATTTTTCTCATCCACTACAACCTGAAGCCAGAAGCTTTCGGACAGGTTTTCATTGAACAGTGCCGTTGACGGGTCAATTCCCGCGTTGTATACAATACTGCCTGTGATGACGCCGTAATCAAAATCACTCAGGCTTGTCGCGATGTAGTTCGTCTGCAGCTCATAGAACTCCAGATTGTACGGATTCTGGGCAATGTCCTCTGTCGACGCTGTCGCATAATCCGTTCCTTCCTTCAACGTAATCCAGCCGATATCCTGCAGCATTACATAGGCTCTCGCCTGATTTCCGGCATCCTGCGGCACTGCGACGACCATTCCGTCACCAATCTCACCGATAGAATCATGTTTCTCTGAAAAGATGGACGCCGGCACAGTAGGAATCTTTGAGAGCGCCACCAAATGGCCGCCCGCCTGCTCGTTAAATGCATCCATGTATGCTGTATGCTGTTCGACGGACAGGTCAACGTCCCCGCTTGTGATTGCAGCATCGGCCTGATTCAGGTCAAGTTCCGACGCGGTAAACGTATAGCCCTTTTTCTCCAGAATCGGTACAATGGCCTCCTCAAACAGTTCCGAGTACGGTCCTACACCTTTTCCATATACAATCTCAGTCTTCTCGTCAGTTACAGAAGCACTCGCCGCATTATCCGCGGTTTTTCCGCACCCCGTCAGACCGATTATTCCTATCAGTGCTGCAAATGTGGTTGTCACGACTGCTTTTTTGAATCTTTTCATAATAATCCTCCATTCTTTCTGATACCATTTCTTAATTATTTTTTCTTGCCCGTTGGGCTAAGCTGTTTCCCAGAGACTGCACGACCTGTGTCACAATAATCAGTAGGATTACGAGTGAATACATCAACTCAAAGTTAAATCTGTTGTATCCGTAATTCAGCACAAGACTTCCTATGCCACCGCCTCCTATGTATCCTGCCATCGCACTGGCACCAATCAGACCTACGATTCCTGTAGTCAGCGACAGAATCAGGGAACCTTTGGACTCCGGCAGGATAAAGTAAAAAATAATCTGCCAGAATGTCGCTCCCATGGACTGCGCTGCCTCCAGGATTCCTTTCCCGGTATCGAGCAGTGAGTTCTCCATCAGACGCGACAGAAACGGCACGATATAGATCGTCAGCGGCACAATCGCTGCAGTCGGTCCGATCCGTGTTCCGATGAGCGCCTTTGTCAATGGCATCACGGCAATCAGCAGAACGACAAACGGCGTGCTTCGTATCACATTGATGATAATGTTAATGAGATTATAGACAACCGTGTTCTGATACAGTCCTCCCTTTCTGGTAAAAATCAGCACAATCGATATGATAAATGCCAGTATTGCGCCGATTATCAATGCAATGCTCACCATATATAATGTCTCGCTGATGGAAACACTGATTTTGCTCAATGGTATTCCTAAAAAACTTTCAATCAATTCTTTCATAATATTCCTCCATTTCTCTGTTGTGCATCAGGACCGGCTGATGCAGCAGGCGGATATTTTGTTCCAGTTCCCTCTGCCACTTCCTTTCTATGCAGGTACGATATCCGTCACATATTCCTTTGATTTATCTGGCGCATAGAGCGGTGCTTCTGCTTCTCCGAGACCGACTTCCTGATAGCCGACTTTCTGTGCCCTGAGATACGACTGTGCCTTATTGATTTCAGCAGGACTTCCTATCACCTGCACTATGATAATACCAAGGATGGTCTCCTGTATTTCACTGATATTGGCAAACAAAATATTCGTCTCCACATCATATCGCTTGTTGATTGCTGCAAGCACCGACTCTGTGCTGTCGGAATTCAAAAATTTCAGACGCAGTATGTTGTAATTTCTTGTATCGTTCTGAATACTTCTGATCAGTTTTTCAGGAACACTGTCCGGGATAACCGTCTTTACAAAATTCTTTGTGATAAGCTCCTTCGGCTCACTGAACACATCAATCACATCGCCTTTTTCCACAATCTCGCCATTCTCCATCACCGCCACATGATTACATACGCTTTGAATCACATTCATCTCGTGTGTGATCAGCACAATCGTAATGTGCAGCTCGCGGTTGATCTTTTTGAGCAGCTGCAGAATGGCAGTTGTCGTCTTTGGATCAAGTGCGCTTGTCGCCTCATCACTCAACAAAACAGATGGTTCCGTTGCCAGCGCCCGCGCAATGCCGACACGCTGTTTCTGCCCGCCTGACAGCTTTGACGGATAGGCGTCCCGCTTATCCGAGAGTTCCACAAATTCCAGAATCTCCTCCACCTTTTTGCGGATCTGACTCTTTGGAACCTTGTTTAATTTGAGCGGAAGCGCGATATTTTCATAGACCGTCTTTGTCTCCAGCAGATTAAACTGCTGGAAAATCATTCCGATCTGCTTGCGTTTTGCCCGCAAAGCCTTCGCCGGAAGTTGATGGATATCCTCGCCATCGATGAGCACCGCTCCTGCATCCGGCTTTTCCAATGCATTGATGGCGCGCAGCAGGGTTGATTTCCCAGCTCCCGAGAAACCTATGATTCCATAGATGTCACCCTTTTCAATTTTCAGTGTCACATTTTTTAATGCATGCACCTTTCTGTCTTTCGCCTCAAAGTCCTTACTCACATTTCTGAATTCTATCATAACTTTTTTCTCCTCCTTGGCAATATCTTATTGCCCACACTGTTTTGCCGCATACAAGGAACTGTTTTGTGATAACTTTTCGTATTGCCTGTATTTTGTCCAATATCAGTTTCCAAAGCAATTATGACCTATGCAAGAAAAAAGCAGCTGCCATACACATATGACAACTGCCTACACTGTGATTTTGTAAGCTAGACGCATATTGCACAGGAAAAGGAAACCATATTCTTCCATATAGTCTGACAGCAACAGCACATATTGTTTCTTGTCTTAACAACGATCCTTTTTCCTTTCATATGTTTTCTCCTTTCCTCGCATCTCTATTCCTACTTTTATAGTAGGAATAATATGTTTTATATTATACACTGCCACATTTATCCTGTCAACAGACTTTCACAAATATGGTTATCGCTTTTGCCTTCTATCTATAATAGTTTATTCCTAATCCTCTATCTCCATCGGCTCAACCCCCGCTGCCCTGCTCCTTTCTGTCGCTGCACCATGCTTCCCATGGTTTTCGTCTCCTATTTATCACATCAGCTTTTTGTACAGCAGATTCCCAACGCTCTGTATCACCTGCACAAAAACGATCAGAATAATGCTGGTTACGACCAGATACGGTATTTTATATGCCTGATAGCCATACCGGATCGCCACATCACCCAAACCGCCTGCGCCGATGGCGCCTCCCATGGCACTGTAACCGATCAGGTTGATCATGGTGAGTGTGATACCTGATATGATGCCGGGAAATGCTTCTTTCAGATACACGCGCCGGATAATCTGCGCATCGCTGGCACCAAAGGACCGCGCCGCTTCAATCAGTCCACTGTCAACTCCCCGGAGAGCTGTCTCGATCACTCTCGCGACAAAAGGAATCGCACTCACTGTCAGCGGCACAAGCGCCGCCTTTGTCCCGATTGATTTCCCCGCGATCAGTCTGGTAAACGGAATAATGATCACCATCAGAATGACAAACGGAAAACTCCGGAAAATATTGACAATCGCATCAAGTATTCCATAGATCAGTCTGTTTGGCCTAAGCCCATCTGGCGCAGTCAGCGTCAGTATCATTGCCGGTATAAAACCAAGTATCACAGAAAACAGCGTGGAGCCTGCCACCATATAAACAGTCTGTCCTGCTGCCTTTGTTATAATGTTCCACATAGAAAGATTCCCTCCTGTCCTGTCCCACTCATGCATACTCCCACGGAATATTTTTCTGGCTCAGATAGGATGTGACTGCTTCCTGATTCTCCCCGCTCACATTGATTGCCAGACTTCCCATGATCGTGCCATGATAATTCTCCAACTTACCGTCACAGATCGCAAAATTGACATCCAGTTCTCTTGCCATCTTGGTGATCACACTGTCCTCCGCCGTCGCATCGTTATTAAAATACAGCCTGATATTGATGCCCGTCTGCGGAAGAAATTCCGACACGTCGCGCACAAAACTTTTGATCGGAGAATTGGGCGCCACAAAAAGCTCTTCCGGTCTGCCGACAGCAATGCTCTCGCCGTTTTCGATATATGCCATCTTCGTGCAGATTTCCTTGACTACCTCCATCTGGTGCGTGACCATCACGATCGTGATATTCATCTCCCGGTTGATTTGTGACAAAAGGGTCAGAATGTCCTTTGTGATCTGCGGATCCAGCGCGGAAGTCGCTTCATCACACAGTAAAATCTGCGGGTCCAGCACCAGCGCCCGCGCGATAGCCACCCTCTGCTTCTGCCCGCCGCTCAGCTGACCTGGCTTGCTCTTTATGCGGTCCTCCAGTCCCACCAGCTTCAACAGATGCAGAATCTTCTCCCTGCTCTCAGGCGCATTCTTCTTCTTTCCCCAAAACTGCAGCGGCAGTGCCACATTGTCGTAAACGTTCAGACGATTGAGCAGATGAAAGTTTTGAAAGATCATGCCCATACGGCTCTGCATCCTGTGAAGCTCCTGTTTCCCCAGCGATGCGATTTCTTTCCCTTCAATCGTGATAGAGCCCTCGTCATAAGGTTCCAGCCCATTGATACAGCGCAGGAGCGTGGACTTCCCGGCGCCGCTCTGACCGATAATACCAAAGATATCTCCTTGGTTTATTTCCAAAGAGATATCTTTTAATACCGTCAGATTGTCATATTTTTTACTTAGATTCTGAATTTTAATCATCAAACCAACTCCTGCCCATTTCCTAAAAAGCCGCGATCACAGAGCCCTGATAGTTCTCCTCTATGTATGACTTGACGTCCTCGCTCTGCAGCGCCTCTGTGAGCGCCTTTGTCTTCGCCGTCTCCTCATTTCCTTCCTTGACAACCAGATAATTGATGTACTTGTAGCTCTCATCGCTGTCGGCCTGCTCTGCAAACAGCGCGTCTGCGGATGGATTTAATCCGGCTTCCAGCGCATAGTTTCCGTTGATGACAGACGCCTCCACATCGTCGAGTGATCTCGCAAGATTTGCCGCATCCAGCTCCACAAACTCAAAATCATGCGGGTTTTCTGCGATATGTGTCAAATCGTACAGATCCTCCGTATCGCTAAGCGTGATCAGACCATTGTCCGCCAGCAGTTTTAGTGCCCTGGACCCATTGGAGCTATCATTTGGAATCGATATCGACGAGCCATCTGCGAGGCTGTCCACGGAATCAATACCAGACGAGTAGAATCCCATCGGCTCCAGATGAATTCCTGCCACCGCCACAAGGTGAAGCCCTCTCCCGGAATTCTGCTCCTCAAGATAGCGGATTGTCTGGAAATAGTTTGCGTCCAGCTCACCGTCCTCCAATGCAGTATTGGGCTGCACATAATCGTTAAATTCCACCACTTCAACATTCCAGCCTGCCTCCTCAAGTTTCGCCTTGACAACAGCATTGACGATCTCTGCATGAGGAACCGGCGTAACCCCAATTGAAATATGGTTATCGTCACCATCCGGCGCCGTAATCCCGTGAACCTGCCCTGACGCTGTCTGTTCTGTCTCCGAAGCCCCCGTCTCAGAAACAACTGCTTCTAAAGCCGCTTCACTCTGACTTTCCTGAGCATTTTCCACGCTGGATGAACCAGCTGTTGAAGCGCAGCCTGCAACGCCTACGATTGCTGCAGCTGCAAGTCCCAATGCCAATAATTTACTTTTTTTCATAATATCCTCTCCTTTTCATACTTTAACTATAGTTTTACTATGATTTGACAAAAGCATATCATATATTTTTTCAAAGTCAAGCGTTTTTGCTTCTGTCTTTTTATCCATTTGTTGTCATTTTCTGCAATGTCTGGAAGGTTTCACAATGCCAGTTCCAGTGCTCTTGCAAACGCCTCCAAACCGGTCTGGTCCTCCTCGCAAAACCGTCCTGTTATGGGGCTGTCAATATCCAGAACACCGAACAGTTCCCCGTTTTTGTATAACGGTATGACAATCTCGGAATTGGAGGCACTGTCACACGCAATATGTCCCTCAAACTGATGGACATCATCGACGCGCTGTGTCTCCCCTGTAGCAGCTGCCCTGCCGCAGACGCCCTTCCCGACTGCGATCTGCGTGCAGGCTGCCTTTCCCTGAAATGGTCCCAGAATCAGTTTTCCATCCTGCATGATATAGAACCCTGCCCAGTTAATCTGTTCCAGACTGTCATAGAGCAGTGCAGCCTCATTTGCGAGATTGGCAATCGAATAGAGATTGTCTTCCGTCAGAGATTTCAACTGTGCAGTCAATAATTGATACATACCTTCCTCCTGTTTTACACTGTCTCCAGCGCCTGTCTGATTCGCTCCAGCGCTTCCTCCAAAACACTCCGCGGGCATGCCACATTCACACGCTGGAATCCTCTGCCGCTCTCGCCGAAAATTTCCCCGCTGTCAAGCCATAGCCTTGCTTTGTGAACAATCAGTGTCTCCAACGCATCAGCACTGAGTCCTGTGTCCCTGAAATCAAGCCACACCAGATAAGTTCCTTCATGCTCTGTCATACGAACACCTGACAGATTGTCTGCCACATACGTTCTGGTAAACTCTATATTGTCCGCCACATAAGCACGCATTGCCTGATACCACTCCTCGCCTTTGCTATAGGCAGCCTCACACGCCGCCAGCCCCATCACGCCAAGCTGACTGATACCCGCCGCGTCCAGTTCCTTGCGGAAGCGGTGGCGCAGTTCTCTGTTCGGGATAAAAATGTTCGAAATCATCATGCCCGCCAGGTTGAACGTCTTGCTTGGCGAAGTACATGTGATCGTGATATCTGCGTACTCTTTTTTCAATCCGGCAAAGACATGATGCTCCCCTTTGAATACAAAATCCCCATGAATCTCGTCGCTGACCACTGTCACATGGTGTTTCACGCAGAGATCGCCAAGCTTTGTCAGTTCCTCCACAGTCCACACTCTTCCTACCGGGTTATGCGGACTGCACAGGAAAAACAGCGCAATCTTCTCTTCCACTATTTTTTTCTCAAAATCCTCAAAATCAATATGGTAGCGGTTGTCCTCATCGGGAGATAAGGTATTGCTGACCACCCTTCGCCCATTGTCCTCTATGACCTCGGAAAAGGGATAATAAACCGGCTGCTGAATCAGTACACTGTCCCCCGGCTGCGTGTATGCCTTCACTGCCATCGCCAGTGCAAATACAACACCCGGCGTCTTTACCAGCCATTCCTCCTGTACCTCCCAGTTGTGATGCCGCCTCATCCATTCCCGCACAATCTCAAAATAGGGCGTCTGCACCTCACTGTATCCATAGATTCCATGTTTTGCCGCCTCAACCAGCGCATCCTCAACATAGGAGGACGTCTTAAAATCCATATCTGCCACCCACAGCGGCAGCACATCCTCCGGCATTCCGCGTCTCGCGGCAAAATCATATTTAATACATCTTGTATTCTTTCTGTCGATCACTCTGTCAAAATCAAGGTTTCTTTCACGCAGCTGTTCAGCCATATAAATCCTCCTCTGCCGCCTTAAAAACGCTATCAAGCTCCTCTGTCAGATCTTTCACATCCTCAATCCCGACAGAGAGCCGCAATGTCCTTTCCGTAATCCCATTTCGCTCCCGAATCTCCTCTGGAACGTCCGCATGCGTCTGCGTCGACGGATAAGTGATCAGCGTTTCCACGCCGCCGAGACTCTCCGCAAATTTGATCATTCTGACGTTCTCGAGAATTGCAAGGGCAAACTCCCTGCTTTTAACCTGAAACGTGATCATTGCGCCAAATCCTCTCGCCTGACGCTTCATGACTGCATAGCCCTGATGCGAGGGAAGTCCCGGATAAATCACCTTTGTGACAGCCTTTTGTCCCTGCAGCCATTCCGCGATCGCGATGGCATTTTTCTGTGCGCACTCCATGCGGATTCCCAGCGTCTTGATGCCGCGCAGAATCAGCCAGCTGTCAAACGGCGCAAGCCCTGCGCCTGTCGTCTTGATCAAAAAACGAAACTGCTCGCTGATATCCGCCCTGTTTGTTACCAGAAATCCAGCCAGCGTGTCGTTATGTCCGCCGAGAAATTTTGTCCCGCTGTGTACCACGATATCCGCCCCCAGATCCAGCGGATTCTGGAAATACGGCGAGAGAAATGTATTGTCGACAATCAGCAGCAGCTGATGCTTTTTCGTGATGCGTGAAAGCGCCTCGATATCGGTCACGTTCATCATCGGGTTCGTCGGCGTCTCGATATAGACTGCCTTCGTATTTTCATTGATATAGCGCTCCACATCTTCCTTACAGCAGTCCATACTCGAGAACCTGATGCCGTTTTTCTCAGAAATATTGCGAAACAGGCGGATACTCCCACCGTAAAGATCTGCATCCACAATCAGGTGATCGCCCGGGCGGAACAACTCCATCATCAGTGCAACCGCCGCCATACCCGACGACAGCGCCAGCGCGTCCGTTCCATTCTCCAGTGTTGTCACCACTTTTTCCAGATGTTCCCTTGTCGGGTTCTGCAGTCTGCTGTAATCGTATCCGGTACTCCTGCCCACACCTGAGTGCGCATAAGTCGCCGTCTGGTAAATCGGGTAACTGACTGCTCCATAGTTACTGTTGTCCCCCTCTTCCTCCTCGAGATGCAGGCATCTCGTCGCGATTCCCCTTGCCATGATACTCCCCCGTTTCTTCCTGCAAGGAACTGTGAAGACAGATTCCACGCAATCTGCAAATATTTGCCTCCACAATTCCTAAAAATCTATTCTAATGATTTATCCTTGTATTTTGCGATCTCTTCCAGATACTTCTGTCCGATAACGCTGACCGGCGCATCCTTGCGGGAAATGTACCCGATGGTCATTTTCTCGTCGGATTTCAACCTGATCGCACAGTAATCTTTTCCGTTCAAATCTTCGCAGATAATTCCCGAGCACAGCGTATAACCATTTAATCCAACCATCAGATTGAGCAGCGTCGCCCTGTCGTTTGCGCGGATAAATCGCTTGTATTGATAGGTGCTCAGGACCTCCTCCGCAAAGTAAAAGGAATTGTGCTCTCCCTGTGCAAATCCGAGGCATGGATATTCCTCCAGCTCTTCCAGGGCAAGTTCCTCCCTGTCCGCCAGCGGGTGTCCCTTCCACAGATAGACATAGATCCTGCACTCCATCAGAGGCTCAAACTGCAGATCGTATTCCACAAACAGCTTTGTCAGCACCTTTCTGTTAAAATCGTTCAGATACAGGATTCCAATCTCACTCTTGTGGTTCCTGACATTGTCAATCACATCATACGTCTTGGTCTCGTGCACCTCAAACTCGTACTCGTCCATTCCATACTGTTTTACAAGCTCCACAAACGCACTCACTGCAAATGTGTAGTGCTGCATCGACACGCTAAAGGTTTTGCGCACCTCGGTCTGTGAGATAAACTTTGCGTCCAGCAGTTCGTACTGCTCCATTACCGACTTTGCATAACCGATGAACTCCGCACCCTTTGCAGTCAGCGTGATTCCCGCCTTCGAGCGCACGAAGATGTCAAACCCGATCTCTCTCTCCAGTGCGCGGACCGCGGCGGAAAGGCTGGGCTGCGATATAAAAAGGACTTTGGCAGCATCGTTGAAAGAATTCTCCCCGGCCACTGTGATGATGTACTTCAATTGGACAAGTGTCATTTTATGGTCTCCGTTTTCCTATGATTTGGGTATGATTTGTAATTTAGATATTACTATACCAGATGCCAATGAAATTGTACAGTTTCTCTTTCCTTCTAGCTGTTATAGTTTTTGTCTATATAAGAAACTGTACACAAATCACTCTCCTTTATTCATATAAATAGATTTCCACACTGTCTGCAATCGCTGACACTGCCGCGTCGAGTTCCTGCATCCCTTCAAGATACGCCACGCCCTCCGTATAAACTATATTTTCCAACACTGCATCGCCAAGGTACGGCGTATCGAAACAGGCTATCCACTGTTCAAGGCGGGCAATGTCATCCTCATCAACAGGATAAATCAGATATAGAAAAGTCTCCCCATTTGTCATAGTGAAACCTGATAAACCCTTTTCGCCGTTCTCTCCCAGGTCACTTTCTTTGCAGGCAAACTGCTCTGTCAGCGCTTTCTTGTTCACAGGTAGCCCAAACTGCATCAGTTTCTGGACATCATTGCCGATCATCATCTTCACAAACTGCCTGGCGGTCTGGGGATTCTCCGCTGCCGCGTTCATGCCGATAATGGACGCAGGATGATAGACCTTACTGCTCTGACCATCCAGCAGCTTTATCATGGTATTCTCCAAACCCTCCATTCTTGATACAGACAGCATATCCTCATAGTTCGAGGCTGTCAGAATCTCACCATATGCAAACGGCGACTCACGCATCAGATAAGCGCTGCCCTGCGTCGACATAAAGTACCCATTGTCCTCAAAGTCTGTTCCGTCATCCCAAAACCGGTCCTGCTGGTACTTTTCTATATCTGACTGTGGTATGCCATGCATCTGTGCCTCATAAATCTGCTTGGTCTGCTCCAAAAATGCCCGTATTTTATCCTGATTCAGATGCCCATCGTCATCCTTCCATGACGGCGCACATACTGGAACAGACCTTCTGAGAATACCTGTTGCGGAACATACATTCAACAAATCCGTATCAGGGTAGGACTCCCTTGCCCTCTCCACCATATCAGCCAGAGATTCATAGTCCTCCACGCCGCCTACAAATGTCTCATCCCCATAAAGAACAGGTATATAAAACTTTGCCGGAACAGCGTATATCCTGTTGTCCACTGCAAGTTCGTCGATAAGATTGCTGTAAAGTCCGTCCTGCTGGCTGACTTCCCTGACAATATCGGACAGATCCGCCAGCACACCTTTTTCAGCATAGGTGTCCATATTCATGCCATCCAGCATGATGATATCGGGACCACTGCCGCTAAGCAGCTGTGTATTCAGCTTTTTCAGTGCGTCTTCCCGCGTGATGCCTTCCTCACTCATTCCAATCTGATACTGTATGTACAGATTTGGCGCCTGTGCCTGACATGCCGCTATCGTCTGTTTCACCAAATCATCTTCTTCCAGACTGTAAACGATAAGCCTGTCCGTCGGTACTGACGGAAGCGCAGCATCATAGTCAAATTTTATCATTTTCCCATTATCAAACATGGCAAGAAAATTATTTTCCTCAGCTGTAGTCATTGCGACAATGTGGTCTGTGGGATTTCCCAGCGGTGAAAAAGCCCCGTCAATTACCTGTTCTACCACACTGCCGCCAATCGTGTGACGGTACAGTCCTTTCTCATCCACAATATAAATTGTGCAGCCTTCCCCCAGAAAGGCATATGCGTGGTAATTTCCGCCAACCCAAAGCATTCCGCTCTCATAATTTTCCTCAAGAAATCGTTCAAGTGTTTCATCCTCAACAAAGCTCTTCTTTTCCAAATCATACAGAAAAATTGTTCTGGCAGTCACATACATGAGCAGATTGTCTCTGCATTCCATCATGGTTTCATTGGAATTGTCAACCTGCACGAGCTTCTCTGCTGTCCCCTCATGGATATCTATCACGTAGATACTGCCGCTTCCGGCTGCATACACATACACGTAAAGGTTTCCCGCCTCGTCAAAGGCAAGGTTTCTCATGCGGGCATCCTCTTCCGGCAGTTCCACTGGCAGCTGCCTGATTGTACCATCTGTACTGCATATATAGAGGTTACAATCATACTCACTATAAAAACCGCCCGGAGAATCTTCTCTTTCGTCCAGACCGATAAACGCAACCGTACCGTCCTTTGCAACTGCTGCCGCTGCAGGATAATGCTCTTCCATAAATGCCGATAACGTTTCGTCTGCCTCAATATTCCACGTGCTTCCTCCGTCTGTTGACACGGATTTCTCCATAGCAGAGGGGTTCAACAGCATGATCCGACCGTCATTTAACGTCTGCATCTGTGTCAAGCCATAGCATTCTTTTCCCTCATAGACAGTCGTACCCACATAGCGTCCCATTCCATTGCTGTCGGCACTATTTCCCTGCCCGGATGCTTCATTCATCCCGTCAGTGAATGTTCCATTTTCTCCATCCAATGAAATGTTTCCATTACAGCCTGTCATAGCCATAGCGAGCACAACAGCCATAAAAAAAGCAGCCAGCCTTACAAACAATGATCTTTGTCTCATATTCTACCTCCAAATGTACCGTTGATATTTGATGTTTTACATTCTATAATAACACAGTTGTCTCTAAACTTTCTCTAAAAACACGCTTTCTATGAACCGGCCTGAAAGCGCTTAAAAACAACTGTAACTATTGATATCCATGCAAGGAACGGTAGAACATTACACAGGCAGAATTTGTCAACGAAGGAGCTGATCATTATTGTGAAAATCTGCTGAGACCATTTTGTCATAGCAGAGGAAATTGTGCTACAGCAGCTCCCTGTATACCCGCATGACATTCCGGTACAGAACATTCTCGATCTCAGTATTGGTGAAGTGCTGTCTCTCGAACGCGTCGACGAGCTTATGCATCTGCGAACAGTCCTGTATCTCAAGTTCGCCGCCGATGCCGTCAAAGTCAGAGCCAAGCCCCAGACATTCGCTGCCCCCCACATTGAGCATATGCCTCGCGTGCGCTGCCATTCGCGCCGCGCTGGAATGACTGTCATTTGTCTCATTCAAAAAGCATCCATAGTAATTGAGTCCGATGACACCGCCCCGCTCCGCGATTGTCCGGATCATATCATCCGTGAGATTTCTGCAGTGTCCGCACAGCGCGCGCGCATTGGAGTGGCTTGCCACAAACGGCTTATTCGTGTTCCCCGCAATATCCCAGAAACCCGCATCGGACAGATGGGAAACGTCAATGATGATGCCAAGCTGCTCCATTCTTTCTATAAATAAAAATCCCTTTTCTGTCAATCCTTTTGAATTGTCAAACAGGTTCGGGCTTGCAAGCTCATTGGGATAATTCCAAGTCAGTGTCATCATGCGCGCCCCAAGCTGATAGAGTTTCTCCAAGTTTCCAATATCTCCCTTGCAGCATCCGCCCTCCTCGATTGTCATGAGCGCGGACATTTTCCCCTGCTGCTCGTTTTCGGCAATTTCCTCATACGTTTTTATGACACTAATGTCGTTTTTGTTCTTCTCCATCTCATCAATAAACACATCAATCAGCTCCAGCACATACGCAAACGGGTCAAGTCCCTTTCCCAAGTCCACATACATGGCAAAATTCTGCAGCAAGTATCCTGATTTTTTCATTTTCTGAATATCTATCTGTAAATTGTTCTGCGAAAGCTGCTGGGGACTGTCCCGTTTCCTGCTTTCCCATATTTCGGATATCGTGTCACAGTGCATGTCGGCTATTTTCATTTTATTGCTCCTTTTTTACTTATTATCTTTGTTTGTCATCTACGATACCCCATCTGCCAAAGCAGATCGTATCCATTTCGCGTGATGCTTTTTCGCGTCTCAAATAAATAATTCTGCTCCGTAAAATAAGTGAGCAGCAACCCTGCCATTTTCGGCTCAATAATCGTACAGTAATACTCTGGATTACTCCATGACTCCACAAACGTGACACAACACCTTGGATCGTCGGCAGACAATGCAACCCCTTCATTATATTGAATCAGACCGCTGAGAAAAGAGTTATCCGTTTTAACCGAGGATATCACAACACATTCATTATACTGACCATAAAGACTGTCCTTTATATCTGAAAAAACGACACTAATCACAGAAGTCTTATCCGCATACGGAGATAGTTTCACGATCGTCTCATGCTCACGAATCAAATACCACCACACAAACTTTTGTCCATTTACCGTTATCGTCCTTACTTTCCTCTTCATTTAACCACTCTCCTCTTTTTATCCATCACAGAGCAGTACTTTCCTCATACAGAGTACTCATCCCTTTCACTGACTGCCCACGCGATCATCTGCGCCACATCTTTTGGCGTCACGACCATCAGCGGATCCCGAAACGGAATCCTGCACATCTGCCACTTCCCGGAGGTCTTCTCTCCATGAAGCCGCCTTCCCTTACTGATAATGCGAAAGCTCTCGCCATCAACCCTGTAGGCCAATATCATGCTTTTATCCTCAGAGACAATATTCAGATAAACCCTGTCGCAGTCATCGCCGTCCGGCGCAACCCACCACACAAAATTCTGTCCCTGATACGAAATCCGCCTTCGCCCCTTTGCCGATACTCCCATTTTGCCGCCCTCTCTGACTTTGCACAATATATTGATTCACATAGCCTGTTTAAGACTTCTGCTTTTCTTTTAACAGGGTCTTTAACTTTTTGTAAATGGCACTGCTCTTCTGGCTGTCCCGAAACTCCTTGCTCAGACCATTGTTGATGGCAACCCTCGTCTTGTAACTGTTAAAAATCTCCAGTATCTTGTCCGAGTATTCCTCCTCCGTGAGATACTGCAGAAGCTCCTCCTTCGTAGCCTTGTTCGAGTCCGATACTTTGGACTTTCCCTTTGTCTTTGGTTTGGCGTTGACTTTGGGTTCCTCCTCGGCAGCGGTTTTTGTCTCTTTCTCCTCCCCCATAAAATTGGGAACCCGTTTCACTGTCACATTGCGCTCCGCCCAGAAGTCAACCAGATGGTTAAATCCGGTATCTCTGGAAACAATATAAAAACAGTCGTCCGTGCCCTCGCTCTTTGCAATCATATATCCCAGATAGGACGCGAGCTGAAAATCCAGCGAATTTTTTGCCCCTGTGCCCGCCTTGTAGGACTCAAGCCTTGCATGCTGTCTTGCAATCTTCTCCACCAGCTCCAGCGAAAACGCCTTGCTCTGCTCCGTGTACATCACGCAGATCACATCCTTTTCACCGAGATTTTCCGCCCCCGTAAATCCATCTGCGTGGACATTTTCATAATCTATAAAATAATAATTCATATTGATTTCTGTTCCTCTCTTTCTTTTAGCATATTCTCCTATTTTATTATCGCCTTCCACTCACCATTTTCTATCATATACTGAAACTCGTTCAGCCCATCGTCAAGCATCACCCGCAGCAGCCCGTCAAGATCGTTCACCGCGGGAACATGCGCCAGTGCATCTCTCCGAACCCAGTGCATCTCCCCTTCCTCTGAGGAAACCAGTTCCCCCTCAAACTGGTCCGCACGAAACAAAAACACAATGTAGCGCCCCTCCTCCGTCGGAAACTGCTTGACACCGCAAAGTCTGGGGTTTAACACCGTCAACCCTGTCTCCTCCCGCATTTCACGCACCACAGCATCGACAATGGATTCCCCTGCCTCCACATGACCGCCGGGCAGCGTGTATCCTCTCCAATCCTCCTTCACCCTGTCCTGCAGTAAATACCTGTCCTTATCATATATCAGACATAACACCGTAAGCTCAACTGATTCTGTGCGTGCCATAAATGTCTTCTCCTCCTTAGACTCTTCTTTTTTATGATTCTGATTCTCCAGACACACTCTAATACCATTCATTATATCATGCCGCTGACACGACCACAATCAAAATATCCTGATACACATTACCACAAATGTCAATTATTGCAGAATCGTATTCTTCTCGTTGCCATTCACGGCCTGGAAGCCATCATGTTCTCACACAATGCGCAGTAAATAGTAAGGATCTGTAGAAAAATAACTGACGCATCTTGACTTGTCTATTTCTCCGATTATGCATGTCAAAAAGCCTCGCCGTAGCCCGCTACGCCTACGTTTTTTGACATACATCCTCGAAGAAATATCCTGCGCAAGTTGCATCACTTATTTTCCTACAGCTCCTAATTTGTTTTCAATTTACTGAGAATATATGTCTATATCAGTAGTTGACTTTTTACTGCCAGAGCGATAATATTTTCATATACTCAAACAGGAGGAACACTATGGCTGATAAACTTATGGACTGTATTACAAATCCAGTTAGATGCAAACTATTGCTTGAAATACATTCCCAGGGGAAAGCAACAGCAAAGCATTTATCTGATACATATAATGATATTCCACCTGCCACATTATATCGGCATCTTAAAAAAATGTTGCGTGACGGTATTTTGAAAGTGGTTGAGGAAACACAAATACGCGGTACAGTTGAAAAGACATATGCGCTTGCGTTCAATATCAATAGCGAAATGGAAACAATGTTAGAAGAAAATTCCGGAAAAATATATATGCAGTATTTCATGCAGTATATGATAGGGTTTGCAAAGCAATTTCAACAGTACTGTCAGTCGCCGAATATAAATATCAAAGAAGATATGTCCGGTTTTTCCCTTTCTCCCCTTTATTTATCAGATCAGGAGTTGACTTCTCTTGTAACAGATATTTCACACATCATCAGCAAAGTAAAAGATAACGAACCTAACCCAGAACGTAAATTGAGAACGATTGGATTAATTATTTCTCCGGAAGAAAAAAACAATCAATAAAATCTGCCGCCCTGACATGGGCGGTATCTATTGACTATTTATTATCATTATGATAATATTTCTAATATGATACAAATAGTGACGCATCAATTAACAGGAGGTAAAACATGGATACTCTATTTAAAATGCTGCCTTTGCTTATACCGATTCTAATCATGGATATCGCACTTGCAGCCGTAGCGGTGGTTCACATCTTACGCCATCCACATTATCGTTTTGGTAATAAAATTATGTGGCTTATAGTTGTCATGGTTCTATTACTTTTTGGACCAGTCATCTATTTTATTTTCGGAAAGGGGGCGGACGAATGAATGTACTTACAATACAAAACTTGTCTAAAAGTTTTGGAAAGCAGAAAATCATAGATAATCTGAATATGTCAGTACCAGAAGGAAGTATTTTCGGCTTCATTGGGCAAAACGGCGCAGGGAAAACGACAACAATGAAAATGGTGTTAGGACTATTGCAGCCGGATAGTGGAGAAATCCATATCTGTAATGAGGCAGTCTGTTTTGGACAAACAAAAACAAATCAGTTTATTGGTTATTTACCAGATGTGCCGGAGTTTTACAATTATATGACCCCGCCGCAATACCTTAGACTTTGTGGTGCAGTCATTGGTATAGACAAAAGTGAAATGGAACAAAGAGGTCATGAACTTCTTTCCCTCGTAGGATTGAGCGGCGTAACAAAACAAATCGGCGGATTTTCGCGTGGTATGAAACAGCGTCTCGGTATCGCGCAGGCCTTGCTTACCAATCCCAGATTATTGATTTGTGACGAACCGACAAGCGCACTTGATCCTGTGGGGAGAAAAGAAATTTTAGATATTCTCCGCAAAATCAGTGATACCACAACCGTTTTATTCTCTACCCACATTCTTTCAGACGTAGAGCGTATTTGCGACCATGCTGCTTTTCTGAATCAGGGAAAAATCGCTGTTTGTGGTACACTCGCGGAAATCAAGGCGTTACATGGGCATGACAGCCTATTGGTAGAGTTTTCTGCTGACGATGAATTGCTGGCGTTTAAACAGCAGCCGGCTATCAAACCGCTGCTTGCCAACTCGGAAGAAAACAACAGGGAAATTGTCCTGCATAGCCGTAACATGAAAAAAGTGCAGCAATTTCTTTTCAATGTATTTTCCGAAACCGGGCTTTGTCCTGTCAAAATAGAAATCATGGAACCGTCCCTTGAGAGTCTGTTTTTGGAGGTGATAAAATGAGTGGTTATCTTGCATTTGTAAGAAAAGAATTTGCAGAGAATATAAAAAATTATCGTTTTCTTATCTTGTTTGCTGTCTTTTTGATTTTTGGTATGATGAGTGCATTTCTTGCTAAGTTTACACCGGAGATTTTATCGGCATTATCAGCAGATATGGAAATGAGTTCAGAACCCGTTGCTTTAGACGCATGGAAACAATTTTATAAAAATATTTCTGGTGTAGGATTTAGCGCCTTTATTATTCTATATGGCAGTTGTCTTTCCAGTGAATATTCCAAAGGAACTTTAGTTTTAATGGTAACAAAAGGACTTTCGCGTAAAAACGTTATCCTCGCTAAATATACCGTAGCAGCCGTTTTTATGACAATCAGTTATTGGACCAGCTACGCTTTTACTTATGGTTATACTGCGTTTTTATGGGTAGATACGAAACTCTCTAATGTTGCATTTGCTGCACTTGCTCTTTGGTTTGCTGGCTTTTTGTATTTAAGCATTCTTATGATTGGTTGTGTTTTGTTTCAGCAGACATTCACAAGTATACTTTTTACCGGCGGTATTGCAGCGATTATATCCCTGCTCGGAATGATAGAACCACTTGCCAAATTCAGTCCATTGAATTTAACGACACAAAATATAGATTTGATCTCCGGCGTAGCAGCCCCGTCTGATTTTATTCTGCCCACTTTGACTTCAGTAATTATATCAATTATGGGATTGCTGATAGCAATTAGGCTTTTTAAAACAAAAGAGCTATAGGCCTGGAAACTGTCATAAACCAGACAGCGGTAAATCGATCTCAGATTTACCGCTGTTTTCTGCCCGAAAGCAGGTGAGAAATTCATAGTGTGAAGTATCGTTTCCCATCGCTGAAATTGCATCACATATGACACTGTTTTAATGTTTAATAATGCACTAGCACTGCCTTCTGCGGGATGTCATTGTGCCCTCCCATACAGACAATGCATACCCTAATCTCAGGAAACAGGCAGACTTGCGGAGCGCGGTAGAACATCTCCTCCCTGTCATCCTGGATCACTTCCTTAGATAGCGGGGAAAAATCTTGTGTCCGCCAGACTGTCAGCTCCATCTGGTTCGTGTCCAGGGCAGCCGTGGCAAAAATCGTTCCATCATCTGAATAAAATGGTCCACTCATCGGCAAAGCGCCTTTTAAATCTGTCTTGTACACCGCCTCTCCTGTCTCCTGATTGACAAATCCCATTGCCCCTTTAAAAAATATGCTGTCCTCTCCAAGCAGCAGCTTTCCGTCACCGTACCCTGATGCCATGCCCAGATTATGTTGTAAGATATGGTTTTCCAATCCCGTTCCGTCTGTGCGGATTCTGCCCCATGACGCAACGGTTCTGCCATTCTGATTCGTCTGCCCCGTAAAGACCACCTGGCTGTTATCTGCATCAAAGAACATTGCATCGATTGTCAGAAGCTCCGGGCATTTTCCCTCATCTCCCGGCTCCAGCAAATTCACTTTTTTCTGATTCTGAATATCATAAAGGTTTAATCCCTCCCACTGGTCAAAGCACCCCAGCATCGCGCCGTCCGGCGAGACGGACCATACAGCCACTTCCGCATTTTCCACAATGTCAAACAGTGACACTTTGCGCATCTCTTTCAAGGAGTCATCATAAAAAACGCTCATGCATTCCACATCCATTTCCTCTGCCACCATCATCATCGGTCCGCCGCCCGATGCTGTATCTTCATTGGGTTTGCCCTTTATAATCTGTCCAATCGCGCAATACCCGTCTTTGTACGGATAAACGTCCACCCAGTTCCAGTGCTCCGTCTGTGTCTCTGCCTTGATCTGTGCCGACACCACATCATAGAGATACAGGGTGTCCTCTTTTTGCGCCAGCAGCGTATTCTCTTTCCCTTTCCAAATACGTACCGCGTTTCCGTCAAACAATTCCGTATTCAATGGCTGTATATCTGTCCCCTGCTGCTTTGGAAGCACCTCGTCCCTGGTCTGCGACATGTTCTCATAAGCAAACGCTGCTTCAACATACTCTGTCTTCATTCCCTCCAAATGCTGTCCTGCAAAATGCTCCGCACCGCAGCCAGTCATACAAGCCGCTGTCAATATTGTTATCACTGTTTTTGTCAGTTTATTCTTCATGATTATTCCCCTCCATTTTCCGTTCACGAACTTCCACAGCCAATGTCTACGGCCATGGAATGCCCAGTTCTTTCTTCGCATTCTCCAGCCAGTCAGGGTTCAGCGTTTCCCCCACTTTTCCCGCTGTAAAATATCCCCCGATCCATTCCGGCATTTGCGTCTCATCATACAGAAACTCTGCATACCCGAAGGTTTCCGGCGCACCGCCCACAATCAGATAATGGGTGATTCCCTCCCCGTCCCTGTATTGATAGACAAAGGCATCGTCCTCAGAGACCTGACTCGTAATGTCAATGTTTTCTCCATTCGCCGTAAACCAGAGATGTCCATCCCTGAATTCTGCCGGCGCTGTCGCATCGGAGGTATCCAGGGTGGCAGTGGAAATGTTATTGCCATTCTCATCTTTCTCTCTTGTAAATACGGCATTGTCCGCAAAAGAGACAAACCGGCCGATAATCCCTCTTCCGGTGCAGGCGTACACGGTTACGTTTGTCAGCAGAAACAGCAGCACGCCTGTCAACGCGACCGCAATTCTGGATATCCGCCGGTATCCCGCAAAAGGTTTCAACGCGCCCGCTCTTTTGCTCCGCATCGCCTGTTCTATGCGCCGGCTGCATTCCTCCGGCATCCGAACCTGTTCATATACTTCCTGAAATCTTTTCTGCATGAATCAGACCTCCTCCTTCAACTCTTCCTCCAAAATCCGTCTTGCCCGCGACAATCTTGTTGTGACAGCCGTGCCGGAGATATGTAACAATTCCGCAATTTCCTTTACCGTATACTCCTCATAGTAAAACAGATATACTACGATACGATATTTGGGCTTCAGCCTTCTAATACATTCCCATACATCCTGCTGTTCTGGCTGTTCGAACAAATTTTCTTCCTTTACATCCTCTTCTAACGGCTCCGTTCTCTTCCACCAGACAGAGCGCAACAGACTGCGGCACTGGTTGGCAGCTACCTGCATCAGCCATGCTTTCTCTTTCCCGGGCGTAAGTTCATTTTGTTCCATCAGTTTCAAAAAAACCGTCTGGCAGACATCTTCCGCGTCATGAACCGAGTGCGTATAGCTGACTGCCAGCCTGTATACATCGTCCTTATACAGATGAAACAGCTCTATCACATCATGCATGAATGCATCTCCTTTCTTCTTCTGTTTGAGATCTCATAGATAAGACGCATCAGAAGGGCTGGTTGTCACAAAATTTTTTAATAATCTGCCCATAAAAATCCTCCTGGCTCTGCTCGTCCTAAATGCCTTGAGAATCCTGAGCGTCAGACTTCCGCCGTACGACAGAATCATGTACATTCCGGCCAGGCAGACCACGATACTGAGCATTTCATGCAAAGTATCCTTTTGCCGCAACAGCAGCATCGCGCAGACAAACAAGCCGATTCCCGCGATTACCAGAACACAAGTCCGCTCATGTCTCCCTTCTTTTCGCACGCTCCTCAACTGTATCGCCGTCAAATTCTTTTTTGAAAAATAGATTAAAATCGCCTGATATTCAACGGCAAAGAGCAGAGCACTCACTTTGATTACTGCTGCAGTCAGCCAAAGAACATCGTGCAGCGAGAGCGAAATCAAATACCCCGCCCTCCCTGTCTTTGCCGCTGCGCAGTTCCTTACCCAGCAGTCCCTGACCGTTCTGTGCAGCGTCTCATTTCATCTTAATCCGTTCTATTCCCTGCCCCATGCTTTTCAGCATATTTTTCAGCATCTCCACATTCTCCCTGAAATTCGTGATGCCAGTCTCAGTGAGCTTGTACGTGCTTTTGGGCTTCCTGCAGCGTATTATAACTCCTGTAATCAGAATATAAGAAAAGCACCTAAGATTTCTCCCAGGTGCACTATCTTCCCACCAGATATGTATTTGTTTCCTGAACCATTTTTAAGATGATATCACACTTATCAGCTTTTCGATTCGCATTGCAATATACTCATTTTCATTTTGCCTGATGAGCCAAATGAAACGGTAGAGCGGACTTCCTCCTTGGTACTACTGCTCATTTAGAATGTACTGTACCGCGTTCCATTCAATAACGGGTATATTTTTCTGCACAGCCGTGGAAGTCTGTTTCTTTTTGCGCGCTACTTTTATAATGTTAACTAGAAGAAATCCTGCTGCCACCACAAGACTAATTCCCACAGCAGCAAGGGCAAGTATCAATTTCTCATCAAGTCCTGAAGCAAAATAGCAGCATAAACCCACGATAATTCCAACAATAACACAGACGATCGGTGTACTAAACATCTCTTTCTTGATACCGCTGACTGCCCATGACTGTGGTTTATTGCAAAACGGACACTGATCTTTAAAAGCCTTCACATAAATCTGTTTTTCTGCAGCATTGCGATGTGCATCTTTCACCGCCTTCACAAGATTCTTGTGCGCCATCTCGTTCAGTTTCTCCTTCTTTTTGTCTTCCAGCTCTTTGTAATAGCTGTTGATCTCCGCCTGCATACCATATATGACCGCTACCCTCGGACCACTGTCTTTCATGCACTGCTCACAGCGAAACGAATATGGCACATCAATCTTTTCGGTTCTCGTATGCTTGTAATAGCTTCCCACTTTCTATCTCCTCCTAAGTATAAAAATAGTTTCCGCCTTTTATTATATTCCTGCCATTTTACAAAATCAAGATTTTCATCGTTTCTTTTTGAAAGAACAATTTTGTTATGTTAATCAATTCTTCGCACATCAAAGCCGGTGCAGCATCCAGTCACGCCTCCACCAGCTGCAGATCATACAGCTTCTTATACATACCACCCAGCTGCAGAAGCTCCTGATGCGAGCCGCTCTCCCTGATCTCGCCTTTGTGCATGACGATAATCTTGTCCGCGTGCTGAATCGTGGAGAGACGGTGCGCTACCATGATGGTCGTGCGCCCCTCCATCAGCTTTTCCAACGCCTGCGTGATCAGGCTCTCTGTCTCGGTATCGATGTTGGCAGTCGCCTCATCCAACACGAGGATCGTCGGCTGGTAGGCGAGCGTCCGCGCAAAGGAAAGGAGCTGTCGCTGTCCCGCCGAGAGCGTGCTTCCGCGCTCCGTTACCGGTTCATCAAACCCATTCGGCATTTTGCTGATAAAGGAATCCGCGTTTACAATGCGGGCCGCGCGCTCGATTTCCTCCCGCGATATATCCTCATTGTCCAGCGAGATATTGCCTTTGATGTCCCCCGTGAAAATAAACACATCCTGCTGGACCTGCCCAATCGCGCGCCGCAGGGCATCCTTGTCAATCTCCCTGATGCTCACGCCGTCAATCAGAATTTCTCCCCGCTGGATATCGTAATAGCGCCCAATCAGATTCAGAATAGAGGACTTGCCCGCGCCGGTCGCCCCCACAAACGCCACCTTTTCGCCCGGCTCAATGCAAAAACTTACGTCCTTTAGGATATAATCGTCCTTTTCGTAAGCAAACCAGACATGCCTGAACTCAATCCTGCCGCGAATCACGACTGCTGTGGGATTCTCTGGATTCACAATCTCCGCTTTTTCATCCAGAATCGAGAAAATCTTCTCCGCAGATGCCAGCGAGGACTGCAGCGTTCCAAACTGCTCTGCAAGCTCCTGAATCGGTTCGAAAAAGGAGCTGATATAGTTGATAAACACAAACAGCGTTCCCAGCGAAACTGTTCCTGCCAGCACGGACGCGCTCCCCTGACCGATTACAATCACCATCGCAAAGACCGAAAGCATGTAAATGGACGGGCGGAAGATGGCAAAGGTCATGACCTCGCGCCAGTTCGCCCGGAAAAGCTGCTCGCTCTTCCACTCAAATTCCTTGTATTTCTCTTTCTCCCGCGCAAAAATCTGTATCAGCTTCATGCCGGAAATATGCTCGGACAAAAAGGTGTTCAGCTCCGTGATGCGCGTTCTTGTCAATCGGTACGCTTTCCTTGACATATAGCGGAAAAAGAACGTCAGTCCTGTCACAAACGGAATCAGGATAAAAGAATACAATGCCATGCGCACATCAATCGAGAGCATCACAACCGCAAAACCGATGATTTTCACCGAATTTTTGAACAGCTTTGCCAGAATCTGCGAGAACAGCTCATTGACAGCCTCCGTATCGTTTGACACCCTGGTCACAAGCTTTCCCACCGGCTGCGTGTTAAAGAAATTGACGGAAAGACTGTGAATGTGTGTAAAGACTTCCTCGCGCATTTTATAGATAATGGACTGGCCGATGTTCTGCAGAATCCATGTATTGGACGCGTTAAACACAAAGCCCAGCAGGAGCATCACGGCGTACAGCCCTCCGGCGCGCAGGATTCCGCAAAAGGCCTCCTCCATCGCAAGGTTCACCCCCGGCTGCCCGTAGCTGCCAATGTAATTGTCAATGGCATTTCCGATGATAATCGGCTTGTAGAGCTCCACGCCAATCAGCGCGATGACAAGCACCGAGGAGAGAAGCATCATCCATTTATGTGGTTTTAAATATCCTAATAACCGTTTCATAAAAACATCCTTCCCAAAAAATACTGCTTAACTCTATTTCATTGTAGAAATTGCCAGATTTTTTGCCGCTTCGAGCTGCTGTTTTTCAAACATATCCCTGTAAATGCCTCCAAGTTCCATCAGTTCCCTGTGGCTGCCGCATTCCTTTGCCTCCCCGTCCTCCAGCACGAGAATGACATCCGCATTCTGTATGGTGGAGATACGGTGCGCAATCAGAATCGTCGTCTTTCCGCGCCTGTTTTCCTTCAAATTGCTGAGTATTTTTTCCTCGGTGTCTGTGTCCACCGCGGAGAGCGCATCGTCGAGAATCAGAATCGGCGCATCTTTCTTCAATGCCCGCGCGATCGAACTCCTCTGCTTCTGACCGCCGGACAGGGTGACGCCCCGCTCTCCCACAATCGTGTCGTAACCGTCGGGAAATGCGATGATATTGTCGTGAATGCACGCTGTCTTTGTCGCCCTGACAATCTCGTCCATCTCCTCATTGTCTGTCCCGAATGCAATGTTGGATTTCAGGGTGTCGGAAAACAGAAAATTATCCTGCGGCACGTAGGCAATATGTTCGCGCAGGCTTTTCAGCGGAATGCTGTTGATATCCCTTCCGTCAATAAATATCATACCCGGCTTCGTCTGATAGAGATGCAGCAGCAAGTTGACGAGCGTTGATTTGCCGTTTCCGGTGCGCCCGATGACGGCAAGCGTGGTTCCCGCCCTGATTTCCAGACTGATGTCCTTCAGCGTCGGCTCGCTGTGTCCCCTGTGGATAAACGTAAGATGTTTTAGACGGATATCTCCCTTGATCCGGTCTACCTTCGCCACGTCCTCCCTGTCGGCAATCTCCGGTTTTTCCTCAAAGACCTCCTGTATGCGCCTGATTCCCGCGCCGCCCTGCGAAAACATGTTGATCGCCTCCCCGCAGGCGAGCATCGGCCACACGAGCATGGTAATATACTGGTTAAACGCGACAAAGCGCCCGATCGTAATCTCCCCTGCAAGCGCAAGATATCCGCCATACAGAAGTGTGAGCAGGCTGCTGATACCGATCACAACGTCCAGCAGCGGAATGACAATCGATTCCATCTGGGCGATTCTGAGATTTTTCTTTTTTGCATTGGCGTTTGCCCTCGCGAATGCCCGAATCTGCGACCGCTCGCGCACGAATGCCTTCACGACACGCACACCCGAAAAGCTCTCCTGCACAAAATCTGTGAGCTCTGACACGGCCTCCTGGCGCTCCAGAAAGCGTTTTTGCATGATTTTTCCATAATAAAGCTCTCCGAACGCTATAAAGACCATCGGAATGATGGCGATGAGTGTCAGCCTGATATTGACATAGACCATCATCTGTCCGATCACCATCACAGTCATGACCACCGCGTCAAATGCTGCGATGACAGCTGGTCCGATTGCCATGCGCACTGCGTTCAGATCGCTTGTGAAGCGTGTCATAAGGTCGCCGGTCTTGTGCTCGTTGTAGTACTCCACGTCAAGCGTTTCCAGATGCGCAAACATATTGTCGCGGATCTCGTGCTCAATCGACCGCGATGCCCCGAAAATAAAATAGCGCCACAAAAAACGCCCCACCGCAAGCGTCAGACCAATTCCAAGAATGATGCCGATATTTCGGAGCACCCCATCCCTGTCAATCGTGTGCGCGGCGAGACCGTCTGTGATGATGCCTGTCACTTTTGGAATATAGAGATTTGCAAAATCCAATACAAATAAAGTAATGATACCGCCTATGTACTGCCACTTGTGCAGCCTGATATACTTCCAGATAAACCGAAACTGTTCCATGTTCCCAAACTGCGTCCTTTCGTTTCCTGATTCGTCACCACATAACTGTTCAATAATAGCTTTTCCTCAGCAAAGCGTACACCTTCATATCAATGACATTCCCGTTCTTGACCGCATTGCCTCTCAGCGTGCCCTCGTACTGAAATCCTGCTTTCTCAAGCACTCTGCACGATGCTGCATTATCGGCAAACGGCTCTGCATAGATGCGGATGATGTCGCTTTGTGCAAAGACATATTCACAAGTCTGCCTCACCGCTTCCGTCATGATTCCTCTGCCCCAGTACACCTCTGCAATGTAATATCCCATCTCGGCTGTCTGCCTGTGAATATTTCCCTGGCGGAAAACGCCAATGCTGCCAATCACTTTGTCATCTGCCGCGATTGCAAAGGCAAATGTTTCTGTTTCATCCGCGGAAAGCATGGCTGAAATAAAATCCGCTGCGTCCTGCTCGGTGTAAGGGTAAGGCAGCCCGTCCCGAAGATTGTCAAGTATGTTTTTGTTGGAAAGCGCCGCTGCCAGATCGCCTGCATCTGACAGCTCCCATTTTCTGATTGCGCAAATCATTTTCACCCATCCCCTCCCAGTATCTGTTTTCTTTCATCCTAATTCAGGATTCCTGATCAGGATTTCCTGTCGTCATCCTCTGTCACAATATGGAGATTATATCATACAACCTGCAAAATCACAACATGAGTTCCCTTCTTTATTCGTCCGTATTTAATCTCGCATATACATATGTATCTTTCCATATTGGGTTTCCATTGTCATCCTTCCAGAAAAATACATTTTTTCTGAAATAGTTCACACTTCTAGAAACAAAATTCCTTTCAAAATTTGCCGGGTGTGAACTGTAGCTTATCAGTAAAAACTAACGTACCTTAGCATTAATTTTTGTTTGATATCATAAAGCTTTTATGATAAAGTTTAATTGTATAGACCAATCACCTATTTGCTTTGATATAGATAGTTAGAAAGGAGACTCTTACATGGCATTCAAGGTCGGCGTCGGAAGATCAAATTTTGCAGCACTACGCAGGGCAGGGAATTATTATGTCGATAAAACTGAGCTTATGTATGAGCTTATAAAAGAGACTGACAATGAGGTGACTCTGTTTACCAGACCAAGACGTTTTGGCAAAACACTTATGCTCAGTATGATGGAATATTTTTTTGATATAAGAAAAGACAGCCAGGAACTCTTTGAGGGACTTCAAATAACGAAACACAGAGCGTTTTGTGAGAAATGGCAGAACCAGTACCCAGTACTTTTTATTTCACTGAAAGATATCGAGGCCGAAACTTTCCAAGATGCGTATGCCCTGCTCAAAGTTCGATTAGCCGATGTGTGTAAAGAGTATTCTGATCTGAAAGACAATGACAACGTTAATCAGTATGACGCTGAAATTTTTGTGAGACTGGAGGCGCAGACCAGTACTGCTGCCGATGTCAAAAACTCCTTAAAAACAATTATGCGCATGATGCATGCTGCTTATGGAAAAGAAGTGATCGTTCTGATCGACGAATACGATGTCCCACTTGCTACCGCAAGTGAAAAGGACGCTGCAGGAAATCCATTTTATCATCCCATGCTCAATATGATGAAAGGTATGATCGGAATGGCATTAAAAGACAACCAGTTTCTTAAGTTTGCAGTTGTTACAGGCTGTCTTCGCATCGCCAAGGAAAGTATTTTTACAGGAACAAACAACTTTGCTCCCTACTCTGTTTTAGATGATGATTTTTCTCAATACTTTGGTTTTTCAGACCGTGAAGTCGCGCAGCTCTTATCTGCTGCCGACAGGGAAGATAAAGCGGATGTCATAAGAGAATGGTACAATGGCTATGTGTTTGGAAACAGTTATGTCTATTGCCCGTGGGACGTGATGAACTATATATCTGCACTGACAAAAAGAAAGAACGCCAAGCCGAAGAATTATTGGAAAAATACCAGTCACAATGAAATTCTTCTGTCCTTTATTACAAGGACTGAATTCCTTGTATCCCGTAAATTTGAAATTCTAATGAATGGCGGTACAATCATTCAGACAATCTCTGACGAACTGACTTACGATATACTTCACTCCTCTGAAGATCACCTGTGGAGTGTACTGCTGATGACAGGGTACCTCACCAAGTCAGATGTGGAGGAAGAGGGAGAAACAGTAAGCCTCCGTATCCCAAACCGGGAAATTGCCTCTATTTTTGAGGATACTGTTGTGACATATTTTAGGAACACCATAGATAACAATATGCAGAAATCCATGATGGACGCTTTTTGGAATGGTGATGAGAAAACCATCTCCAGAATCCTGTCAGATCTCCTATGGAAAACGATCAGTTATCATGACTATCACGAGGACTATTATCATGCTTTTCTTGCAGGCGTGTTTGTGGGATTGGGGTATGAAGTAGAATCAAACAAAGAAAAAGGGCTTGGAAGACCAGATATTCTGCTCTTGGATCAAAAAAACCGCAGAGCAGTCATAATCGAAGCAAAGAAATCTGATTTGGAATCACATATGGAAGCAGTCTGTGATGATGCTATTTGTCAAATAATTACCAGAAAATATGCGGAAGGACTTCATGGCTATGAACAGATTCTTTGTTATGGAATTTCATTTTTTCAGAAACAGGCTAAGGCGAAGCAGCTCCTTCCTTTAGCAGCAAAGCTATGATGCGTTTATTCAGCATTGACATTCGCGAAGTATGAGAGAACTGCAAGCAGACAACGCATGACAATGATGGACATTTTTACAAATCATTGCCACGCGTTATTTCCTGAAAAGTACAGATGGTTATTGCCTGTCCCTATCCGGTTTTTCCACCAATATATTTCCTGTAAATGATAACGTATTTTTTCATCTTTCTGATATGTCTTTTCTGTGTCATTTGAACGAATGTGATACCTGGTCTCTGATCGCATCCGCACAGTATGTCGTAAAGGTCCGCCTCATACAGCTGCATGAGCGCAAATATTGCATCAGACGGCGGATAGCTTTTGCCCGCCTCGTATTTGTAGACCGCCTGTACCGACCCCAGCCCCAGATACCTTCGCACTTCCTCCACTGAGAGTTTTTTCGCTATACGGAGACGCTTTAAATTGCGCCCGATCAATTTTGCATCATATTCTGGTCTGTTTCCCACTGTTTCCTCCTCTGTGCCCATCGCGCCCGCACATCTGACAGAACGCATTTTCAAACAGGCTCTATCCTGACAGTTCCATAAACCGGAATTCACCGCTCTGTCTGCTCGGTCATAATTCCCCAGCGAATTCCAAACTTATCAACAAAAACAACCCGGCAGGAACTGTATGGAGTGGCTTCCAGTTGATATATGGTCTTACTTCCTTCTTTCATCATTTCATATGCTCTTTGTACTTCTTCTTTTGTATCATACATAATCGTGAGGAAATTTGAATAGCACGTTTGAAATTCATGATCCACATCGTCACTCATAATGATTCTCTGACTGCCCAATACAAGTTCCGAATGGTATATATATTCCCTTTGGTGTTCCTTAAGCAATGGATTGTATTCGGGATCATTTGCTTCTCCATATGTAATCATACAGCTGATCTTTCCATTAAATGCTTTTTCATACATTTGAATCGCTTCCCGACAATTCCCTCCAAAATTTAGTGTAGGTACAATCTGCATTTTTGTTCTCCTTTTCCATATCATTTTATTTTTTTATGAATAAACTTTAACAACCGTATTTACCATCGTTCCTGCTATCATTATAGCAAAAGAGAACAGACAAGTCATTGACGGCATAGTTAAATTTTGCGGACCGGATGACGGATCACGGTCTTTAATCTGTCAGGTGCAGTTCTTCGCGCATCACTCAGATAAATCTCATGGTGCATCCTCCTGTCGCTGATGTCAAGCTGATATCCCTGCCCTGTCATAAAATCATGCATCCGGTCAACCGTTTCCGGCTCGCTGTCGTAGGGACCAATATGCATACACTGCACACACAATCCCTCGTCATAGGTCCAAAACTCCACCTTGGAAAAATCCTCATGCTTTTTCGCTTCCGCCTCCTGAACGGCCCAGTCAAAATCCTCCTTCGACACAAAATCCGGCAGGCGGATCACAGAAAGAAACTGAAAAGCCTCCTTGTGCGCATAATCAATTCCGCAGACGCCTTCCTGCCACCAGAATCCCTCCAATGGCGGAACCACGTAATCAAAGTATCCCTCGATCTGGCGGCTGCCTTTCTTGCTCATCTTAATCGTAAAGGCAATCGCGTACAGCAATCCGATTGATTCCTTATACTCGCCTCCCTCCATATTCGGATCGCCTTTTCCGCGGACTGCGATATAATTCATCGCAGGCACTTCAATCATGCCTGGTTTGTTCTTCGGCATGTAAAATTCCCTGTATTCCTTCTTGTAGTCAAATACCATCTTTTTCTTCCTCCATATAATTTCTTCTCATGCGCTCGATATGCTCCCGCATCTCTGTGCGGATTTCCTTCGGTTCCAGCAGCCTCACCTGATCGCGGAAGGAAAGCAGCCACGTGATCAGATTTTCTTTATCTGTATAGTCTGCCTGAAACAGCAGTCTCCCGTCCTCCTGCACCGCAAAGCAATGTGGGCCAAAGTCCTCGACCAGTCTCCATTTACACGCTGGCTCAAAGAGTGCCTTCACGGCAATCCCGCCTGGAAAAATCCGCTCTTCTCCCAGATCCGGCACTGGTGCCTGTCTTTTGGAAAACGCGTTCTCTGAAATCTGTACATGGTCCATGCGGTTTAGCTTGAACAGGCGATAATCCTCCCGCGCTTTGCACCATCCCCACAAATACCAGCTCGACCACCGGAAAATCAGATAATATGGCTCCACGCACCGTTCCGATTCACCTTTCGGGGAATAATAGGCAAACTCCAGTTCTCTGCTTTGGTCGATGGATGTGCGGATCAGTTCAATCTTAGACGCCAGCGAATCTTTGTACCAGGAGGATAAGTCGATCAGTACCGACTGGTTTCCAACCATGAAATCCGAGGAGTCCGCCGACAGCTTTTCCATCAGTTGTCCGTAGCGGTTGGTGCCATTGACACTGCCCAGGCTGCGGATTCCCGCAATGATATCCTGCATTTCTGTGCTGGTAAACAGCGTGCGGTCCATCTTGTAATTCTCCATAATCGCAATGCCGCCATTGATTCCCTGTTTCGTCACAATCGGAATTCCCGCTTTGCACAAGTCTTTGATGTCCCTGTTGATGGTCCGCCTGGACACCTCAAACTGTTCTGCCAGACAGGGCGCTGTGACCGTGTCCTTCTGCAGCAATATGGACAGGATTCCAATCTGTCTGTCTATTTTCATAGTGGAAAGCTCTCCTCTTTTCATCATGGTATCATTATAAGAAACTATGTCAATCTGTTTCAACATACTTTTTCGTCAGCAGTAACAGTTCAGCTTTCGGCTTTTGTAGCACAGTGCAAAGTCCTGGACCAAACTGTGATTGTCAGCATACAGCAATTATAACACAAAAAACATGTCAACTGTGTGTCCTGTTTCTGATTGCACCAAAAATATGATGATATAATAGCATCTTAACTTGTCTATTTCTCCGATTCTCAATTGCATATGCAAAGGCATATGTAATTGGCAAAAAGCCTCGCCAATATATTCTCTAATGAATGCACGGATTAATGATGGAATTGACAAAAGCCAGTACATCAGATGTATTGGTGATAAATAGTATTTCCAGAAAGAAATATTTCTTGATACACCAGTTTGGAACATTCGTACAAATGCCTTTTATCAAAAACTGGGCTATATCGAATATAAGAAAGATGATGCGTTCATTTACTATATTAAAAAGATAAACAACTGTGAACCACCCGTCTATTCAATAGCCGGGTGGTTCGGGTGTGTAAAATAAACTGTGTAAATCTTCACAGAACCTAAAGGTAAAGGATATTCAGTTTTCATATCATTCTTCTGTCTTGATTTTTCCCGACAAATTGGACGATTAGACATTCAAGCAAATATGATGGGAATGCTGAACATAAGGTATCTTGGACATTTCCATACAGGAAATATCAGTGGGGTATTATTTATCAACCGGGACCGCACTCTTTAAACAGAGTAAGAGCCGTCATTTCCCCGCCACTGTTATCCATCCATAAAGTAATATCTTCCGGATTATCTGCCGGATAGCTTGCTTTCATATCTGCAATAAAATGCTCTGGTTCGTCACCATCTGACTGTTCAGATGTATATGTAATGTCTACCGTGAATATTTCGTCTACAGTTCCATCATTTTCTGTACGCTCTGAAAGAACTGCGGAACAATCCTGGTAATCATAAAATGAAGCATACATTTCTTTCCATTCGCTTATAGTCTGCTCCATAACCTTTTCACTGGGTGCAGAATTTTCTGCCAATTTTTCAGCTCCTGAATTATATTCTTCTGGCATACTGTCTTTTTCTGCCATTGTACTTTCAATGCCGCTGTCCACAGACGAATCTTCCTTTGGCACATTCTCTTTACTGCACCCGGAAAGCAATATTGCAGACAAGATACCAATTACCCATATATTATTCCGTAGTTTTTGTTTTTTGTTTCCCATTTTTAACCTCCATGTAATCATGATATTAAAATTTTTTTCTTTTTATATGGCTATGAACAAAAATACCTTACGTTCAGCATTCCCACCATGCCTGTTTCAAGATTCAAAACATTTTCAGTCAGCAAGGATATTGTCAACCACAAACTTAATATCTTCTATTTCTCTCTCCATTCCCAGATACTCCGCTTCCTGTTCTGAATTCTCAGGGTTCCACTGCACATCACTTGGATAATAAAGAATATATGTTTTATCACTGGTAGAAAACAGATATCGGTATCCGACAAAATCATATCCGTTCGCTACAAATTGTTCCGGCGTCATTGGTTCCTCGTGGCAGACAATATAAAACAGGATACCGCCGTCAAACGCTATTTCTGTACCATAGCCTTCTCTGACTTGCGGGTGATAAATGATATAATTTTGACCATTTTTCTCTACAGAATATTTTCCCTTCCAGTCATCGGGCAGGACCAGGGTCAGATTGATTTCTTTCAATTTTATCGTTTCCTGCTCTGCAGGTACTTCAACCACTATCTCACGGGCAAATGCAAACGCACCTGCACTAAAGCTGCAAGCCATAAGCACAAAGGCTGCTGCCGCAGTGATAAAGCGTCTTATTGTTTGACGATGGTGCAGTTGTCTGTAATTCGGGATTTTTTCTGCCTGTTCAACAAGCCGGTCGTCAATGTTCCCAATATGTTCGGAAAGCTGTTTTTTATTCATACTTTGATACCCTCACTTTCTAAATATTTTTTTAACTTACGGCGCATTTCGTACAGCATGGATTTTACCTTGCTTTGGCTGAAACCTGTACATTTACAAATAGTTTCTATGGAATCAAAATACCAGTACCGCCGTATAAATACATTTCGTTTTTCCTCCTCTAAACGCCAAAGGAATTTATCAATCGCACTTTCTATATTCTTTTTTTCGATTTCCGACTCTATGCTGTCTGTTCCAGATACGCAGTCACCTAATTCCTCTAATGATGTGACAACAGCCGGATTTCTTTTTGCAGCAGAAATATATTCATATTTCTTTAACGCCAAATTTCTGACAATTCTGCTTAGAAATACAGAAAATCTGTTTGGATGTTTATCCGGAATTGCGTTCCAGACTGCAAGGTAACTATCATTGATACATTCTTCCCTGTCCTGGTAGTTTGAGAGAATATTGTTTGCAATATGATTACAAAGTCCGCCATATTTTAAAGATGTTTCTGCAATCGCGCTTTCATTTCGTGCCCAATAAAGACTTACAATCGTCTCGTCATCCATAGTGTGATTTCACCTCCTGTCATTTTATAGATAAACAGCCTCCACATATACTAAGTACGGATTTTGTTGTTTTGGTTGTAAAAAAATATAATTTATTGTTTTTTTCCATAATCATAAAAAAGCCGGGTACAAACGCGCCCGACTTTATAAGCTCATATCAAATTCCTCTGTTTTCAAATTGCAGTAACGCCTGCCCTTTACCGCTGTAAACTTTAGCACACAGTAATCGGGATCTGTCACGCCCTGTTTATAATACATCGTATCACCGGCACACCATATTTCCCGTTTGCTCTCCTCGTCCTGCAGCACTTCCATTGTCCCAACCAGCATGATACCCTCATACCTGAAGCGGCCTTTATTGTAAAAATAGATGCTCGCTTTTGGGTTTTTCAGAAACTGCTGTGCGCGCATGGAAGATGTATTTGTGCTAAAATAAAACAAATTTCCATCAATCTTGCGCGGGACAAACATCGCCTTCATATTCGGAAAACCGTCCTCGTCCACGGAGGCAATAAAAGCTACCTTTTGTTTCCTGATAAATTCAATCACTTGTTCTCCTGTTATCATTTGAAAATCTCCCTTCTAAAACTACTTTTTTACACGCAGGTTCTTTGTCAGTGTATCGAGGATACGGGCGAGATATTGTTCAAACTGTCTCTGCTCCTCCTCAGAAAATCCCTCGTAGAACAGCGTGTTCATCCGCTGCGATACCTGTTCATACTGCTCCTGGAGGGATTTGGCGTATTCTGTGAGTGATATAATTGTCTGGCGGCGATTCGCGGGATTGATCCTTCGCTCGACAATCCCCTTATGCACCATTCCATCTACCACAATAGACACCGTATTTCTGGCAAGCGACGTTTTCCCGCTGATCTCGCTGATGGTCATATGATCCGTTTTCCATAAGACAAATAAAATGCGCCCCTGCCCACCGCTGATCTCGATGCCGTTTTCCAACAGCAGCCGCTCAAAAATCCTGTCCTGAAGCTGCTTAATCTGCGTGATATAAAATCCACCTTTTGTCTCCAATTAGTCACCTCTTATCTAGTTAGAACATTTCTATATAGAACTATTTACAGCATACCACAACCTACCGCCAAAAGCAACCAGTTATGTTTCTTTTATCATTATACAGTTATGTTACTGTTCAGACACAATGTCAGTAACTTAAGGAATTTGACCAACAAATTGTGCTGGAAAATGCCCAATAAATCATTGCATTTGTTCACAAATCCTAGGTATTAAGGTCTTAAGTTAATGACATTGGTTCAGACATAAAAGAAGCGGGAATCATGTGCCAAATTGATAAAAGCTTTAGCATGTGTCATTGAGTTCCGGTTGATTTGGTGGTATAATTTTACTGTTGCTAACAGCGTTACATCGGAATTGTCGGAAGTCAATTTCTGCCAAAAGAAGCCACGAAAGGGATTTATTTCATGAAAAAGGAAGAACTATTTGCACCAATCAGAGAAAAATACGCTGCGTTAAAAACAGACTTAGAGGGAACCGATCTGGAAAAAATTAAAAAACTGACACTGGAAGTTCATGCCATGGTGCACCCCGCCGAAATATCTGGACGAACAGAAAAAACAATTGCAGATTATGTTCTGGATTACATGCTGTCAGGCAACCAAAATGCAATTGTGCCAAGAGAAGATTACGACGTAGATCTGCATTATGCCGGAACGAGAAACGTTCCCATGTGCTGGCAGTTTTGGCATACATATCGCATTGAAGATTTGGTAAGCAACCTCCTAATGGTGAATCAGAACCAGATTTTCAATGCAGAGTGGCAGAGAAAAATCGGCGCTTCTATCACAGACACCGGCAATGCGTTAGAATTTGATGAGGCGGTCGCTTTCGGGAAAGGAATCAACAGCCTCGCCCTTCGCGATTATATGATTACAGTAGGGAAAAATACTCGCAGTATTTTGGAAAATCTGACACTGGAACAGATACAGTCCATGGTTCCCGAAGAATGGGTGATGCGAATATTGGAAGAAGGCGGTGTGACTACAGATTTTCGCTCTGTCTGGTTATTGGTATACTGGGGGAGGCTGACGAGAGGCGGCATGATCTTAACCCCCATGACAGATCATCATATGATGCATTTGCCGCCCTGCCTGAATCATTTGCCGATTTCAGAATCAGAGAATAGCTGACCAATCGCGGAGGGAGCTGTCTTTTTGTATTTAGCAGTGCTGCCTGGAAAGGACACTTCCATGAATGAAAGGATATTTCCATGAAAAATAGAAGGAACATAACAGGAATCCTACTTGCAATAGGCTCCGCCATCTTATTCGTTTCACTAATCTGTCTGTGCCGGAAATACCAATCGCAAACGAAAGAACTGCAGGCAGAGCTTGCGTACGCCAATGCCGCAAATGAGGAATACACAAGAGAACTGCGCAATCTGCAGACGCAACTCGCAGAGCGCCTGGCCTTGGAAGAGAGCACGACAGAAACCGGTTTTGTCAAAAAAGGCGGCATTTACTTAATTGACACCCGCTCCCAGTTAATCGCATTAAGTCAAATGATACAGGAGCGTATGGAAATTGAATCTGGTATATCCGCTGCAGAAGCTTCCTACCGATTGCGGAGTAACATAGCGCTGGGAACGTACTGGTTTTCTATCGGCACAGAGGAAACGCCGTTTTGCGGAAATTTTGATGGTGACGGACACTGGATAGAAGGAAATTTTTCAAGATGCAGCGGTAATACTGTAAATGCTTTGTTTCAAGCAGGTGAATCCGCAGAAATAGAAAATCTGAATATCCAAAATAATATGAAACAGTCCCCCGAAGATGAGGTATCCATCAGTCTTGGCAGTGATGGAGAGTCCGCAGAAATCGTGAAGAACCTGTCTGTTTTTCCTGACTGCAGGGTTCGCCTGTCTATATACGGCTGGGATTTTGATACACAGAAAATAGCCGTCACCCTTCGGGAACGCTGGGAAAAATATCAGAATCAGGACGGCTATTATGTCAGTGTCTTTTTCAGCTCCGGAGATGAGACTGGGAGGACGGATGCCATGCTTCCATTTCATACGCTGGTTAAAGCAGAGTGGAAAAAAATTATCGATGATGCCATCGCGCAGGAAGAAGGAGACTTACGTTTTATCAAGCTGGAACAGATTGCGGGAATCCAGTGCTGTACCTTTGAAATTGGAGAACTGAATAGTGGTTTTCGGAGAAAGAATAATGGGTATCACATAATTATAGAGGGTGAATGGGATGGAACTGAAGTTCCACTACAGCATCTGTTTATTCCATTTACCGAAATGGAAATGGCAGATTTAGGTGCGTCTGAAAGCTACTATATAGAGAACGTGGATATCAACTTTGACGGAACACCAGATCTGCTGATTCATGAAGGCTTTTCCGGCGGGAGCGGAGGAAGCTGGGGTAATTACCGCGCTATTGTATGGGATAGGAAGTCCGGGCAGTTTGTCTATTACCCCTCTTTTCCGGAACAGCTTGCTTTTCTGGAATTTGACAGGCAAAGAGTCATAGACCGGGGACAACTCGGCGTCAGCTATCAGTTTGTATCCGTCTATGGTGTCGTAGATGGGGAGTACACTTGTACCGAGGAGCTGATCTATGAATACAAATACAGTGAGGCAGAAAACGATTGGATATCAATATTGTCTTATTATAAAATGGGAAAACTGGTTCGCACACATTACTTGTCCGACTCCGACGCAAATGAACTGGAGCAGCTCTATCCCGATTTGGATTACTGGCTCAAAGGATAGCTCCCCGTCCAGCCAGCAATTGCAATCGTGAACGGCCCACCTTGCATCGCTAAATTTTCTCCATTTTCTCTATCACACAGCTGTGTGGTTTGTCTGCATTATATCTGTCATAGTTCACGCCGACCAGCAATATCTCACCAAAAAAGCCGTCAAGTGCCTGCGTGTACTGTCTGTCCTTAATCTGCTGTATCGCTGCATTTGCTGACTTGTCATATTTGAGCTCGACCACTAGCGCAGGCTTTCCACTGGCAGGCAGAGGCAGAAATACAACATCTGCAAAGCCACGCCCTGTCGGAAGCTCTCTGATGATTCTATAGTCTTTTCTCGCACTGTAGTAGGCAATGTTGATCGCACACGCCATTGCGTTTTCATCGTTATAGGTCAATACCGATGCCACCTCCATATGCGCCTGGTCAAGTCCCCCGGCAACCTTTTCTTCCTCACCGGACAAGGTAGCCTCAAGCAGACTTTCTGATTCCTTCAATACACGCATAACCTCTGTCCACCCGCCGACACTCATGGCATTTTCAAATTCCCCGACAATTTCCTTATTCGGAATAAATGCCTCTTCCCTCTCCAGATCATATGCCAGATACCCCAGATGAATCAACAAAGTCAGCACATCGTCCTTTGTCCTGAGATTACGCATATCATTTTGAAAGCTGCGTGTATTGACTGTAACACGTCCGCCGCCAAGCATCTGCACTATGTCCGGCCGGAGTCCGTCAAAATCCATATCCATATACATTTTCAGTGCATCATATGTTTCCGTTGAAGTCCAATAACTTGAATATCTGTGGCAGACCATTGCCTCCACAACAGACCTTGGATTGTATATATGCTGATACCTTGTAAACATATATCCGTCATACCAGCTGCCCGCATAATGAAAATCCATGTCAAACCGCTCACACAGCTCTTTGACCTCTATGTCTGTAAAACCAGTGTACTCTTCCAGCGCCTTTTGATCTGTCATCGAATATTCCCAGAACATATTCAGCGCGGAATGTAGTCCATATTTTTTTATCGGCAAAATACCTGTCATATATGCAAGCGCAACGTACTCCCTGTCCTTTAAGAGATTGCGCAGAAAATCAAGATACTGTTTCTGCAATTCCTCTGATTCCTGCCGCTCACGCATCACACAATCCCACTCATCAATCAGAAAAATGAATTGTCTGTCTGTCTCCGCATATATTCTCTCCAATGCATCCGCAAGCCCAATGCCTGGATTAACGAAATCTCCTCCAAACTCTTTCTGGATTTCTCCGAGCACTTCCTGCTCTATATAGTCAGTTATCTCCCGATTCTTTGCACCGATCAGAAAATGCTGCATATTTAGAAAAATCACATCATACTGATTCAAATGCTCCTCAAAGCTTTTCTCACTTTGTATCTTTCGTCCGGCAAACAGCTCCCTGGAATCGCAGCCGCGGCTGTAGTAAGCAGCAAGCATATTGAGTGTTATGGATTTGCCAAAGCGCCGTGGCCGGCTGACACAAACAAATCCCTGCTCTGTATTGATCTGTTCATTTGTCCATGCAATCAGCCCTGTCTTATCCACATAAATTTTAGAGCGAGTGGCTTTCCAAAATTTTTTATTCCCAGGATTGAAATAAATTCCCATCAATATCACACTCCATTCCCGCTTCAACTACACCGCGATATTCCTGTGCCTCTCACAGCTCCGCAAGCATCTGCGCCGGATTTTCAGCTGCCTTTACCTTGTCAAAAGCCTTCACGATCGTACCTTCCTCATCGATCAGATAAGTCGTCCGCACCACGCCCATGCTGACTTTCCCATAGTTTTTCTTCTCCTGCCACACATCATACGCCTGAATACAGGAAAGTTCTGTGTCTGAGAGCAGCGTGAACGGAAGCCCGTATTTTTCCTCGAATTTCTTGTGCGATGCCACACTGTCCTTGCTGACGCCCAGTATCACAGCGCCCTTCTCCTGAAACTGGGGATAGAGTTCCCCAAAGCCGCACGCCTGCTTTGTGCAGCCTGCTGTGTTATCCTTCGGATAAAAATATAAAATAACCTTCTTACCTTTGTACTCCTCCAATGTATGAATCTGTCCATTCTGATCCGGCAGCGAAAACGCTGGGGCTTTTGTTCCTGTCTGTAACATTTGATTGACCTCCTGACTCAATTTTACGCCTTTTTTCACAGTTTCATCATATCAGAACGTGCCACAAGTGTAAATATTATTGTACAATTTTTCGCCCGCTGCCTTTCCACAATATCACTGCGCCGATTCCAGCCAGCACAGCTCCGCCCCCGAACAGAAGCAGACCGTCTGCAAGTGAAAACGAACTTTTGTACAGTACCGGGAACACTTTCCCGATCTGCTCCGGACAGTAACTGATCACCACACTGAGCGCATTATTGATAAAATGCATCAGCATCGCCGGGTAAATGCTGCCTGTCCGCCAGACCACAAGACACAGAATCAGTCCCAGCAGTCCGGTGGGCACGAATTTCACCAGACTCAGATGGAAACAGCCAAAGAGCGCCGCTGTGACGATGCATGCCGTGGCAACGCGGTGCTTTGCCTTTACAGCGTGAAACACCAGACCGCGGAACAGCAATTCCTCGCAGACTGCCGGGGCAAGCGCTATCACAAAAAGCACTGCTGCCATATTGTCCCCCATAATCTCCGAAAAAGCCGTTTCTACATTTTCGGCACTTTGCGGAAACAACTGCATAAATCCGGCCGCAATCACCAGATTGGCAAAAAACAATCCCGCACTCAAGAATGCGCTGCCCACATATTCCTGTACTTTTGCCCTGGCAAATCCGTAAGTCTGCCGCATGTCCCTCTTGGTGTAAACCACCAGAAACAGCGGCACTGCCAGAATGAACATCTGTGTCACAAACACTCCCGCCAGCCCGTATTTCAACTGCAGAATGCTCCCCGCATAGAGCAGGAGCAGCAACGTAACTGCCATCACAAACATTGCATCGGCCACCGCAGGCACCCCGCCCTTGGTCATATTTACCCGCCTCTCAAAGAGCTGCAGGCCGCCCTTTCCGTCCGAGAACAGGATGGACTCACTGTCATATATCCTGCTCAAAAACAGAACCGCCAGAATCGCATACGCCACATTGCTGGCCAGCACAACTGCAATCGTCGCATAATCAATCTTGAACACCATCATATTTTTGACCAGCAGGCAGATATTTGCCACAGGCATCATCGCGATTCCCTGCGTCAGCTCCAGATTCGGGATAAACCCGATATAGCCTGTGAACATCACCACCAGCATGAGCGGCGTAATGTAATTGTTTGCCTCCTTATAACTTTTCGCAAATGAAGTGACACACATCGTTACCGCACTGATGAACAAGGAAAACGCGAACACCGCCAGTATGCATACCAAAATCGCCGGAATAAATTTCACCATATCAATATCCGCCATTTCCGTCTGCAAGTCCATAATCTGATACATGTAGACGGCGATGCCGCCCATCGATAGCATGTTCAGAAGTGCCGAAACCATACCGATCACTGCCACGGTCAGAAACTTCGCCATAATCAGATCCTGGTTTGTGATAGGAAGGGTCAGAAGCGTCTCGAGCGTTCCTCTTTCCCGCTCTCCGGCAGTCGTATCAATCGCCGGATACATGGTTCCCATCAGCAGGCTGACCACCAGCATGAAGGGAAGAACTGAACCGATGATGCTCCCCAGCGACTGCTCACTGCTGGCAGTATTTTTCCTTTCATAATGAATGGGCTCCAGAATTTCCTGCGCCTCCAGTCCTTCTTTCGCAATCCGTTTTCTGGTCAGTTCCTCCCGGAAATCCTCCAGCATATCCATCACCAGGTCTGCCGCATAGGACGAATTTGTCACGGAAGAAAGATAGTATACATCATACTGCATCCTTCCATCCAAATCATAAGTGGCGACATAAGCATCAATCTCCTCATTTTCCAGCGCTTCCTCCCACGCCTTTTCGCCGTCCGCGCCCCCGATACTTCCCGCGTCAACTACTGTGATCTGATATGCGGTCCCATCCTCCTCTGACGCGCGTTCACCCGCCTGTGCCAGCTGACCGCAAAAGGCTCCTCCGTCCTCTGTCTCCACGGCAATCCGGTAATTTTGTTCCTCCATGCTGGAATTGATAAAAGCCATCACCTGCATGACTCCCACAAAAATGAGCGGATATAACAGTACCGGAACTACCAGCATCATTATGACCGTTTTCTTGTCCCGAAAAACATCCAGCATTTCTTTTTTGAACAGCGTCTTTATTATTTTAGTGTTCATCCGTCATTTCCTCCATGTGTATCAGCTCCGCAAAAACGTCCCTCAGACTCCCTTTCCCCATCTGCGCCTTCAAATCCGCAGGAGTTCCCTCCCGAATGATTCTGCCCTGATGAATCATCACAATCCTGTCGCAGAGATACTCCGCCTCTTCCATGTAATGTGTGGAGTAGAGAACCGTTTTTCCCCGCTCCCGCTCTCCCTTCATAAATTCAACAATTGCCGCGCTGCTGATAATGTCAAGCCCCAGCGTCGGCTCATCAAAAATGTAGACCTGCGGATCGTGTACCAGACACCTGGCAATCGAGGCGCGCTGCGTCTGCCCCGTAGACAACTTTTCAATCCGGTTATCCAGAAAAGAATCCATGGAAAGCAGCCCGCTGATGATCCCGATTCGTTCCTTTGTGTCATTTTCTGATATTCCATAAAGCACGCCCAGCATCTGCAGCAGCTCCCTGGAAGAAAGCCTTCCGTACAGCTTGGTATTGTTGGAGAGATAACCGATGTGCTTTTTTACCTCCACGTCGTCCGAGATTGCCGTCTGACCGATCTGTACGGTGACTGTACCGCTGGTCGGTTTCATCAGCCTGGACATCATGCGCAGCAAAGTCGTTTTTCCTGCGCCGTTCGGCCCGAGAATCCCTACGATTTCCCCCGCGTCCACCGTCAGCGATATGTCATCCACGGCATTGATCTCTCTTTTCTTGTTTTTCTTCTCATTTTTTGTAAACGTCTTTACCAAATGGCTTGCTGTAATCACTTTATCTGCCCTCCCGTATTCTGTAAGCTCTATTTTTCCCGCTTGTCTGTCTGTTCTTCCTCATCCGTCTCAAGCCGTTCCACCCTCTTCCAGAATATCCAAAGCACCAGAGACATGCAGAGAAAACAGATGACAAATATATTTCCAAAGACAATTCCACCTATCTTTAAAGCCCTCTGCACATTATCGCCCCTGCGACAGGCAGCAAGGAACCTTATCGTGCCTCCCAAGCAGCCTGCGACTGCACTTGTACATAAATTCATCTTCAGGGAGGGCTTCATTTTCCTGTCCCATATTCCGTTCCTGATACATGCTGCCCCCATATATACTGCAAGACACATAAAGACAATCCATTCCCCCAGAAATAAATCCGCTCTCTCTTCTCCATAAAAAATGAGCTGTCCAAATATCACCACCAGCAGCCCCCAAAACGCCAGCCAGCAGCCATTATGTTCGATTTTCAGCAGTTTCTGTTCCTGCATTTCGTCCAGTCTGTTCTTACTTTTTTTCATGGTCATCCTCCATTCCTTTGTTCTATTCATCCTCCCAAAATAAATCATCCAGACTTTTTCCAAGTACACGGCAAATTGACCGGCATAATCGGATCGTCGGATTATATTCCCCCTGCTCAATGGCATTCATCGTCTGCCTTGATATGCCAACAGCTTCCGCGAGGGCTTTCTGTGTCATGTCCTTCTCTGCACGCGCCACTTTAATCGCTATATTTCTTGCCATCTGTTCACCTCCGATTACAGATTAACATATATAATACTACATGTCAAATATATATTACTTTTTGTTTGTTAAAATTTAATTTTTCTAGTTCAGACATCCATAAAAGTAGTGGGAATCATGCGCCAAAAGCTTGCCTTTTAGCATTTTGTGTGCAAAAATTGTTACTATTTACCCCTACAATAAACAAAATTTTCCAGAATCTGATGGGACGTGAACTAATGTCATTAACTTAAGACCTTAATACCTAGGATTTGTGAACAAATACAATGATTTATTGGGCATTTTCCAGCACAATTTGTTGGTCAAATTCCTTAAGTTACTGACATTGGACGTGAACAGTAACGTTTAATTTGTGTCATCATTTATATTGCACACGAATGATATGATATACGCGTGTGATTATTCCTGAAACTGAAAAAGCAAAGGAAATAATTCCTTTGCTTACAGCTATCACACGCTAATCAAATTTTTATCCCTGCCGCTTCCATAAAACATGCGAAAGCAGTACGATAGCAGTTTGATGTTCATTTAACACATGATTCCTCTGCTTCAATGGACAAGGAATCAGTGTGCCACAGCTATAATACCTTATTTACAAAAATCAGCTATCAATGGATTTACAATCTCCGGCATATCCCAAAAATAGTTGTGACCTGATTGGGGCACTTCACAGAGTTTACAGTTCGGCATTTTCTCTTTCCACAGCTTCATCGAATTCCGAATTTCTTTGATATCATGCTCTGCACACAAAAATAAACATTCCAGTTGGGAATTGCTTTTTAGTTTGCTTATGTCAAATTTATGCCATGCGTCCTTTTGCATATCGCACACACATTTCCATGAAATTTGTTCCCGCTCATAGCGCTCGTTGTTTTGTTTCCAAAGAATATGGCATCCTATTTTTCTCGTATAGAGCCAAAACAAAAGACTTCTTTGAACATTTGTACTGCCCACAACTACTTTTTCAATCCGATCAGGTATTTTCATCAAAACTTCTTTGACAATCAACCCTCCGTAAGAATGAGCAATCAAAATGACCTTTCTGTCAGGAGAAAGCCTTTCTACCAAATTCATTACCCCATAAGCAGCTCTATCAAATGAAAAACCGTCAACGCCTTCCTGAACACTATTTCCACAGCCAGGCAAGTCAACAAAAATCATTCTTTTATCCGGAAGCAGATTATACTGCTTCATAAATGATTCATGTGTGGTAAAACCGCCATGAATAAATATCACCAGCTGCCCGACCCTGCTGCCACATTCTTTATAATACATATTTTTTCCTTTCCGATTTCTTAAAAAGAAGGGAGATACAATTAGAAATCTGATCGCTTGTTGTTCTCCATCCAGACTTCATTTCTCAAAATCCTGTCTGAGAATCGCATATTGGGCAGCATCAATAAAAGAACCATTTTTATAATACTTCTGCCGTGCGCTTCCCTCATACTGCATCCCGCATTTTGCCAGAACATGTTCCGAGGCCACATTCCCAGCAAACACCTCAGCCTGAACCCGGTTGAGTCCTATTTCATTGAATGCATAATGCAATACGGCATAAAGCACCTCTGTCATAATTCCCCTTCCCCAGTATTGGGGAGAAAGCATATAGCATGTATCGGACATCAGACAGGATTCTTCGACATTTCCCAGGTTAATTGTCCCAATCAGTTCTTTATTTTCCTTCCACTCAATTACCCAGTGAAAATAGACATCCGACGCATAACTATCCGACCATCTTTGTACTTTCTGTTGATATATTTGAATGTCTTCTATTGGATCAAATGGAAAATACCTGCACACGGATTCATATTTTGCCCAGTTTTCATACATCATCTTATAGTCGTCCGCGCAGATTCTTCTTAAAATGCATCGTTTTGTCTCGATGGCTTTCGTTCCGACCCTGTTCACAAGCCTTCATCTCCCCCATTTTCTTTGTGCCTTCTATTGCACTGCTTCAATCAAATTTTACACGTTTTTAATGTCAGTTCTGATTATCCACAATTAACAATTACTAAGCAATTTTGTTTAGTGTTTATTCTTTGCTAAGTTTATTTTCCTTTTGATTATTTGATTTAACCATATTATCCTGCTTATATGAGCTAATGTTATCATGTTGTTAATTGTCCTTCAATTCCTCTCCATACATCAATTGATTACGTTCTAACCCGTTCTTCAGTTCTTCTACCGTAGGCAACACAGTCATATACTTAGATGCAAATATCTGTTCACTCTCATTCAAAACGGAATACTTTACCATTGTTTCATCTTTATCTGTGCAAAAGATAATACCAATAGTCGGATTATCATCTGACTGTCTTTTTAGATCATCAAACATTCTGATATACATATCCATCTGTCCAATATCCTGATGAGTCAGCTTATGAGTTTTCAAATCTATCAATACAAAACATTTTAATATATAATTGTAAAACACTAAGTCAATATAAAAATCAGATGTTTCGGTGCAAATACGCATCTGTCTGTCCACAAAGCAAAACCCCCTCCCCAACTCTAAAAGAAATTTTTGCAAATAATTGCGTTTTCAACATCCTTTTCAGCAATTTCCTTATTATCTCTAATCCCCATAAATTCTAAAACATATGGATCTTTCACGAAACTAGAAGTTTGTCCAACTTTATCAGGAAATTGTGTTGAAAGAATGCGTTTGTAATAGCCGGATTTTATATTGCGCTCCAATTCCTTAACAGACCAGTATTCATTTGCAACCTCTTTCAAATAAAAATTCCGTTCTTCCTCGTCATCCAACCGCATAATAGTTCTAAGATGTGACCAATGAATTTTTCCAATCAATGAATATCCATAAGATTCTTTTGGAAATGTCAAATATAATTGTCTGCAATTCCTAATATTGGCAACCGAAAATCCTGTGCCATATTCATCGGACAATTCTTGCGAAAGACGTTTTATAAGATACGAACCATACTTTGCTTTTCTATTGCCCTTTTGTTCCTGTTCAATAATTCTTTTGCCGACATTCCAATATGCATATGTCATAATATTATTAGCAGCTTCATATATTTTACTTTTTGCCTCATCCAGTATAGCATGAACTTCCTGATAAAATTTCAGTTCATCTTCTGTATCCATCAGTTCTGTATTCGCCATTTTTCACTCTCCTCAATTCGCTACACGCATGTAGCGAATTCAATTTGATAAATATTAATCAACGCTTTCAATAAACTCTTTAATACAAGAAATCTTTCCATGTTTTAATAATACAGATGCCAAAATTCCATATAAGTCACTATTCAAATCTTTTAAAATCGCATCATATTCAGAAAATGACTTGTCCTGACATATCCTTGCAGGATTTGCCATGTTCAATGCTATGTTATGCATTTCATAGATTTCAGGATAGTCCTCATTGATTCTTTTGTCTAACTGTTTCGCTGCATTGACAAACTCCACAGTCGGCTTTGCCGTATGAATCATAGCCTCTATTTCAGCTACATCCTTCGAAGCTTTTATATCATCATATTTGCTTTTTATATCAACTAATTTTACTGCCAATTCTACTTGTTCCTTATAAAAATGTATCATTCCCCTTTTTCCACCTCATAACTTTTTTAGTGTTCTAATTCTCGCAAATTATCTGCAAATTTCTCAAAATAAAATAGAGCATCTAAAAATTTCTGTTTTAGATATATACCTTTTCCAATTCGCTACACGCGTGTAGCGAATTGAATACTTTTAAATTTTCAGTGTTAAAAGTATCTGATAACATTATTTCATCCCAGCTAAATCCAAATACTTCTCAAAATACGCAAGTAACCTATCAAATCAAGGTCATCAAACAGACCTTTTAAGTCATTTTCACTGTCATGTCCTTGTGCAGAACTTTCTATATTTCGGAACATCTTTTCAAGCGTTTTGTTCAAGTTCTCGTCCTGTGGTGCTTTTTCCCTCACATTGCTGAACAGTTCACTCGGCAAAATAAAATACCCCTTTGTATCAACCAATTCCTCTCTTGTTCCTTTTTGTTGTCGATCATTGGACAACCTCCTTGCATAATTTTCCAAATTAATTTTACAACAAAATATCCAAATTGTCATTTAAATACTTCTTAAAATTGCATAAAACTTACAAATGAGACAGATACCCTCTGCCCCACTCTAACTCATTATAATGTGTATATAATTTCCTCCATCACAATCTCTTCCGCCCTCGCCCTAATGCCATTCATTCTCTGCACCCAAAGCATCTGTTCGTGTGCCTTTAATTGCTCCGTCACTCCCTCCCTCTCCGCCATCTGCTCCCATATGGCATCTTTCAGCAGCGGATCTCTGTATAAAATAGTCATGCAGTTTTCAATAGAGTATTTCACATTCCATTTCTGTGTCCTTGTAAGCGATTCCAGAACGTCCTCTACGGTACTCATTTCCATATCAAACGCTTCCCCGACTGCATTCCATAATTCGTTTTCTGCCTGTGCAGACTGTTCCTGCAATTTCCTCCACCTTCTTTCTGTCTTTTAGAAATAACTCCTGCTTTTCTGAAATATCTCCCACGCACAGAATATCCAGCCAGTAATTGATAAGTGGATCTGCATGAAGCATCTGCGCATAATCCTTTGAAAAAATAATGTCAGGCGGTTTACCAACAAGAAAACGATTTACACTTTCAATCTCTGAAATACAGTTTCTCAATATATCAACAGTCCGACTGCACCATTTTTCAAACCCTTCCTGAATACGTGTTACCCTTTCACGCTCTGCCTTTTCCCTGCGGATGCGCTCTTTTTCCCGCACACTTAACTCTGCATTCCCCTTCGCATCAATAGGCAGAGAAAAATCAGACCATAATATTCTGCCACTTTTCTTGCTGTCAGATGTTCTTTTACCTCTGAAAAAATATTCAATTTTACAGCTTTCCCTCCTTTTCATCCGGAAAAGCCTCTGCTATAATAAATCTGTGTATTTATGTAAAGAGGCTTGTCCTTTTTGCACTCAGATTAAGTTGCGCCAACAACTTAATCTGTATGTCAGCTTTGGTACACTTTCTTTGATGCGTTCATGGTGTGAGCGTTACGGGAAATATATGGAAGAAGTAGAAAAATGTAATTCTATCAAAGACGTGAAAAAAAAGAGCCGAGGCTCTATTAAAGGCAGAGGCAGACTTTAATCTCTGGATGGATATTTACCCATAGTCAGAGCCGTTTGATATGAATTTACAGATCCAGAAGACACATGATGAATATATGGATAAGATTGGGTTGAATCCAAAAGAGGAAAAATAAATGATATAAAATAATCTGTTTTTATATCCGAATGTTAAAAAAATAGAAGGTTATTTATATTTGGGGTGATGACATGGACAATGAATCGATTTTGGAAATTGTCAGTAAGAACATTAAATCAACTGAAGTAGATGATAAGCTAAAAATATGTGATTTCAGAAAATTACTATATAAGGAATTACACCGAGATTTCTCTTACAAATATGCTGAACTTATTAGAAAGTTATTCGCAATCGAGGTAAAAGAACGCGAAGCTCTTTGTAGTTATGATTCAAACGTTGCAAGAGAAATTGATAATACTTATGATTGCCCACTTTCTATAATATGCAGTACCTATCTACTTTATCGTTTGGGCGATTTAAATGATGTAAAGTCTATATGGAATGCAAAATGTATTGACTATGATTCATATTTTGAAATTGATGGTCAGTTTTTAGTAGGAGCAGGAGTGGATGAAACAATTGCATTTCTTCGTAGAAAAAGAGGAAGAATAGCAAAATTTATTATAAAAGATATTAAAAGGTATAAGAGACAAGGGGCTTTTGAGCAATCAGCATATACTAACTGGAAAAATCGTATGAACAAAATGATGGACAATCTTTGAATCAAATAAGCATAATCTATAGTTTGTCTTTTCGAACTAATTTAGAGTCATTCAATTTGGGTAGTTAAAAATTATAACCGAACTGAAAGGAGATTTATTATGCCCTTATATCAATACATCAAACCAGCTGACCAACCATCTGGAAAATTCCGGTTAATTGACTGGCTTGATAAAAATTTTCAGAATACAAACTACACTCACTTTTATTGTTTAGCCGCATTTGCAAAAATTAACCCTTTCTATAAATTGCACACCAGTATTCAAGGCTGGAACTCCAGAGGAAATACGTCTGCTGCTGTATTTGGAATTGATCACAAAGGAACCAGCCTGCAAGCCTTGCAATATGCATTAGCAAACTTTGATGAAGTCCAGATTCTGCATGTTAATTACTCTACGTTTCATCCCAAACTATACATTTTTTCAGGTGCAGCAAAAGCTTCCGTCTATTATGGCTCCAGCAACTTTACATCTGGTGGATTGGAAACAAATTTTGAAGGTGGCATGATCGTTGACTTTGATATTCCAAAAGAGCAGATGCAGTTTGATGAACTCTTTGAATGCTATAGCTCTATTGCAACTTATGGGTTGTCATGCATAACTAAACTGACCCCCACTTTTTTAAATACACTTATTACGTCAGGCTTTTTGCTTGACGAAACAAAGAAGCCAAAGTCTTCTGCAGCCATGACTTCAGTCTCAACAAGTTCTGGCCACACCTCATTATTTGGAGGTTTTAAAATCAAACCAGCCCGTTCAATACCTAAAAATGTTATTATTACGGCGGCAACAAGTGCTGGCATCGTTATGCCCTCTGTAAAAAAAGCCAGCCCTCCCAGCACACTTTCTGCCTCCGTTTCTGGAATTGTGCCAGCCGCTCCTGTAGTAGTTCCGATAGTTATAAACGGATTTGTTATTCAGATTGTTCCTCATCGTAATGGAGAAATTTTATTGAGCAAAGCTGCAATTAATCAAAACCCGACTTTCTTTGGATTCCCATTTACAGGAGCAACTACTCCCAAAAAGCCAGCGAATCCATCTTATCCTCAACGAGTGCCTGATCCAATTGTTAATATTCGCGTCTTTGATAATAACGGGAACCTCATAAAAACAGAGTTAAACTATGCTCTCAACACAATTTATTACACAAAGAAATCAGAAATTCGTATCACAATTACCCCTTCAATACTAAACGGCCTTACTGCTCCTGCTAACCCTTATCCACTCTTGGTGATGAGAGAATCAACCATAATAGGATGTGATTACGATCTTGATTTTTATTCCGCTGGAAGCATAGATTATAACAACTATCTTGCTATTTGCGATCAATCACTGCCTTCTGGCGGTAAATCAATAGCACGTAAAATGGGCTGGATATAATAAAAGTCGCCACTCTCTATAGGAAAACGCATAGAAAGTGGCATCTTTTATTTTTTAAAAATCAAAATGTTGTTTTCAGTAATAGAATTATACATATGGAGATATTTTTCTTTTGTAACACTTATCGGAATATCATCGATAAGCTGCCATCCTAAAGCGGATCCGGTTTCTCTTAACATTTGCGTTGTTCGTATGATAATCTTTTCCTCACCAGTTGTTGTTTTCGTGTCTCCTATAACAATACAAATATGTCCGCCAGATTTAACCACCTGATTTAACGTCTCCATAACAAGACTCATATCCTGAAAATACATATATATTAATGCTGCCATGTTTTTTTTTCTAAATCCCACATTAGCATCTTTATTCTGCGTATATATCCTATTAATAATATCTTTCGCCGTTTCTGAACATATTTTTCCGTAATCATGGTTAGCAATCAGTGATTCAAACATAAGACGAGTTGACTTACTGATTTCTCTAGTTCCTGTCATGGAAGCTTCAATCGGCACTCTTTTTTCCGAAGTATAACCTCCTAAAACAAGCATATTAAGCCTATTTGTATCAATATAAGGCAGCGCCGTTGCATATGGCGGGCTTGTGATAACAATATCTATACTGTTTTTTTCTATTTTAGAAGTAACGGATTCTATATTTGCTGATGTTCCTTGCCATACATGAGCCTCTCCTATGGACTCAGGTGCATTGCTTTTTACCTGATGGAAATCCATTATGTTATGATATTGTTTGTCTAGATTCTTTATGTAAAGCTCTAACACAGGCGCATCTTCAATTGCTTCCTTCCGACGTCGAATTCTCAAATCTGAAGGTTCTTGCTGTGAAATTTCACGAATAATTGAACTAAGAATTACCTTTAGAAAATTCCGAATGCATTCATCTGGAACCTTGCTGATTTCAGCTAAAATAAATCCCATTTTTGAGATTACTTTTTCTGGGAACCAGCTTCTGATTTCATCCAATGTATCTGTAAAAAGCATATTCTCATAGTCCGACTCTACATACCGATCAATACAATGCCTAAACATAGAAACTTGTTTTTCAAATTCATATGGGTTAACCTTAAATATAGTATTTTTTACCATCGCTATTTCAACCGCAATAGGATTGATATCACAACCATAGGCATCATACCCGTTTAATATTGACTCAAGGATAACTGTGCCACTGCCACAGAAAGGATCAAATACTCTCCCATTTGCTTCGACTTTCAATATATTTAAAAGTGGTCGTACTAATTGCGGATAGAACTTTCCTTTATAAGGGTGAATTCCATGTGTAAGATATTTAGGTTCTTTTCGCTTCGCTGTATCTTCTATACCGTGTTCCAAAATTCTTTGCCAGGTCATAAATTCGACATCATTGATCGTAAACCCTTTATAAAAGGTCAATTTCTTTAGTTGTTTCAGAACCATTGTATCCATTGATTTGAATTCATCCGCATCAACATCACAAATTGCTGCTCGTTCCTTTCGGCTTATCTCAATTTCATATGGCCATAGCCTGTATTCAACAGGTACCAATTTAATCAACGATTCAACTGCCGGCTTCTTCAAAATCAAGATCTGTTCTGTAGTCGCTCTTCTTGCCCAGTTCTTCATGGATCTTTTGTTTTCGGGCAAAGGTCTGTCAACAATTCCTATATTTATAAAACCAAGTGTCTCCGCAACCTTCCCTATTCTCTCAGCTGTTTTGTATTCTTCTCCGTCAAATACAGCGTTGCCAAGAATAAAAACAGCATATCGCCCCGCTTTCAATGCCTCCATACAATTCTTAAGGACAGGTGTCATTTCCTTCTCAAACTGTTCGAACCTTCTCTTATTTCTCTGATATTTAAGATGAGACCCAATTTCCATTTTCCCAACGTCACGAGGGTCTCCATCCAGCCAAAATATTCTAAACCGATGATATAAATGATAGTCAAACGCGTTAGGGTACGGTGGTGATGTTACAACCAAATCTACCGTTCCACTCTGTATGGCTTTATCCCTGCCAACTATAGATTCCATAACGTTGGTAGTGATAAATTTGATATCCTGATAACTCATGAGAGGACTTAACTCTTTGATTTTCTTTAAATTATCTTTCAAATCTTTCAGGTATAATTTAATAGTGTCTCCACTTTTCATTTCCTTAAAAACTGCTCGATACGTCGTTTCATTTTCTTGATTTGATACCCGTGTAATAATTTTTGAAAGCGAGGCCTTTGCAATCGTAATAGTTGCGGAAGTCTTTAACTCCATTTTCATGAAATACTTCAAAAAAGCCAATTCGCAAACTGCTGTTGGTTCAAACCATTTTTCAATATTGGGAATATCCGGAATCTCTTCTTCAAGAGTCCCTTTACGCTTGTCAATGAAATCTGCTAAACGTTCTGTGTTACGGTCATAGTACTCCAGCCTATCTATAAATCTGATTATATCCTCTATATCTTCCGTTCCAAGCGTTGTTGTCTTCGCTTTTCCTATAATGCTTCCTATCGGATTAATATCTGTGCTAATGCAGCTTCTATTATTCAATGCAGCTTCTAAAGCAGTGGTTCCACTACCCCCAAATGGATCCCATATACACTCTCCTTCAGATGAAAGTAATTTAATGATTTGTGCAGGAAGTTGTGGTGCAAATTTAGCAGGATATGGGTGTATATCATGCGATAAATAAGTCGTATCATCTGTAGAAAATGACCAATCCAATGCTTCAAAAGCAGATAGAACTTCTTTTTCACTTTTATATTGTATAGATTCTGGAAATTTAAACGCGTGATCTTCTTTCACTTTTTTTTGAACATCGTCTAAATAAAATTTGTATTTATCAAATGCCGCATAAGCGCCTTTCGTTTGTACACTCATAGTTAATCCCCTTTCGTCATATTCTGGGAAATTATATCATTTCCCAGAACACAAATCAAGGTATCTTTTTGTAAGCAATCCAAAAAAGCAGATTTACATCTGCCTGAAAACCTGTATAATAAAGGGTGTACCTGCTTTTACGATGCCCAGTATATGAAATATCGCAGCTTTCGGAACTGGGCTGTAGTTAGTCCTGGTTACTGCCGTTCAGTTCGGATAGGTATAAATTTATCTGGAGCAGGGCCATCACATCTATGGGATATTTCTATGGATGGAAACCAATCTTAGATTATGTTTCTTCCATACTTGATCAGAATTTCGAATAGGAGGACAAAGAACATGGGGGTAGGATTTTATGTAACCGGAACTGTAGGAAAGATTGATACACTGATTCGGACTGCGCAGCGTATGGCCAAGAAAACAGGCTATGAGATAGCAGTATATGAGGACAGCCTGTGCATCAGCCTGTGTCCCCTGGGAGATCTGGTGTTTTCATGGTCACAGGAACAGGAAAATGCCGGACAGTGGCGTGTGGAAATGGCCTGCTCGACTTCCCAGGTCGGCGCAGGCTTCCATAAGGCGGCAATAGAGGTTACAGAAGCGCTTGGAATACAGGATATGGTGGTGGACGATGAGACAGAATATTATACTCACCGGAATTTTGACCGAATGAACAGAGAACATTTTTATCCCTGGCTGTGTGGATTGCTCAAGCTCTGCCATGATCAGGTAGAAAAAAATGGCGCCGGTCAGATCCTGCTTTGCTGGGATCTCGATTGGTACCATCCAGAGGAAGTGGACAGGACAGTTGCTGCCCCCCTGGGCCGCTATGCATGGGAATACCTGTCGAATATATTGGAGCGCGGGGAAATTGAAGCGTTTGCGGACCGGTTCTTTCTGTGGGGCAGGGAGAAGCAGGACGCCCTCTTCTATCGGAACAGAGCACTGTATACGTTGTGGGTACAATGCTATTTCAGACCCTCTTCCCGCAGCAAACAGGATAAGGAACGAAACGGATCTATACTCGCAGATTTGGAGATGGCTTATCAGTTAGATCCTGAACTTCCACTCCCCTATGAGGCATACAGGGAAGTATGCAGGCTGCACCGCCGGAAACCGTCAATACCAAAAACCGTTTCTATGCTTTCCTACGAATTTCCGATAGGATACCGCAGAAATCCAGTGACAGAATCCTATGGTCCGCTGCGCCTGACACTGCCAGGAACTTACCGATATGAATGGGAAGAAAATGAGAATGGAGGCGGCACAAACCTTTGGTGCGATGATTCTGTAAACAGCCCTGTATGGAGAGTGAGCGCCTACAAATGCAGGCAGGGGGACGCAGAATTTTCAGAACGTTTTGGGGAAGGACTGAATCATCTGGTAGAGCAGGAAATACCCAACGGACGCATTCGCTATGGCTGGCGGCAGATTGCGGAAGCGGAGACCATGTTTTGGTTTGTGGAGGCTGAAGTAATTACTGGCGCGTGGTTTTTTCTGATTACAGTCTCCTATGATAAACCGGAAGATCGGACCGCAATAGAGGAGATGCTTGCACGGATAACTGCTGTTTGAGAAAACGTTATTGCTATTGGCGTTTTTGTCGATTATATTGCAGAAGTCCTTCCAGAGCTTGGCGAGGAGAATGTCAGCTGTATTGCCATGGACGATATTGCACGAAAAATTCTTGGAAAAGAATATCATTGTGAAAGAATGGATCTGCAGTCAGAGCGGTATTTACAGAGGGATGCGGATGCAGATTGGAAAAAAAGAAACCAGTTTAAAAATACGATAGAATTTCTAAGAACGTTAGATGATTATCTGCTCAAATGCAGTAAAGAAAATTTTCATGAGGAAGATTATCCCTATGAGGGCGGCATCGTGGAGGCAGCCTATCTGCGAAAATGCTACAATATCAGAGAAGCGCTCCCGGTTTGGGAACGTTTTCACGAGATTGCGGCGCTTGTCTCCGGAGATATCAGAGAGGTTCACAGAAATGACTTGTTTGAGTGGCTGATGGCAAGATTTGAACATAATAATGTCATGCAGTTGTACAGACATTTTTATGAATATCTTGAGAAGACAGATTACTTTTGTTATCAGGAGGGAATGGAGATCGAGAGCGCAGATATTTTTCCGCTTGTATATATCAAAATGTATCTGGAAGGCTTTGCAAGGGAGCCGGAAATCCTGCATCTGGTCATTGATGAAATGCAGGATTATTCGCCTGTTCAATATGCGGTTATCAACAAACTTTACGACTGCCGGAAGACAATTCTCGGAGATTTCTGCCAGAATGTTGTCCCTTTTGCTGAAAATCACGCTGATTTCTTAAAAGAGCTTTACCCTCGATCACAGTTGATAGAACTATATAAAAGCTACCGTTCAACCTGCGAGATTATGAATTATGCGGGAAAGATTAAGGAAAACCGAAATCTGGAACCAATTGAGCGGCATGGCCATGAGCCCTTGGAGATCGCATTTGAGAGCCGGTCGGATGAAGAGGCTTATCTTGTAAGTGAGATTTGCCGCGCACAGGCAGATAAGAAAGCGGGAAAACTGGGAATTATCTGCAAAAGCCATTTACAGGCGGAGGCTTTATTTGATGTGCTGTCTGGTGTAGGCGAAGTTCATCTTTTTACTTAGGAACTGTAGAAAAATAACTGATGCAGATTGCGCAGGATATTTCTTCGAGAGTGCAGTACAAAAAACGCAGGCGTAGTGGGCTACGGCGAGGCTTTTTGTGCTGTGCTATCGGAGAAATAGACAAGTCAAGATGCGTCAGTTATTTTCCTACAGTTCCTTATGATACAGATATGTTCTATGGCGGTGCAATTGTGACATCCGTGTCGCTTTCCAAGGGACTGGAATTTGACGAGGTCCTAATTGTGGATGCTGACCAGAGAAATTATCGTACAGAATATGACCGCAGTCTGCTTTATGTGGCATGCACAAGGGCCATGCATCATCTGAAGCTGCTTTATTGCGGGAAGAAGAGTCGGTTTCTGGAACCGTAAGGGGGAGGGGGCTGACGAAGGGCATATATTGTTAGACGGTAAAGAGACTGCGGATTGTGAGCTGCGGAACTTTGCAACGCTTTTTTTGCAAAATCAGGACAGCTATTGTTATTTTGAGCGGGAAGGCTCTGGCGGTGAGGTGCAGCTCGAGAACCTGTCCGTGATGCGAGAAGTGTCAAGTCCGCTGATTCTGCTGGACGAAGCAGACGCAAGCGTCAATCATAGCCGGCTGAGTGAGGTTTATCAGTTCCTGGATTCCGACGCAGCCGTCATCCTTGTCACGCACAGGGATACCGATAAGATTTTGCGGGATTATCCACAAGCGAAAGTGGTGCATATTGGAGAGTAAATATAGCATTCTTTTTCAGATTGATGTATAATAAAAGCGCTGTTAAGGATTTGTGTTATGCAGGTTCTGAAATCAGCAAAAAAACAGAGAAGGAGGTGGTTGATATGTATATGATAATACAGAAAATGAAGAAATTAAGAGGAAAGAGGTATGAAAAAATATATTAGACCTGTTATAAAATACATTATCATTGATATACTATTTGACGTATTATGTACCATTTTTGCGGCGTATATTCCTGTGATGCAAAAAGAGCTGTTTGACAGTCTTGCCAAAGGTATGTTATCCCGAATTCCTGCTATTATAGCACTCTTTATCATTCTGCAGGGATTATCCTGTGTCTGCGTCTATCTATGTATGATATGCACATGGAAAACTGCCATTACGTTTGAGAAGGCATTAAAAACAGACTTTATCTGCTCACTGCTGAAAAAAGAGGAGAAAAGCTTTTATGCTTACTCCACAAGCGACTACATATCCATACAAGGCAATGATATCACAGCAATTGACCAGGATTATCTCACGCCATGGATTGATGTGTTCCGTTCTGTCAACATGTTTGTCATTTATGCGGTGGTCATTGTCGTATACGTGGACTGGCGAATTGCATTGGCAATCATCCTTTCATCTTTTCTGGTGGTGACTGGTCCCAAAATTACCGGAAAAATTATGTCTGATAAGAGAATGGAATATCAAAACCAAATGGCAGCGTATGTTCATTGTATCACTGATCTTTTGAACGGATACAAACTTGTCAATATTTTTACCAGAAAGAATATTCTCAAGGTCCACGAAAAATCACTGAATACAACAGCAGACAAACGGTATGCTTATGGAAAAAGCAAGACCATTTCTCTAAGCATTAACGATGCGGCAATCAGAATCATTCAGATTGTAACCTTTATCTGCGCCTGCGTGCTTCTGATTAACGGAGAAATCAGTATCGGCGCAGGGGTTGCCACATTCAGTTATGTGAGCAGCTTTATCTCACCGCTGGAATCCATCCTGTATGATGTCAGCGCTATCCAGTCCACAGATGAAGTTCGGAAAAAATTTCTGCACATCTTAAGTTCTGGAATCAGGAAGGATTATCCCGCGCCGCAAAAGGTGGAAAAGGGGATTACGTTTCACGATGTTGATTATCAAAATGGCGGGTTTCATATTCGAATTGACAAGCTGGATTTTGAAAAAGGAAAAAAATATGCCATCATCGGCAGCAATGGCTGCGGAAAAACCACATTGCTGAAACTGATTATGCAGTACCTTCAGCCAGATTCGGGAACGATTCTTCTGGATGAAAAACCGATATATGAGCTCGATACTTCAGCATGCATATCCTATATCGACCAAAATGAGTATCTTTACCATGCAGGCGTCCATGATAATATCACAATATTTGACGCTTATCCTACCGTTGGCGCACAGATTTGGAATAAATTCTGGAACAAAAAACAAGACGCCCTAGAAAATGCAGACTGCCAGAAAATGAGTGGCGGGGAAAAACAATTGATTGCATTTCTTCGCATTATCGCCAAAAATACACCGATTGTTTTGATGGATGAACCATTTTCAGCAATGGATGCTGTAAATACGGAAAAGGTGCAGGAATACTTGTTACAGAGCAGAGAGATGAAGGACAAGACCGTGATTATTATTACACATGATGTTTCCGAGAAAAACCTTGCAAAATATGATATGGTTGTCAGGGCAGATACATTTCGCGTGAGCGAAGCATGATAGATTTCGCAAAGTTTCTCCAGAGAGAACAGGAGCAGATTTTTAAACCTGCTCCTGTTCTCTCTGCTCAGGAACTGTAGGAAAATAAGTGATACAGATTGCGCAGAATATTTCTTCGAGAGTAAATTATTCTACAGTTCCTTAAGACTACAGCATCGAAGCCCGCAGCTCCTCCGCGCTCTTTGCGCTCAAATACGCCGGTGCGATATCAAATACCGTCCTGCACCCGCTCTGCCCTTCTTGCGAAAGACGGTGTGCCGCACGCGCGTATGCAACGAGCACGCTCGCTGTAAATTCCGGGTTGGAATCCAGCTTTAAGCTGTACTCAATCAAATGCTTATTTTCCTTCTCCCAGCCTGTCACGCCGCTTCGCAGCACAAAGCCGCCATGCGGAATCCCGCTGTGGTTTTGGAGCAGTTCCTCCTCACTGATAAAGTGCACTGTCGTGTCGTAATCCGCAAAATAGTTGGGCATGGTCTTGATTTCCTCCTCAACTTTTACCGCGTCTGCGCCCTCCTCCAGCACAACAAAACACTCTCTTGTGTGCTTCTGTCTTGTCGTGAGTTCAGGATTGCTTCCTGAACGCGCTGCCTCCAGCGCGGACTCGACGGGAATGGTGTACTGTTTTGCATTCCTGACGCCTTTGATTCTGCGAATCGCATCGGAGTGTCCCTGGCTGACACCTTTTCCCCAGAATGTGTAATCTGTTCCCTCCGGCAGGATGGCGTTCGCATACAGACGGTTCAGTGAGAACATTCCCGGGTCCCAGCCAACAGAAATAATTCCAATGTGCGCATTTTCCTTTGCAGCCGCATCCACATTCGCAAAGTGTTCAGGTATCCTGGCGTGCGTGTCAAAGCTGTCAATCACATTAAAATCTTTTACGTACTCCGGCGTCTGCACTGGCAGATCCGTGGCACTGCCGCCGCACAGGATCATCACGTCGATCTTATCCTTCCAGTCTGCCACATCCGCTATATTACAGACTTTTGCCGTGTCTGTCAGAATCGGGACGGTATCCGGAGTTCTGCGTGTAAACACTGCGGCAAGCTCCATGTCGTTGTTCTGCCTGACTGCACACTCCACGCCGCGCCCCAGATTGCCGTATCCTATTATTCCTATTCGTGTACTCATCTTAGTCTCCTCCTATCCTCTGAATCGCTGCATTGCACCACGCACTCCTTGCCGCAGAATGCGGTGCCATGGCAGCTGACATGTTTATAATCGCTGATTCCTACTGGCAATGGTTTATAATCCATCGATAAACCTCCCACAGGCTATCCAATCTGCTCCATCAGCCCTGGCAGTTTTGCAAACGCCTCCAGCCTGTAGTCCGGCGCCTTGGCCTCGCCAAATCCGTATTCCGCAAAGATAAACGGGATGCCCGCCACTCTCGCGGACTCCTCGTCGCCCGCGGTATCGCCTACATACACAGCTTTTGTCACTTGGTTGCGCTCCATGATCAGCTTGTTGTTCTCACCCTTTGGAAGCAGATTGTTTCCCCAGCACTCGATATCATCAAAACAGTCCGCAAGCTTATGCGCCTTGATAAAGCTCTCAATATACCCCTGCTGGCAATTGCTCACCACAAAAAGTTTGTAGCTTTTTTTCAGCTCCAGCAAGGTCTCCTCAAGACCGGGGTAGAGGATTCCGCCGTGCTCTGACAGATAGGCGTTCTCCGCTGCACAGCACTCGTCCATCAGCGCCTGCTGCTGTTCCGCCGTCGTTTTCGGAAACAATTTCGCTGCAATATCTGTCATGGGAAGCCCGAGACAGCCTTCTAACTCCTCAAACGTAATCGGCTCTTTCCTGTATTCAGGGTGGTTTGCCACCACCGGATTCCATGTCTGGTGGATTCCGTCAAGCGCATTCCACATCGTTCCGTCAAGGTCAAATATGATTGCTTCTATTTTATTTGCCATAATGCTCCTCATTATTATTCCTTTTTCATTATGCGAATTTCGTTATTCTAAGTCAGTGTCCTTTACTGACTTAGAATAACTTTCCACTTTCAACATGCAAATTTATGCCCTGCATAAATTTGCCCAGTGGAATTTCGTTATTCTTAGTCAGTGTCCTTTGCTGACTTAGAATAACTTTCCACTTTCAATATGCAAATTTATGCCCTGCATAAATTTGCCCAGTGGAATTTCGTTATTCTTAGTC
>CAMWXE010000015.1 GCA_947178145.1 uncultured Lachnospiraceae bacterium | reverse complement strand
TCGGAGAAATAGACAAGTCAAGATGTGTCACTTATTTTTCTACAGTTCCTAAATATTGGTGTTAGTCAACAGGTGTGTTGGTAACATTTATAGCACTATATATAGATGTTGGTAAACCCCAAATATTTATAAATATAGAGGTTCAAGTGGTTGCATAAACCGCCAAACAGAGTCACCAGCACAGTTCTTGACTAACACCTAAATATTATTTGCAAAAATACAGAAAAATGGGATATTTATTGGGGTAAAAGGCTTTGCAAAATCCCTATAAACCGCATAAATTTAGGTCTTTCTAACGCTTTGTCATTATACTTGTGGTATAAAAATTGATTCCATCCTCAGTTTCACCTTCAAAATCCTTCTCACCGACGCATCAATCCGCTCTTCGCTAATGGTACCAGAGCGGACTGCAGACAGCACACCTTCCACTGCCTGGTCAAAATCGTCAGGCATCAGTATCATGTCAACGCCCGCCTCAATTGCCGCTACTGCTGCCGCATCGCTGGGGTATTTCCCGACAATCGCCCCCATGTTCATAGCATCTGTTACAATGATTCCATCATATCCCAAATCCTGGCGCAGCACTTCCGTCACCATCTTATAGGACAGGGAACTGGGCGTGTAGTCACCTGTGACATTCGGGACGGATATGTGGGAAATCATTATGAAGTCAACCTCGGCTTCCTCTGCGCCCGCAAACGGAACCAGCTCAGCCGCCTGCAATTCCTCGTAGGTTTTGTCCGTGTAGGCAAAGCCTTCATGGGTATCTGCCTCTGTGGCACCATGACCTGGAAAATGTTTGAATGTACTCAATATTCCATTGGCATGCAGCCCGTTCGTATAAGCACTGGCATAGCGCAGCACTGTCTCGGCATCCCTTCCAAACGAACGACTTCCAATCACAGTATTTTTCTGATTGGTCAGCACATCTGCATCCGGCGCAAAGTCCAGATTAAATCCCAGCTCACTCAAATAAACTCCAATTTTGTTTCCTGCCTCATACGCTTCCTCTTCTGAGTCCACCTTTCCCATCGGCCCGACTCCGGGCACGTCAAATCCCTTATTGTTTCCGATGCGCGCCACTTTTCCGCCCTCCTCGTCCACACAGAGAAAAAGCGGTATTCCTTCAATATCTGTGGCATATTTCTGCGTCTGACTTAACATTTCCCGTGTCTGATCTGCATCAATCAGATTTCCAGAAAAATAGACCAACCCTCCAACCGGACACTCCTCGAGCGCTCTATACATGATCTCGTCTGCCGTCGTAACATTTGCACCGTCTGTCAGCACCTCCGGCGTCACGATAAACATCTGGCATATTTTCTGTCTGGTCGACATAGCTGCCAGCATCTGCTCCGCCTGCTGCCCAATCGATTCATCTGTCAAAATATTTGCTGTCTTTGGCATCTGCTGAGCCTCCGGTTGCTCTTTTTTCACAAATCCTGAGACTGACAGCAGAAGTACCATGACAAATATCAATGTTATTACAATCTGTGAAGTTATCTTTCTCTCCGTGCATACCCTTTTAAGCAAACTGTCGTCACCTCACACCGTTTCAGCTCTTAGGAGCTGTTCGCAAATAACTTGTTAACTGTCGCTTTCACTTAATATATTGCTTGAGCACTGTTATAAATATATCCATATCCAACGGTTTTGAAATATGGGCATTCATACCATTCTTGATTGCCGCTTCCTTATCTTCTTCCAACGCGTTCGCTGTCATGGCAATAATTGGCAGATCCTTGACATCCCTTCTCGGCATGCTTCGAATCGTTCTGGTCGCTTCATAGCCGTTCATAATTGGCATCTGCACATCCATCAGTACCGCATCATAATAATATTCCTCTGCCTTCTCCACCATTGCGACAGCATCTGTTCCATCCGGCGCTGACTCGACAATAAATCCTGCTTCCTCCAGTATCACCTCTGCAATCTCACGATTTAGTTCAATGTCCTCCACAAGCAGAATACGCTTTCCGCCAAAATCCTCCAAAGTCCACGACGCGGCCTCTTCCTCCTTGTCCAGCAGGTTATTTGCTGCAAGCAGTGCTGACTTCAGGTCAGACATAAAGAGCGGCTTTGCACAAAAGGCTGTAACGCCCGCTGATTTCGCCTCCTCCTCGATATCGGACCAATCGTATGCTGTCAGTATAATAATTGGCACATCGTTTCCAACCACACCGCGGATTTTCCTCGTCGTCTCCACACCGCTGAGTTCCGGCATTTGCCAGTCTATAATGTACGTATGGTAGGAATCTCCCTCCTCGTATGCCATCTGGGCGCGGTACGCAGCCTCCCTGCCAGAAGTCGTCCACTCCGCACGCATACCGATCTTTTTCAGCATTTTGCTCACACTGTCGCAGACATGGAAGTCATCATCCACGACAAGCGCCCGAAGACCGTGCAGTTCTCTGATCTGTTCTGCATTCTTCTCAATATCCTGCAGCTTTAATCCAAGCTCAACTGTAAAGGTACTTCCCTTGCCAGCTTCACTCTCAACCTTAATCGTGCCATTCATCATCTCGACAATATTTCTCGTGATAGCCATCCCCAGCCCTGTACCCTGAATACCTGACTGCGTGACAGTCGACTCGCGCTCAAATGGTTCAAAGATATGCTCCACAAATTCTTTTGACATGCCAATACCATTATCCTTGATGATAAAGATATAATCGCCATATCCATGCCGAAATGTCGTCTTCTGCATAATACGGAATGTGATCGTTCCGCCCGCCGGTGTGTATTTTACAGCATTGCTGAGCAGGTTGATAAACACCTGATTCATCTTCAACGAATCTGCAATGACATCCTCGTTGACAATCTCAAATGTGTCGATAAAGAGTTCGAGCTGCTTTGCCTTCACCTGGGGCTGAATGATGTTGACCAGATTGTGCATCATCTCGGAAATGTTACACTCCTGCTCTTTTATTTGCACTTTTCCGCTCTCGATTCTGCTCATGTCCAGAATGTCATTGATCAGGCTGAGCAGATGGTTGCTTGACGAAAGCACTTTTTGCAGACAGTCCTTGACTTGTTCCTTGTTATCAATATGGCTCACCGCAATTGTCGTAAATCCAATAATTGCATTCATCGGTGTGCGAATGTCATGTGACATATTGGACAAAAAGGTTGTCTTTGCCCTATTTGCATGCTGCGCCTGCATCAATGCATCCTGTAAAGCCTGCGTCTGTTCCTTCTGCTTCCTGACACTTTCTGTAATCTCTTTTATCACAACCATCACGAGAATATCCTGTGTCTCATCGTCCCGCGTCATGAGAAATGACTGACGGACACAGATTTCCTGCTCCCTGTGATCCTGACACCAGTATTCCACGCTCACTTCCGCACTGCCTTGTTCATAGCTTTGAACAAGGTAATCTATATTCACCATAGTACTGTAATCTTCTATAGATTCCTTCAAAACCAATTTTCCCCAGCGCTCAAACCATTCGGAAGCCTTGCATGGTGCACCCAGCCCTACGCGCTGCAGCAGGGATAACTGCTCTCCATCCATCTCGCACAAAATATCTGTTTCGATACAATCCTGTGTCAGATTAAACTCAAATGTACAGATTGCATTTGAGGTAATTGCGATCTGATACTGCCGTTCCTTGCGGTTTGCGACAGCCATCTTCGCCTGAATACGCAGCTCCCTCTCCTTCACCTCCGTAATATTCTGACGGATAAACAGGACCTTATCTGCGATTCCGTCTTTTCGTTCCAGGCAGATAATATTGAGATGTTCCCATTCTGGATGGCCATTCTGCATCACATGACCCTCAAAACGCACATCATTATGTTCTGACAAAGAACGAACAATGGTCTCCCGATCTAAGAACTCCCGCATCTCCATGCGGTCATTTTCGTTCATCTGCATAGCGCACAGATGACTTGCCAGCTCCTGATACTTACCGCTGGTCGCAAACTTGCTGTCCGCCGGAGCCGTTCCCGCCAGATACTGATAGGAACCAGCCGTAAAGTCAACCATGGCAAAGCGGGCAAACAAGGTCGTGATACCACTGATAATATACCCCATCTCCCGATTTTCTTTCTCCAACAGCATCTTCTCTCTTTTTGCCCGAACCAGCAATGCAATAATATAGATGACAAACAATCCAATCAGCATGGCTTCCAACTGGATTCCCAGCAGGTTTTCCACCCTGATCATACTCTGGGTAACATTCTTTGGAAATGTCTGCACAAGAACAAAATCGCTGTTCGTAAGATGCATCACACAGATGTTGTCTGTTTTGCTGTCTGCGTCACAAATAAAGGCGCCCTCTCCACCATGTTCAAAGATACCTGCCGTATCGCGGGCTGTTGCACTGTCAATCACTCCATTTTCCACCAGTGTATCAATCAGGTTTTCCTCATAGATATTGCCATTGGAACTCGCTATGGCTCTTCCATTTGCCATGCACAGATACACATCTGCCGCCTCGCCAAAATAGGTGGTGGACAGCATATCCTTGAGATACTCTTCCGCGAGATAAGAACCTCTCAACACACCGATTATCTCACCATTATACCGAATTGGAGCATAAAAACTCACCATCGTTTCGTTGAAAAAATAGGAGTCCAATATAACGGCGATGCCGCTCTCTCCCCTCATTCCATTTTGATAATAATCCCGTTCGGAGGCATCCGAAGTGCGCCCATCGGAAGTATGGTTCATTCCATCGGAATCCGTGAATAACACCGCATCAAACAGTGCATTCTGTTCTATCTCTTTCAACAGTTGTTCGTCGATCACAGGTTCTTTCAAACCCTCACTGACAAAATGCGCATATGTATGAATCAACTCCAGCGCATTGTTCATCTTCTCGTTGATGCGCGTTGTTGTCTGGCGCGCTGAGTCTGCCGCATAATTTTTGTTCCGCTCTTCCATGCGCACACTATTCTGTGTCGTATACCAGTGAAGCAGTATCATCATAGCGATCAAAAGCACAATTACATATATCACTTCCTGTATCGATTTTTTCCTGTTTTTCATTAGATTTTCCCCTCCGTATTGCTTACCATTCCCCAGAATATTATACTACCTGCATTTTGATGCGTCAATATTCCGACAGCGCTATGTGTTTTTATCAGCCTGGCGCATGATTCCCCTGCTTCAATCGATGCGTGAACAGTAAGAGAAACACCCATTGCGTAAACAACATTTGCACAATGGGTGCCTGACATTTTTATTCGCTTTCCTACTTCTTCTTGAGAACAAGATGCTGTGGCAGACCGTTTACCATAAACGGCTGGTAATCGCCCTGAATCAGCGGCTCAATGTAGTTGATAAACTCATTGGTCACATAATTTCCTTCTCTGTTCACCCAGTTTCTCGGAACCACTTTCTCATTGTTTGCGATGCGGTGCACGTCATAGATACCGGCAGCGCTCATGTACGGATCGTCTGAAACGCGGTCGATGACTACCATTTTGCCTGTATCGCCTTCGTCTGCAGCTTTTACAGCGGCACCTCCCACCATAAATGCCTCGTTTACGTCAACGCGCGAAGCCATGTGAGATGCACTTCTCTGCAGTGTAGAAAACTCAATACTGCGCGTCTTGCATCCAATCTCTGCGCCGAGATATCCTGCCAGATACGCTGCCGTCCCCTGAAGCTGCTTATGGCCAAATGCATCGACATAGTCTGCGCCGCCTGACAGCTCACACACATATCTGCCATCCGCGAGCTTAATCCCCTCTGACACGGCGATGACAATTGACTCTTTCTTCTTTAACAGCTCCTGCACCTTTTTCAGGAATTTATCAATATCAAACGGAACCTCTGGAAGATAAATCAGGTCCGGCCCGTCACACTCCTCTGTCTTGGCCAGTGCTGTCGCTCCCGTAAGCCACCCCGCATTGCGTCCCATAACCTCGATCACCGTGATCATCTCTTTGTTGTAGGTGAGTCCCAGCGCATCGCGAATCACTTCTTTGGTGGACGCTGCAATATACTTTGCTGCACTTCCAAAACCAGGCGTGTGGTCCGTGAGCGCAAGATCATTGTCAATCGTCTTGGGCACGCCAAGGAACTTCTGCGAATGACCTTTTATAATCGCATAGTCAGACAGCTTTTTGATGGTATCCATAGAGTCGTTTCCGCCGATGTAGATAAAAGTCTCAATATCCAGCTTATCCAGTATGTGAAAAATTTTGTCGTAGATATCGGGATTTTCGTGGATTTCCGGCAGCTTATAGCGACAAGATCCCAGAAAGGCTGAAGGGGTACGCTTCAAGAGCTCAATGTCCATATCTGAATGAATCTGTGTGGACAAATCCACATACTGTTCATCCAAAAATCCCTGAATCCCGTGCAGCATACCATACACCTTGTGAAATCCTCTCTCCTTGGCAGTCTTGTACACGCCTGCCAGACTGGAATTAATCACAGATGTCGGTCCTCCTGACTGTCCTACAATAATGTTGCGTTTCTTGTCCATTTCTTTATTCCTCCTTAAAAATATCGTTTAACAGTTGATTAGCAGGTTGCTCCTCCTACTACTGTCTTCTTCAAAACCTGTTCGCGGTCAATCTTACTGTTGAGCAGCTTATCCTGGACATAGTCAAAGCCAAGCCTGTCGATTGTGTCTGCAAAGCGCTCTCCGGAGCGTCCTTCATCGCGGAAAAACAGGATCGCACGCTCTGCCATATCGATCACTTCCTCCTCGGAAGTAAAAATTCTATCCAGCATATGTCCCTGCGCCACTTTCTTGCCCCAGCGTCCACCGACATAAATCCGGTATCCCGCTGCGGACTCATTCACTGCGCCAAACGGGCATTTTCCAATACATCTGCCACAGTGGTTGCACGCCTCTGAATCAATGTGAATCCTGCCGTCCGCCATCTGTGCCACATGAATCGGACATCCCTTCTCCACCTGACACACCTTACAGCCACGACACTTTGACAGATCAATCTCCGGCACGCGCTGTCCGATGATTCCCAAGTCGTTCAAATCCGGCTTCACACAGTTATTCGGGCAGCCGCCGACTGCAATCTTAAATTTGTGCGGAAGTGCCACATCCTGATATCCCTTGAAATACAAATCATGCATTTTCTGCGAGAGAGAGAACGTGTCAATCAGACCATACTGACATGTCGTTCCCTTGCAGGATACGACGGGACGGACTTTGGAGCCTGTGCCGCCTGTCTCCAGCCCTGCCTCAGCCAGGAATTCACGCACATCCTCAATCCTGTCATACGGAACTCCCTGGATTTCCAGTGTCAGACGCGTGGTCATCGTCACCTCACCTGTTCCGTACCGCTCTGCCGCCTCGGCAATCTTTTTCTGCTCCTCCGCTGTAATCTTGCCGTTTCTGGTGATCACACGGACATTAAAGATATCGTCATAACGTTTATCCTGCAGGCATCCCAGACCTTTTACGCGCTTGATCTCCTCTGGAGACAGCTTCTTTCCATTGCGCGGCACCCTCACTTCATTAAATGTGACACCACCCTCAAGAACGAGCGTGTTGGTATACCCCAGGGCCTTTAAGCGGTTTTGCAAAAAGTACCCTCTCTTCCCCTTTGCGCACACGAGCAGCAGCTTCGCATCCTTATCCAAATCCGCAATCGGCTCCACCACTTTGGAGAGATCGATCCAGCGCGCGTTGGGAATCGCCGGCGCTGGCTGTGCATCCAGAATGGTATATTCTTTTGCTGCACCAGATGCGTACTCTGACGGGCTCATACTATCAATCACGCCGTCAAGCTTATTCTCTAATATGTAACACGCTGTGACAAATGGGTGGATTGCGGTGGAGAATGGCGGTGCATAAGCGAAATCCATCGTGTCAAACTCATCGAGCTTCATTCCCTGATAAATCCCTGTCACAGCGATATCAACCATCTTGTCAACCGCACCCGCACCCAATACCTGAATGCCGAGAAGCCTGCGGCTCTTTGTCTCCGCTGTCAGTTTGACAATAAAGGATGATGCCCCTGGATAGTAATGCGCCTTATCGTCGAGAATGCAGACAACAGATGTCGCCTCGATGCCGGCAGATGCTGCCTGTTCCTGTGTAAGCCCGGTCCTGCCGCCGTTCAGTGTGGGAAGCAGGCGCACGACACCTGTTCCAAGGCATCCGCGGTATCCTGTTCCTTTATCATACATTTTCTTTGCCATCGCGCGGGCGGCAAGATTGGCCGTCGATCCCATCGCTGACCACTGTGGCTGATCGGTTATCGCATTCTTTACCATCGCACAGTCGCCAACTGCGTAGATATCAGGAAGATTTGTCTGCATATTCTCATCCACAATGACAGTGCCTTTAAACATCTCGATTCCGGAATTGTTTAAAAATGCGGTGGCCGGGCGCACACCGATCGCAAGGATTACGATATCTGCCGGCAAAATGCCGCTGTCTGTATTGACGCTCTCGACATGATCGGTTCCGCCTATTCCTTTGAGGCTCACAGATGTAAGCACGCGCATGCCATTTGCCTTGAGCTGGCGTTTCGCATATCCAGCCATATCCTCATCAAACGCGTTTGGCATAATCTGCGGTGCCGCATCGATCACTGTCACTTCCATATGCATCGCGACAAGGTTTTCTGCCACCTCTAATCCGATAAATCCCGCACCGCAGACAACCGCCCTGCGGCACCTGTTCTTCTCGGCATACTCGCGGATTGCCACCGCGTCATCCGGCGTGCGCACACAGAATGCCCCTGGTAATCCAACTCCTTCCACTGGCGGAACAAAAGGCGCCGCCCCTGTCGCAATAATCAGCTTGTCATAAGTTTCCACAAACACACTTCCATCTGTGCGCCGGATAGACACCTCTTTTCTGTCACTTTCGATTCCGATTGCCTCACATCCAATCTGCACCTGTGCACCTGTAAGTCCTGCATACTTCTCCGGTGAATTCACAATCAGCGCCTCTCTGGACGCAATGTCACCACCGATATAATATGGCAGTCCGCAGCCTGCATAGGAAATATCTGCACCTTTTGTAAAGATCAGCACCTCCGCCTGCCGGTCGAGGCGCTTCAGCTTTGCCGCTGCTTTTGTTCCGGCCGCTACTCCGCCCAAAATCACATATTTCATCCTTTGTCCTCCTTTGGATATTTGTGTTAGAGACTTTGTTACACTTACATAATAGTATAGTGCAAATTGTCGCTGTTATCAATCAATTTTATGTATTTTTTGTGAAAGTTATGTAACAATTTTTGCAGGCATAAAAAATCCGGTTCTTACGCGAACCGGATTTTGAATATCCTCAATAGTCTTCTTCTATTTTTTCTTCAATATCGCTGACAGGCTTTTCCAGCCCCTCGATCGTGATGTTATTCTTCTCCGCATAATCCCATAGCGCCGCGTGTATCGCCTCCTCGGCAAGTAACGAACAGTGTACCTTCACTGGCGGCAGCCCGTCAAGTGCCTCCATGACTGCCTTGTTAGTCACTTCGAGTGCCTGCTGGACGGTCCTGCCCTTCACAAGCTCTGTCGCCATGCTGCTGGTGGCCACGGCTGCACCACAGCCAAAGGTCTTGAACTTTGCCTCCTGTATGATACCGTTATCGTCAATATCGAGATACATGCGCATGATATCCCCGCACTTCGCATTTCCAACAGTTCCTACCCCGCTTGGATTCTCAATCTCCCCCACATTGCGCGGATTGTTGAAATGATCCATCACCTTCTCGCTGTACATATATGCTTATACCTCCCCTTTTTTACAAAAATCTTCGTATAATGGTGACATGGAACGAAGCCGCTCCACGATTGTTTTGATTGCATCGACTGTAACATCGATATCCTCTTTTGTAATTTCCTCCGAGAGCGTCAGCCGCAGCGATCCATGTGCAATCTCATGCGGCAGACCGATCGCCAGAAGCACATGAGACGGGTCAAGCGAACCCGATGTGCAGGCCGAACCAGAGGAAGCGCAAATTCCCTGCTGGTCAAGCAGTATCAGCAGCGACTCGCCCTCAATAAAGCGGAAACAGAAGTTGGCATTGTTTGGAAGTCTGTCCGTTCTATGGCCGTTCAATCTGCTGTATGGCACTTCCGCAAGCACCCTCCTGATCAGATAATCCCTCAGTTCAGTCTCCTTTGCCGACCGCTCCTGAAGACGATCTGCCATGAGCAGCGCCGCCGCCCCCATTCCTACGATGCCGGGAGTATTGTGTGTTCCGGCCCGACGTGAGCGCTCCTGTGCGCCGCCATGTACAAAGGAACCAACGCGAACACCTTTTCGAATATATAGAATCCCGATTCCTTTTGGTCCATGGAATTTGTGACCGCTGGCACTGAGCATGTCAATGCTTTGCTCATCCACGTTTAGCGGAATATGCCCGTATGCCTGAACCGCATCTGTGTGAAAAAGAATTCCCTTCTTCTTTGCAAGGGCACCAATCTCCTTTATCGGCTGTATCGTGCCAATCTCATTGTTTGCTGTCATAATGGTAATCAGAATCGTGTCTGGCCTGATTGCGGCCTCAAGCTCATCAAGTTTGATCACACCGTCCTCGTCCACATTCACATAAGTGACCTCATACCCCTGTTTCTCCAGATGCTGACAAGTGTGCAGAACCGCGTGGTGCTCGATTGTGGATGTTATAATGTGCTTTCCTTTTGTTTGATATGCCTCTGCTGCTGCCTTGATCGCCCAGTTGTCAGACTCACTGCCGCCAGCCGTAAAATAGATTTCATTGGGCTGCGCACCAATCAGGTCTGCGATATTTCTGCGCGCCTCGTCCACCGCCTTCATGGACTTGCCAGCAAAACTGTAGATAGCAGATGGATTTGCATACTGCTCACAAAAATACGGCTTCATCGCCTCAAAAACTTCCTCTGACACTTTCGTTGTCGCCGCATTATCAAGATAAATCATTTCATTCTCCTCCTCAGATTAAACTTTATATCACGTAATTATCTGCCGTCTTCTCATGCTCAATCTCAATCAGATCCTGCAGCGTGATTGTGTCTATGACATTGTTTACGGCCTCATAAATGCGCCGATACACTTCGACCGTGGCACATTTGCCCTCGCGGTCACAGGGCAGCGCATTCTCAGAAAGACACTCAACAGGAACAAGCGGCCCCTCCGTCAGCCTGAGAATCATACCGACTGTGTAATCCTTTGGCGCCTTCACGAGCTGATAACCGCCCTGTGCCCCGCGCGTGCTGCGCACATATCCCGCCTTGTTCAGCACTGCAATAATCTGTTCCATATATTTCTCAGATATCTCCTGTCTGGATGCAATCTCTTTGAGTTTTATCGTCTCCCCTATATGACCCGCCAAATCCAGCATGATTCTCAATGCATAGCGTCCTTTTGTCGATATGGTCATAACTTTCCTCCCGATTTCTTATTATCACCGATTTCATTTTCTATACTCATTTATAACATTTATATCCTACAAAGTCAATAGGTTTAATCGTGTTGATAATTATTTCATCGCAGCCACGATTATCAGGAACGCACACAGCACTCCCAGCATCACTGGCAGTACCACTGTGAGCACAGACATTGTCAATCTGTTTCTCTTATAAAAATTGTGCGCCTTCACATCGATGGTCACCTGCACAATCCCCTGCAGTACACACAAAACCACCGCGGTGACAGCAGCCATATACACAGGATATACTGTGCGGTTTTCCGCATCGATTTCACTGTTGTTACCGGTGTCCAGCCTTTTAATTTCAAATCGAAACGTCGTATTTTCCAGAAGCATCCTCTGAAAGCAATCCTCTGCAGTCTCACGCAGACGTTTGGCATCCGTTTCCTGTTTTCTTAATATCTCATTTTGTGAAATGTAGTCCCCAAACCATTTCAGCGACGCCTGTCGGAAAATCCGCTCAAATAAAATCTCATTTACGACAGGCACCGCCACAGCGTCCGCATCCCGATAAATCAGAATCTCCCTGTCTGCACGCATGGCAATGATGTCCTCTGTCAAAGTTTCCGGAAGGACATAGCCACACTCCACATCCCCCTTCTGCACCGCGCGCTGAACCGCCTCGTCACTCTCATACCGCTCAAAACATACGAGTCCGTCATACGCTCCAAGCACATCCATATACTCCCCTGAAGCATCATAGACAGCTGCTTTGATCTGCGTTATTGATCCCTGTTCCACATGGATGATAACTGCGGACAGCACAGCGAGAAAGCCCATACTAATCCACATACTCTTTCTGTGCAGAAGACGGCGAAACATCACCATGCCAAGCGTTGGCACGCGAATCTGCGAAGCCGTCCGCCCTGCGCCTGCCACTGACTTGTTGCGTTCTCCGATCCGCATTGACAATATTGTACACCCAAACAGACACATCCCCCATGCACAAAGTCCTGCGGTCACATAGGAAAATGACTGTGTATCACCTGTAAGCAATATCGTAAAACCCCTTTTAATCATTGCCGCCGGTAGAAACTTCCCGATCAATGCTGCTGTCTCAGGCAATAGCACTGACGGAATCAAACAGCCTGACAGATACGCAAAAAGCACTGTCAATATTCCGATGGCCACCAGCGCCGACTCGCGTTTCTCCACAATTTGATAAAGCATCATAAAATAGACTGTCATGAACAAAAGGATCCATACCAGACTGATGATTCCCGCTAACGTCACCGTCACGGTCAACCGTTGTCTTACCCGTGGTATCAAAAGCAGCAGAAACGGAAGCAGCGACACCACAAACATCAGCATACTGCCCGCAAGGCACCTGGCTGCAAGCTGCGCCGCATAGCTCACACCCACGCGTCTGTCGGCCATCGTCTGCTGCAGATTGCTCCGCTTGCAGAACCCGCCAAAGAAGAGTCCGGCAAGCATCACATACACGGTCAGAAATGCACTTCCATAATAGACGGCATATGTGTCATTTTCGGTTAAGGAAAGGGTTCTTGTTCGAAATAACTTCTCTCTGTCCATAGCAACAGTCAGGTTAAAACGATTAATCGCATCATACACAGACTGCAGCTCCCCATCCTCATATTCCACGGAAAGCTTCTGAAAGACAGCATCAGACGCATAGATTTCAGCCTGTGCTGTGCCAAGCATACCCACGCCTGCCGCGGCAAGCTCCTCAAAGAGCATACTTCCCACCGCGCTCAGACCTCCGCCTGATACACCCCCGTTATTTTTTTCCGGCAGATACAATGCCGCCGGTGTATTACTTCCCGACAGGATCTCATTGATGACATCGTCTGGAAGTACAATCAGTGCCGCAAGCTCTCCAGACTCCAACAGCTTTTTTCCCTCCTGCTCTGTGACGGCCTCAAAGCTGCAGATGCTTTTGACGGACTCCATGCCCTGTACATATGCGACAGCCAAGGCTGTAATCTGATTCTCCTCTGCCGTATAGCCCACTCTAAGCTTATGCGCATCTTCACTGTGACGCTGCAAACTACCTGCACAAAAAGCAATCATACTGGCGGCTGTCACACACACAGCCGCTAATACCATCGCTCTCTTTAAAATCGAGGGCAGCATGACAGCTGCCCTCTTATATTCCGTTTGTAACCAAATGGTTTTGATTTTCTTATTCATATCCACTAATATAGCATGTCATATAACAGGCTGCTGATTTCTCCTGAACTCATTTCAAGAATATTCGTCGCATTTTCAGGCACTTCGATGGTGTTTTCTGTCGGCTCCGTCGTAATGGATCCTGTCATCAGCAGCAGGTCTTCCCCATCGATCGTTATTGTGCCGTGATTCAGCTCAAAGGTATATCTCTCCCCTTTCACAATATCCGTAAAGGCACCGTCTGCACGAACTCCCACACTGCTGTCAGGCACTTCCAACAGCATCTGCAGATCAAAGGTATGATCCTGATATCCCCACTGGTTTGTATACCAGAAAGTAATCTCATCGTCACTGCTGCTCTCCTGAATGCGCAATGTCAAATCTTCGTCATAAAAATCATCTGTAATCGCTGCCTTCCTCGATATTTCCATAAACAGAATCTCATCTCCGGACTGCACATAAATACCGCCCTCAATAGAATCCAGTGTGCGCTCCTGCCCCGAAAAATCGATATCGATCGCAAACGAGTCGACATCGGAGTACTCACTGGAGACCGCGATATCCTGCGGGGTCGAGATATTGACAATCCGCCCTTTTTTATCCATGTAAAAATCGATGACGACATCCTGCTCATATCTTATCCCGAAAATCTGCTCGATGACACTGTCCATCTCCGCCTTAAACTCGTCAAAATCACTGCCGTATACGGTCTCGTATTCTTTCACTATGTCAATATAATAGTCACTTGCAAGAATATCATTCTTCATCGCTTCTATGGCTTCATTATATGCATCCTTATCCATCGTAACCCGTACACCGCCATATTCCGCAACCGTGCCATCAAACGAAAACTCACGCTTTTGCCCGATCGCCTCAAATGTTATGGATTCCGCAAAAGTTACACCCTGTCTGCCAAAAATCTTTTCAAGCTCACTATCCACAAGCGATCCCCCGCTGTCAACGGACGCCGCATTATCACCAAACAATGTCAGCGAATAATCCTCCGGCAGTGTCTCGCCCAACAGGCCGGACCATGCAGACTTATTAAAATCCCTTCCAAGATTTGTCAGTTCAAGACTGTATACCTCCTTCTGAAAAACCAGAGGGGCACTCAAATACAACGTATTGTCAGCAGCGACAATACTGGCGACGTTCATCTTGAACCCAAATGCGCCAACGCTCACATTGTACTCTGCCATCTCTTTCTGATAGTCCGTGACTCCATCCAGCGTGACTGCAATATTGTCAATACTTCCCGTAGAATTGGGATCCGTAAAGGACATATCAATCCTGGTATGTATCGGACTCGTATCCTTCAACTGGTTTAATGCGGCAAAATCAATATCCCTGGCCACCGAACTCTGATATGCCGCCATCTCCTTTGCCATGTTTGCCATCCCTTTGGCGAGCTGTGCCCTGGGATCTCCTCCGCCCAGAAGTGATTTGAATAAAAGACCGCCGGCTGCGATGACAATGAGCACTGCCACTGCGCACAACACGCCAACCACAAGGCCGGTCTTTTTTTTCTCTGGCTTCGATTCCGGTACACCCAAGATTGGCGGCGGAACCTGTATCGGACCAAAGCCCGCTGGATTTTGATTCATCAGGTTTCCGTCCATCGGCTGAATATACGGATTCTGCCCCATCGGCTGGCTGTTTTCAGGCTGATAAAACGGGCTGGGCGATGACTGCGCAGTCGGAGATTCTATGCTGGACGATTTCTCCAACTGTACAGGAGCTGAATCCTGATGTTCAGGTTCTGATGTCTTTCTTAACTGCACTGGCACCATATCCTGATTCTTTGATTCTGGCGATTTGTCCAAATGCACTGAGTTGATGACTGCAGTATCCTGAGATTGTGATTCAGCACTGTATGCCAGGGAATTTCCACCCTCTTTTACTTCCTCGTGCGACTCTGCACCGTACAACAGACCTTCACTGCCAGAACGCTCTGCATTTGTCCCATTTTTATTATTTTCTTCCAATTCACTCTACTCCTTTATTTGATTCAGCAAATTTTGTCCTCTCAACGTTCTGTCAATCTCTTTGCTCACACCCTTGCAGAGAGCATATACGCTGTCACATAAATCCAAATCCATCTCATCATGTGTGGCGAGAAGAATTGTGCCCCCCATCTGCTTATACATGCAAAGATACTGTCTGATGTCTGCCTTTCCCGGGAGATCCAGTGCCGCATCCGGCTCATCCAACAGCAGAATCGGCGGATTGCCCGCCAGTGCGCATCCGATGCTCACGCGCTTGCGCATCCCACCCGAAAGCATTCCCGCCTTTAAGCGGCTCATCTGCTCAACGCCAAGCGCCCTCAAAAATCCCTGCTCAAGCGACTGTCTCAGCATGCCCGCATCCTGATACCACAAACGCAAGTTATCCATCACACTCAACTCTGGTATCAGATTACTCTCCTGTGGTACATAACCCACATAGTTGATAAAAGGCTGTCTGCCCTGCGCGTGACTGCCATCAAAATAAATATCCCCGGCATCCGCTTTTCTCAATCCGGCAAGGATATTCAACAGCGTCGATTTTCCGCAGCCGTTTGTCCCTACGATACCGACACACTGTCCTGCGCCAGCTGTGATATTCACACTCCAGAGCACCTTCTTCTTTCCATATGAGCTTGCAATATTCACCGCCTGTAAGCGCTCCACTTTAAGCCTCCGTCCATCTAATTCGATAAAATCTGCTTCTCCAGATCCGCAAAATTCATCTGTGAGTAAGCGGTATCCAAATCCTTGTTGTTCCACGCAGAACCTTTTTTCTCCCCGCTGAGCCTTGTCGGCTCATTGTATCCGTTTTTCAGGATGGTAAGCACATACCCTACTTTATTCTCGACTTGCTTTTTGAGTGTATACGTTAAAATCTCCGTCAATTGTTCGTGTGTGCGGTCGTTTGATTTTGCTGTGCGCAGGATATCTTTTGCCTCCTTGAGCGTGCAGTCGAAAAGATCGATAATCTCCTGCTCATCCTCTGTGGCTATCACCGATTCACCGTTCTGTTCAATCGTCTCATACTCGACAATCGTGCGGTTTCTCTTCACGCGCTTTACCTTGAAGCGGACTGCGCTGATACCTCTCTGCCCGCTTGGCAGCTTTTCGTGAATTAATTCGTACTCAAAAGAGATATCCGTGTTTCCGTTGATCTCCTCATAAGGCTTATCGAGAATCTCCCGCTTGACATTTCCGTTTGCGTAGGAATCCGGTATCTTCATCATCTTGCGGAGCTCATCAAACGCGATGACAAAGACACCTCCGTTAAAGGTCTCCTTGTCTTTCAGCAGATAATAGAGCCGCTTTGAGTATTTCTTGGTGAGATTCAGCGGATATTCGATCCGGTAGTATGCCCCCTGTTTTGCGGACATAATCATTTCCTTGACTTCGGGGTGAAGATCGAGCACAATCTTGCTCCGGCCCTCATCGCCGCGCTTTTTCTGGTACTTAATTTTGCTGAACCACGGGTAATAAATATCCGTTCCTTCGTCCTCTTTCAGACGGAAACCAAGCCCCTCGAATTTTTTTACAGCCTTCTGCAGATAATTGTAGGCATTGGATTCATCCTGAAGATTATAGAGGTGCTTCACATCACCGATATTAATCTCATAGCGCGTGTTCTCCTCCGTGTCATCCCCTTCACCGACAATCCCAAGCAGGATATCCAAGATATCATTCTGCCTTCTGTCGAGGTCGTATCTGGCTTCAATAATGGTCTGCGGCCGGAATGCCACCTCGGTCCCACCTCTTTTTTTCTTACGATTCATTCAATAACCTCTTTCGCAATCCTGTCTGGTCTCTCGCTCTGTTCCTGTAACGTTTCCATTTGTTATTACAAAAACTACTTTGCTATATTATTTCTATATTAATCCAATTTCCGCTTTTTCGCAAGTTAATAACAGAATTTAAAACTTTTTTTATCATTTACCGTATCGCACTTCCTCATACTGCCTGTGAAGCTGCTGCATCTGTTCATCACTTTTCAATCCGGCATACTCCTCAATCTCCGACGGCGATTCATACGGCGCTGGTCTCTCTTTCCTGTGCTTTCGTATCATCTTGCGGTATCTGCGCCGGATACGCTCTGCCTCACTCTCTGCACCGCGTCGTCCTTTCCTGTTAAAAAGTTCCTCTCTTTGTCTCATATTCTGGTCATCCTCAATCTCCTCGACGAGGTCTCCATTCTCGTCACGGCTATTGCGGAAATCCCGAAGTATTTGCCTGATCATCTGAAAGACACCATACAAAAAAGCCGCCACACACGCGGCACCGATTGCCCAAAATACCGCACTTACAACCATGGAAGGCTCCGGGGCCGGCTCCCCGTCATCCAAAAGCTCCATCCACCCCGGTCCACCTGCAGCCGGCGGCTGAAAAGCAGCATCGCTCTCATATTCATAAGGCATCAGCTCCACGCCCTCAAACCAGTCACGGATATCGGTGTACTGCCGCAAACCTGACAGAAAAACTGCCGGCATCATTCCCGCAAACAGAAATGCTGCAAAGATCAGAAGCATTGAAAAGCTCACCCCGTACAGACGCCGTCGCGGAATCCCTCTGGTACGCCTGTTCATCTCCAAATATGCCATGGTCGCACCAAAATATTCATAGACCAGCGCAAGAAACGTATATACGATGGCGCTAAAAAGGGCAATATCGCACAAGAGCCTTGCATTCAGGCAAATCCCCAGCAGATAAAACACGACAAAATACCACACAAGCGAACATGCCGGGGCGTCTAAAAAACTGATTCGCTTAGCCGCCAGTGGTTCCTCTCTCTCCCATTTTGCAGCCTTGACTCTGTCTGCAAAACGCTTCACGACAATAAAAAACGTCTCTGCAAGCATTACAGCGCAATAACAGACCTCATGCGATTCAAAATGCCCCTTCTCTCCTGAAAAATACGCGATCAATCCAGTGATACAACCAATTCCAGCCAGAAGCAGGACACAGACCACAACATAGAGAACAAAACTTTTTAGCCGCTTTGCCGCCCGCTCTGTGACAATGACCGAAATTATGATTAAAAGGCATTTGAGATATAACACACCCGTGCCTGCGGGATCAGACCACTCCGTCACGGCATAAACCAATGGAACAAACATTGCAAAAAAGAGGGCTGAATGAAGATATTCCATCCCTTTCAGGCATCGACCCAGGATCATGTCCGCTCCACCTCCTTAATCAGTACACAGATATTGTCTCTACTCTTTGCAGAATCTTTCAGGCCATGTCTCTCTCCCCTGTAAACCGGCACAATGACCAGGGTCTGATACTCGCCAACGCACTCCCCGATCAATGTCCTCATCTGGTCATTCCAGTTTTTTGTGACGAACACAAGGAGCGTGTCCTCAGAGAGTGGTTTTTGTACAAACAGATCAGAAAATAAATCCGTGATAAGCTGTCTAAAATCTCCCGCACCGTCTTCCTTGTCATACTCTGCGAGCAGACGCTCAAAAACAATGCGATTTCCCCTGTTGTTTGCCGGCAGAAACACCTCGCCGTTTTTCCCGTTGTATACAAATCCAACCTCGATATTCTGCCGCATCAGTCTGCGCATAATCGTTGCCGCCAGAGCGATGCTCTCCTCCACGAGGTCCTCGTATTTTAAAATACCTGTATCCTCCACATCCAGAAAAATCATCGCTTTCTGGGACTGTGCCGAGTCAAAGGTGTTGACCATGAGGGAACCAGTCTTTGCACTCGCCTTCCAGTTGATTGTTTTCATGGGGTCGTCTGTGGTATAATTCCGGATGGTGCGGAATGCAAACGGGTCCTCATAAAGTCTTTTCGCACACTGGAGTGTTCCCAGCATGCGCTCGCACACGGTCACTATTTCCGACACATCTGTCATTTTGGGATACACATAGATTTCCGCCTCTGTCGCAATCGCTTTACTGTAATGCTTCCTATATAATAAAGTGTGTGTTGTGATGTCCGCATCGCTTGCCAGATACTTCCCGCGTTTTGTACATTTCACGGGTATCTCCCTGGTAATTTTCTGTCTGCCCAGCACCGAAAACACATCCCTTTTATAGAGATAATCACTGACATTGGTATTCTCAACCTCAGCAAAATCAAGCTCCTTCCTCGTGTGAAAACCAACCTCCAGCACAGGAACCGGCATCCTTTTTCTATTTTCGATCACCTCATAGAGTTTTGTCTCCTGCCCGGCATACACCGCATCCGTCTCAAACCACAGCTTTACGGTGACTTCCCTCGCCCACTGATATTGATAGTACAATTTCCACAGAACGCCGACAAGCAGCACTCCAAGCAAAAAAACAGTAATCATCGCTTCGCCTTCCAATCCTCTGTCGGCAGTTCGATGCTGTTCAAAATCCCGGTAACCGCCGATGACTTCTGTATATCGTCAAACTCACCAATCAGCCTGTGGCACAGCACATTATGCGCCACATCCTTAATATCCTCCGGCACGACATAATCCCGTCCCTGCACCAGCGCATAGCCTTGTGAGGCGCGCAGAAGTGCCAGCGTCCCTCTCGGACTCACACCCGCTTTGTTTTTTCTGGTCGCCTGCACCAGCGCCACAATATAATTGCGCAGATCGTCATGCACGTACACCTGACGGCACATCCCCTGCAGTTTCCTGATCTCTTCTGCACTGCATACGGCCTCAATCCCTGCAAGCGGCTCGGCGTTGATAAACCGGTCTATCATCTGGCGCTCCTCCGTCTCACTCAGTGCTCCCATATGTATCTTCATGATAAAACGGTCGAGCTGCGCTTCCGGCAGCGGAAAACACCCGATTGTCTCCACCGGATTCTGTGTGGCTATGACAAAAAACGGCACCTCCAGGATTCTTGTCTCCCCGTCCACCGTCACCTGCCCTTCCGCCATACACTCGAGAAGGCTTGACTGCGTCCTCGGCGTAGCGCGGTTAATCTCATCCGCCAGCAGTATATTGGTAAAAACAGGCCCTTCTTTGAAGGTGAACGCGCCCTTTTCCTGACTAAAAAATGACAGTCCTGTCACATCGCTTGGAAGCAGATCTGGTGTAAACTGTACTCTCTCAAACGCACATCCCATTGACTTTGCAAGCGCCCGCGCAAGTACAGTCTTCCCCGTTCCCGGCACATCCTCCAGCAGTACGTGGCCTCCCGCTGCCAGAGAAGCCAGAAGCAGTCTTGTGACTTCCTTTTTTCCAATCATCACCTTCGCTACATTTTCCTCAATCTTTGACAAGATACGATTGCTTTCCATATCATCCTCACTCATTTCATTTCTTATTATACACGATAAATCAACGATAACCGGCATTAAAAATTTAATGTCGGTTATATCATGTCTTACCAGATCTTCAACTCCTTGGCAGTCTCATAGATTAAATTGCACAATCCCGCATCGATACGCAAGCTCACAAGTACATATTGTACAAATCTCTATGGGACTCAACTAATAATATTATAGTACGATGTATATTAATTGTACAGACAAAATTTAAATTTTACGCAAAACAAAAAGGCACCGTTTCCAGTACCTTTTCTACCAAAATCTATTTACTTCCCCATGCTGTCACATTGTCACCCAGGACTGTAAAAGTCATGACAACTTTGCGCTCATTCGGATTAAAATAGAGCTGTTCACTCGGCATTTTCACAAAGACGCCCTTGTAGGTCACACCACCGACAGTGATGGTCATGTCAGGCGTGCCGTCCTCATATGTCCACTGTCCCTCTAGTTCCCCCGTCACTGTACCGTCCTCATTTAATGTTATGTTCGATGGCTGCATGATCCCCAGCGTCTTGCTGCCTGCTGTCTGATAATATGTCGTCGGTGTGTGAATGACAAACTCATAATCACCACACATCTCATCCATAGTGTATCCTGTCTCGCTAATCTTCTCGCCTGCATATTCATAGGGCGCTGCGACAAGCCATCCGTCCTCATTCACAAAAAGCTGCTGCACCCGCACTTCGTGAGCCTCCGTAATACCGTTCTTGCCGCCTGCAAAGCGCGAATGATATACCATAAAAATCTCACCATCTTCTGTCACATAAGCAGAGTTATGTCCCTGTGCGACACGAATCTCACGGTTTCCCGTCCAGTCATAAGAACCCATGATACGAACGCCGACTTTCTCAAACAGGTCATTACATTCTTTTGTGTAGACTGCATTGTTTCCCGCTTCGTCCACATAAGGTCCCGTGATGTTTTCCGATCGGAATACCCTGATCTGATAGCCGCCGTCTGCCACCAGTCCGCCGTAAGAGACAAACAGATAATAATATCCATCCCGCTCTATAATATAGGGGCCTTCCCCTGACACACCAAATCCCCCATGCACCTTATACCCATAATAGGCATCCTGTTCGTTTGGTATCGTTTCATATATCGTATTGTAATCGCGGAGGCCTGTATTCTCATCGAGCCGGAGCATATACAGACCGCCAAACCAGGAACCAAATACCATCCAGAGAGAACCTTCCTCGTCAAAGATGACGCAGGGATCAATTGCGTTCAGTTTCGTATTTTTAACATTCTGGTATCTGGTCAGGTCAGCGCCATCCCCAAGTACCTGATATACATCCGTGAGTTTCACGTCATGCGAGTCAGTGTTAAAACCAGAGTACACCACTGGTCCCACATATTCATATGGACCTTCAATACTGTCTGCGGTGAGAAGGACAATGACTGAATTCCAATCATCGCCATTGACACTCATATAAAAACAGTATTTGCTCATATTGGGATTATAAATGACATCCGGCGCCCACAGGTTCCCGTTCAGGTTGGGATTGGATGCTGTCTCACAATACTCCTCCCACTCTTTTCCAAACAATTTCGCGTAATCTGCATTGATATTCATCTGAAAACTTTCCCAATTCATCAGATCCGTGCTTTTTGCCCATGCCATATGCGTGCCAAAGATGTAATATGTGCCATTGTCATAAATGACCGAAGGGTCATGTACACTCACACGATTATATGACACTTCTGTCATTTCTGTCTCCTCCTCTTCCGCCGATGATGTATCCGGCTGCGCAGACTGCTCTTCCGGCGAGGATGCCTCTCCTTCTGATAAAGCACTTTCCTCTGGCACAGCAGTCCCGCTTTCCACCTGACTGACATGATTGCTGTCTGTCCTGTCGCTTCCACAGCCGCCGAGCATTCCTGTCAGAAGGACTATCACCAGCATTTTGGCCACTAATTTCTTATCCATGCTTATCCCACCCATACCTTTCCCATACCTTTTCTTAAAGGAGTGTTCGAATAAGATATTTTTATAAAAGGAGGGCATTACAACGCCCTCCTTTTATTGATGCACACGCCAACGTAGCGGAACGATGCATACTAATAATTTAACTCAATACCAATCATTGCATATGCTTCCTTAGCTGCTTCCAGGGCTGCCTTATTTGCATCAGTTCCCTTCTGCTCCAGTTCTGCCGCGAAGTCATTTGCATTCTTGCCTTCCAGACGAACCTGATCCTCAACACCTAATGTATCGCCCACCGCGACATAAGAAGTCGCAAGGAAGTCTGCGAATCCCGGAATCTGGCAGTCTCCAAACGGAATCGGATTCTTGCAGTTTGCAAAGAAATCATCAAAATATTTCCCATACTTTGTATCCTCGTCAGCTGTGACAAGGTCCTCGCCGTTTACAGGGTCATAGACGGACTGATAGGTTCTTGTTGCCGCTGTCGGATAGAAGGACTCCTGGAACTCTTTCCAGATTTCTGCATCGGTTGTGATCGGGCAGGGTAATGCCTGTCTGTACAGTGGAAGATCTGCGTAGGTCTCCACATCCTGATATGCGTCAAGCTTTGCCTGCCAGCCTTCAGCGCCCCATCCCATCCACTTCAAGAGCTCATACGCCTCTCTTGGATGCTCTGTAGCAGAGGAGATGCCACCAAAGTCAAGTACGCCAAATACATATCCGCTCTGACTTGCCGGTGTCGTGTAAGGTACCCACTCCATACCACGGTTTCTGTAGTCCGGTGTGTCAAACAGATTCAGATAAGTCCACCATGCATCGATCTGGAAGCCAAGCTTTCCTGTGTAAGCGGCCCACATGGTTCTGTCACCTGTCCACGCTTCCATCTCATCTGTATCACCATACGGCGCATGATACTTTCCATTTACAAGTTCTGCCCACTGGTTTACACCTGCTGCCCACTGATCCATATGATAGGTTGTGCCGTCCCATCCAAACTCACCAATCAGGTTATTTCCGTTAGAAATCGGATAGTATGTAACAAGCGAGTGGAACTGGTTAAATCCGTATGTCCCCGCATCCGTGTTCGTCGCTGCCTTGAAAGCATCAATCATCTCATCCCATGTCCAGTTTGTGGAAGGCGCATCAATGTTTAATGTCTCAAACACATTCAAGTCGCAATAAATTGCATCCGGGAAAAACTTGATTGGTGTGGCAAGCTTCTTGTCTGTGCCATAATATCCAAGCTTCGCACTGTTGATGGACGGAAGGATATTCTGATTCTCCGGATCAGCCTCCCAGTATGGAGTCATATCGCCAAGCAGCGCATTGGAAAGTGCAAAGTCGCAGTTCCCCAGAATCATAAAGCAGTCAGGTGTCTGTCCGGATTGTACCAGATTCAATAAAGTATCATTGTATCCGTCTGTGGAGAACGCCTGCGGTTCTACTTTAATATTCGGATACTTTGCCATAAATGCCTCTGCCACTTCGTTTACAAGTGCTTCGCTGTCAAAATGCATGTAGGTCAGTGTTATCTCATCTGTTGTCATTGCGGGAAGTTCACCTGCCGCGCTTGCTGTGTCACCGCCAGCACTCGCCGCATCACCCGTATTCGAATCTGCGCTTGCATTTGTGCCTGTGCTGTCGTTTGCCTGGCCAGCGTCGGAATTTCCTCCGCATCCGCTAAGCAAGCCCGCCACCAGAGTTGTCGCCATCATAAGGCTTACCATTTTCTTTTTCATTCTTAATTCCTCCTTGTTTATTTTAATATTTAATTAAAACCATATCATACAAAATAGAGAGCGTACATTCTCAGTTTATTTCATTTCCGCGCAGAGAACGCTTCGTTTTTTATTCACCAGTGATACCAGTACGGTCAACGCTCTCAACAAACTGTTTCTGAAGTACGAGATACATAACCAGCAGCGGTAAGATACTGAGCATTGTTCCAGCCATCTTGATGGATTCGTTGATGTCGACCATGCCGCTTCCTGCCACACTTCTAGCAGTGTTGTAGCTGTTTTCAAAATTCTTGAGCGATACAATCAGTGAACTCCAGTGGTAGGCATTTGCATTGCTTGTAAACGCACCCACTACATAGAGCTGTGTCAGGTATGACTCATTCCAGTACCATACGATCGAAAACAGAAACACGACCAGAATCGCTGGTGCCGCAGAGGGAAGCGCAATCTTTCGAAAAATCTTAAAGTGTCCTGCCCCGTCAATCTTTGCCGCCTCAATCAATACCTTTGGTATCTGGCGGAAGAAATTGAAGAAAATAAGGATAAATATCTGGGACTTCAGTCCCTGCCCCAATATCGCCGGCACGATAAACGCCATAATCGAATTAATCAGTCCGATATCCGTATAGAATACATATGTCGGCATCATCGTTGCCTGCGGCGGCAGGATAAAGGAGAACAAAAGCAATCCGATGCAAAGCTTCTTTCCCTTGAACTCATAGCGCGCAAACCCATATCCTACAATGGCACAAATCACAACATTGATCAATGTCGGAAGCCCTGCAATCACAATGGAATCGCGGAACGTCTTCCAGTAATCCATGGATTTAAATGCCTGTCTGTAATTTTCAAGATACATCTGGCTCGGTATCCAGTTGATCGAGGTGTCCAGCAAATCGTTGAGATTCATAAAGCTCTTGCTGATCATGTAGAGAACCGGATAGAGATAGACGAACCCGATACTGATCAACAGCAGATATACGGCTGCAAGCTTGCCTACACCTTCTGTATCCTTGGAACCAAAGATAAATTTTCTGACTTTATATTTTATCTGCTCCCTGTTCAGCGTTTTCTTTCCTAAGATTCCTTCTGGACTAAGCACTCTTTTTAGGTTGTCTGCGCTGCTGCTTTTCTTTTTGCTTTGCGTAGTTGCGCTCATTCCTCTCACCTCTCTTTCTGATCTTCTTTTCCAGACGCTTCTCTTTCTTCAGCTCACGCTGGTATTTCTTCGCGCGTCTCTCATATACATCCTTGCGGCCCATAATCAGTACTGCAAAGAAGATAACGATTGCCGACTCAATCACCGAATACAACCATGCCATCGCGGAGGCGTATCCATAACCTCCTGTAGCGGAGAGCATCGTGTCGTAAATCAACACAATCAATGCATTCTGCTCATTGTTTGACATAAAGATTACTGTGTAGACGACATTTAACAGAATCATCGGCTTGACGGTCGGAAGCGTAATCTTCCAGAAACACTCCCACTTAGAACCGCCGTCCATCTTCGCTGCCTCATAGAGCGAGGTATCAATCTTCTGCAATGCTGCGAGGAAAATCAAAATCTGTACGCCCGAGTACCATAACAGTGTAATCATGTTGCTGAACACACTTGTGACACTCACTGCGAGCACATGCGGAAGATACTCATCCAGAAGCTGCTCAATCATCGTCACATTCATCATAGGAATGCTGGCCGCCTCCTGGTCTGCCAGCTGCTGCATAACAGGGCCACTGGCGATGATGATCGGAAGGAAAAATACCATTCGGAAAATTCCTCTGCAGGAAATCTTCTGGTTTAAAAGCATTGCTATGATTAGTGAGAATGCCACAATAACCGGCACTGCAATCAAAGTTTCCAGAAGGTAGGACTCCAGTCCCATAATGAAGTCCGGATCTTTCAGGAAAATCTGACTATAATTCTCAAAACCGACATAGAGCTTTGCCATACCTTGTGGCAAAAGTCTGATCCTGTTGAGCGAATATCCAAAGGACTGCACCATAGGCCACAACACCAGCACCAGGATTCCAATCAGCCATGGTAATATGAACAGATAGCCAATCGCATTCTCCCTGCGTTCAAGCTGTCCCGGTTTTATTTTTCTGTTGTTCTTCATCCTTCCTTCACCCCCGTTCCTGCTGCATCTGCCGCACTGCCTCCTATCACATACGAAAGCGCTGGAACCGTCACGTTATCTGCTTTCAGTTCTGTCTCAGAATAATTGATATACAGCTTGATTCCATTGTCATAGGTCACAATTGTAACGCCGTTGTCAGTCATCTCATGATTGACAATCATACTGTCCTGCGTGAGCTCACTAATCTGTCTCAGCTCCTCGTAGTAACTCAATATCTGCTCACGATATACCGAATACTGCGAAGTATACACATCGCTGGAATTGGTATAGATCAACTCAGAAGGATTCTCATAGGTCAGATAGAACGAAGGATAAATCCCCGTCTCCACCAGCTTTAAGAAGTATTCCCTCTCATTCGCCTCAAAGTTCACATAATCACCGTACATCGGCAGAATTCCTTTTAATGCGATGGACAGGAATGGTACGCTCTGATCCGTATAAATATAGTCGGAGTCCGAAATCGGCATGTCAACAATCGCCTTTACATACTGCCAATAGCACTGAACCGGTGCCTCCAGCATGAGATCCATCGATTCGCTTGTCTGCTTCAAGGACTCTTCGTACAAGTGCTTTGACACCAGACGCGTCTGCATCGTATCTCCCATCGTGTAGGTAAACAACGTATTTCCAACCTCCGACAGTGCAATCTTATCGATTCCCTTCTTCGTGAGATTCTTCTGCAGTGTGTTCAGATTTTCAAGCGACTTCTGTGGTGTCCAATACACAAACTCGCGATATACATTCTGATATGTATTCTGTGTATACAGACGTTTATCCATCTTCTTAACGGTGTCAAACGTTGTGTTGCCTGTCTCTGTATTGGCCCTCACACCGTCTGTGAACAGATAAAAGTCAATGTTCTTTTCCTCACACTCGTTCATGAGCTTTGACAGCTCCCTCGCACCGCCGATGCTGCTGTCCACATCGTATGAAGTGACAGGAAGATCAAAGATGCCTCCGTCCTGCCAGCCTTTGTAAATCGACAGGATATCTGTCACGCCCTCGCCTTCCAGATCCGCATATATTTCCCTGATATTGTCAACCGTCGTCACCGGTACATCCTTTTTCCAAAGCATCCAGTTCTCCACATCCAATCCCAGGAAGTCAAGCCTTACCTTAAAGGTATCCTCAACTTTGATAAGCTCATCCTTCTCAAGAAGATAATCTCTGTAGCGCTTTGCAAGCCCTGTGTAATTCGCATCTGCCCCGTCGACAAACATATATCTGACATTAATGTCATATTTGATTCTGTCTGTAACCTTTGTCACCGAACCACCTGAGTTTGAAGTTGGCTGAATATACGTAGTACATTTCCGAAATGCCGCCGTTATCCAGTTGTAATCGGAGTATGCACCGTTTGGTGTCGCATAGATGGAAGCCTCCTCGTCACCGCTCTCGATAATCGCAAGATAACCCATCTCATCGTCCGTGTGAACCATGCCATACACCGGTGCCAGAATCATCTCCGCATCGTTGTGCGTCTCATATCTATCCCATAGCAGCGAGAGCACATAGGACTCACCCACACCGATGTCAGAACCATATACCTTCTGTACATAGCCTGAATCAAACCGTCCGTCTTTTTCATCCAGGTAAATCAGCGCGCCGTTTCCATCGGGTACGAACATATACCCTTCCTTCTCGCCAAGCCTTGAGCTGCCGAGCAGGGGAAATACATATATGTTGCCAATTTTCTTGTTCTCCGCATTTTCATAAATAGAACTTTCCGGAATACATGCTGTGATGCTTCCGTCGTCATACAGCTTCACCTCGGTCTCAAAACCAAGCTCCTGCGAAGGATAATCCAGCTTTGCGTGAAATCCGCCGGGTATCAGTTCCACACTGACCTGTGCGCCGCTTCCTTCAATTCCCAGTTTTCTCTGCATGGTATTGGTCTCTTCCTGAAGCTCGACAACAATTCCCGACTGGAGAAATCCTTTCCATGTCTCATTGACATTTCCAAGACGTTCCTCATCGCGGACAGTGGACTCCATCACTGCACCCGTCTTTGTGTTTTTCACAAGAATCGAAAGCGCCGGCTCATACAGATAGAGTTCATAGTTGTCATTTGCCGCCACCAGGTGATGGCCGTCAAGCTGCTTGGTGGTATCAACTGTGCCATCGCTCAACGCCGCATTGGGCGCACTCACCGTCGGCTGCAAATCGCTTACATCCAGACTGTTTCTGCCTCCTGACTTGGAAGCCATCACTGCGATTGCAATGATCACAACAATGACCACTATAGCAATGACAAATTTTATAAGGCTTTTGCCCATTTTCTTCATATCTAATTTAGCTTCCAACTCTATACACCACCTCTCGTAATACAGAACTTATGAAGTCAATCACCTGTGAGAATAATACATAAATGATACAAATCAGCAGTGAAAGTATCAAGACAGTAAATGCTGTGAGCGCCAGTGCTTTCGCCGTCTCCTTCACGGAGAAGTTATTCATCTCCTTCACGGATATCAACAGAAGTACCAGCATCCATATCAGTACAATGATGTTTGCAAACGAAATCAGAAACACTTCATTATAAGTCAGCACATTTGATAAAATGACCACAAACGGCTTGATAATAATAAACGGTGTCAGGCAGTATGCATAAGCGCAGTACAGCTCTTTCAGGAATGCCTCGCCCTCGTTGATCGTCACAACCAGATAGTTGCAGAGTGTCAATCCAATAAATATTACAAGCACCGTGCCAATGTCCGTAATGATGTCATAGCGTCCCTCTCGCACTGTCTTTACAAGGAAACCACTGAAATATTTCTCTATAATCGAAACAAGAATATATGCCGCGAGCAGAATGTTCGCACAGGCGAGGCTCGCCCTGCCCTCCCGCTTCACGCCATAACAGCCGTCAAACGGATGTCTCATAAAGTACAGGCTGTATTTGAGACTGCCCATAAGCGGTACTTTCTGCGAGAGCCGTGCCGGTGCCCCATCCGCTCCATACTTAATCAGCTGCCGCCTTTTGTACAAGTTGAGCGCCACCGCGAGAGCCACGATGATTACCACCGCCATCACCAGATAATTTCTGATCCAGATATTTCTGACTTCCCAGAATGCATCAGAGTAGCCGTCTGCTGACTTGGCAAGCTTAAAGTATCTCAATGCCTCTGTATAATTCTCCTCCTGCAGATATGCATGCCCCATCGCCTGGTTTGCGTAGTCAAACATACTGTTCATCTGCAGAACCTTCTCGAGCGGCTCCTTACTCTCTGTGTATCTTCCCTTTGAAAACAGATACAATGCCTCATGAAGAAGATTCGTGAACTCTGTCGGTGTAAAAATATGTACCTGCTTCTTATCCGAATCCAGCAGATAAATCCTGTCAGAGCTATCTACTGCAATCGCTTCCACCTTATTGCAGAGACCGATTCGCTGACGCCCGTCATCGCGTCCGCCAAACATAAACAGCAGCTCTCCCTCTTCGTTGTACTCATAAATGTATCCGTCTGAATCCGCTACCAGCATATTGTGATACTGTCCAGTCGTCACCGCCGCCGGGAGATCTGCCCAGTATGGATCCGAATCAAGCATATTCCTGCCTGCGATGTTCAGCTTCTTGAGTGCCATATCCTTATCGCCCTGTGTGACAGTGTAGATCAATCCGTCCTCATCAATATGAAGGTTGGTTGGTGTCGAAGGAATGTTGCTCAGCATCTGCGCCCGCTGCGCATCTGTCAGAATCAGTCGCTGTAAGATCTGGAACGGACTGAGTGAAGTATAGTTTGTACCGAAATACCCTAAGAAAGAACCTCCCTCCACCGGACTGATCTGAACGATACCGTTCATATTGCCTTCACAGATCACATACATTGTACCAGTGCTGTTTGCCACAACCTTAATTGGCCGAAAGTCCATGGCATTTCCATAGATTGGAGAATCCGGCCTTCCATACTCATTCAGAAGCTTCCCTTCCAAATCGTACACAAAAACTTTCTTTGCATCCTTGTCAGCGATGTACACCTTGTCATCATCCGACACAAACACACCGGTCGGCGACTGCAGCGTCCCTTCTCCGATCATGCGGACTTCCTCACCGCTGACCGTGCTGACCATGACCACATGGGCACCGGAATCTGCTATATACAGATTTCCATCGTTTCCGATTGCCATGTCCATCGGTGTCACAAAAGAGGTCTCACCGACTTTTGTGATGGCAGAGGCCGGATTGTATGCCGACTGTGTCTCCAGCACATATCCGTAACCATCCACCGTATACGTTTTATATGGTGTTTCCGCTATGGCTGTAGCGCTGAGTATCAGACTCAGGCATAGCGCCAGCAGAATCACAAGCTTTCCTTTTTTTCTCATTTTCATCCTCCATTCTCGCTAAACCCTGCGACTTAGAAGCTCTTTGCGAAGCAGTCCATGCTGTGAGCACCAGAACTTCTTCGCACACTGCTATTTAATGCCTGAGTGAGCCATCGTGTTCATGAAGCTCTTGCGAAGGATCAAGAATATTGCGAGGTTTGGTATAAACTGCAGCAAAATACCGGCTGCCTGAATTCCCTGTCCTGCCACGTTGCTGTTCTGGTTCGCCAAAGTATTCAGGTAAAATGCCAGGGTCTTCATGCTCTCATCGTTGACATAGAAATTCGAGCTCTCAACATTGACCCAAACCTGCTGGAACGACAGAATCGCTGTCGTCGCGATTGCCGGCTTTACAAGCGGCAGAATAATGGAACGGTAAATCTTGAAATCGTTCGCCCCGTCCATGTATGCCGCGTCAAGCAGCGCGTCCGGTATCTGGTCGATAAACTGTTTCACCAGAAACAGTCCGACCGGAAGTGCGAGGAGCGGTAAAATATGTGCAAAATACGTATCCTTCATGCCAAGGAAATCAATTACGAGGTATCTGGGAATCATAACTGCCACAGATACAAACATCAGTGCGGTATTGTTGATCTCGAGCAGCGCATACTTCCCCTTGAAACGGAGCTTTGACAGCGCGAAACCAGCCATCGTGGAAAACAGAATTGACAGCAGCACTACGGAACCTGTCACAATCAGACTGTTGAACACATAACGGCTCATGGGAATATTGCTGTTTGCTGATGCCTTGAACAGTTTGACAAAATTGTCGAGTGTCGGTCTGTGCACAATAATCTGCGGCGGGAAAGCAAAGAGCTCATCCATCGGCTTAAACGCGTGGCAGACAATGAACACAATGGGAATTCCCATAAAAACCGCAAGCGGCAAAAGTATCAATATGATTTTTAACTGACCAATCTCAAATTTCTTGGGATTGATGTTGCATCCTTTATATCCGGCCATCTTCTACACCCCCTAATCTTCCCTGAATAAACGTCCGAAGAATTTCGAGAACACAAATACCATCAGAAGCAGCACAACAGAAACTGCCGCGGCATAACCCATCTCGTATCTCAGGAAACCGTAGTCCTCAATGTGGTTTACAATCAACTGGCCCGCATAGTTTGGCGTCGGGTTCGTACCGGAAAGCTGTACACCGATCGCACCGTTCTGGAATGCGCCTACGATTGCCATAACCGCACCAAAAAGCATCTGCGGCTTCATGGTTGGAATCGTGATGTAAATCATCTCCTGAAAACGGTTCTTCACACCGTCAATCGCTGCCGCCTCATAAATTTCCTCATCCGCATTCAGGATTCCGGCAAGCATTGCAAGGAAGCCAACGCCCATGCTCGACCACAGTGCGACGATGATGATGATTGGCAGAAGGTATCTGGCATCCACCAGCCAGATAATCGGCGCATCGATCACACCCAGCCGCATCAGGAAACTGTTGAGGTATCCCATCTGGTCGCCGGAGAAAATAATCTTCCAGAGCACTGTCATCGATACCGCACCTGTCATACTCGGCGAATAGAAGATAACAGTCAGTATGGTTCTTGGCACTGAGCTGAGCTGCGCCAGACACCACGCCACCAGAAACGACAGCACATATCCGCCCGGTCCCACGATCACCGCATAGATGATTGTGTTCGGCAGTACCTTCTGCATGAAAATATCATCCGCGGTCAGCAGGTTGATGTAGTTCAGAAACCCTTTGAAGGTTGGCGCCTGTATCGTGTCATAGCTTGTAAAGGAAAGCGCTATGGCTACCAGCATCGGTATAATGATAAAGATGGTAAACAGGATTACATACGGCGCCAGGAATGCATATGCAGCTTTGTTAGCATGTTCCCGTCGCGCTGCCTTTGTCTTTTTTGTTTTTGCAGCCATTTACTTCGCCTCCTTCGATTTGGCTATAATCTCACGTACCTTCTCAACAGTCGGTACTTCGTATTCCTGAACGGTCACGCCGTTCTCAATGTATCCAAATTCCTCTAGTTTTCTCTGTGTCTCACGCTTCACACTCTTCTGCGCATCGTCGAGCGACTCCCGCACAGATGCACTCTTCTCGCCAAGTACTACAAGATTGTATGCATCGGAAAGCTCGCGCTCCACCATGTAGCTTGCGAGTGCTCTCGGCGCTTCCAGCGTCCACTCAAGCTGCTCTAAGATAACCGCCTTGTCGTCGCTGTCCCACGGAAGCTGTGCAAACGCCTCCGCATTTGCCGTGTTCCAGTAGTACTCATCGCCATATGTAATCTGAAGCCGCTGGCCAAATTCCGCCTGTACCTCAGCACTTGACCACCACTTCACAAACTCCCACGCCATCTGCTCTCTCTCTGGTGTTGACTCAAACAGGAATGTCGACTCGGCGCCCGCTGACGAGTAGCGCATCACCTCACCGTCTTCATTCTTCACACCCGGAATCAGTGCCACGCCCCAGGAACCTTCAATTTCGGGAGCTGCATTGGAAATCAAATTGTAGTTTCCAAAATCCGAGATACCGATTGGATAGTCACCGTTTCTAAAATGCTGGTAGAAATTGGGCACATCCTTTGGAAGGTTGTATATTGTAAACAAGTTTGTCAGCGTCGTAAAACCTTCCACATTTTCCTCGCTGGTAAGCACTGCCTGGTCAACCGTGCCATTGTACAAATTTCCGCCGCTCTGGAACAAGATTGGCGTCGTGTCGAGGAATGTCTTCATACCTACTGTTCTTGCTGTCGGATAGTAGAAGTTCAATCCTCTCATCTGCAAATCGGGGAGCATCGCCTCCACTTCCTCCAAAGTGTCTGGAATCCCTAGTCCGAGTTTGTCAAGAATGTCTTTTCGGTAAAACATTACCTGGAAATTCATCGTCTCAGGCAATGCGTAAATCCTGTCACCGATGACATATGGCATAATCAGGCCCGCATTGTAGCGCTCCGCAATCTCTGCAAAATCGTCAAACTCCGTCAAATCCTTCAAGGCACCTCGGATGCCAAGCTCAAACGGAATGGAGTAGTTAACGCCTGTCGCCACATCCGGCGAATCACCTGACGCGTTGGCAAGCACCAGCTTTGTCTGGTCCGGCATCAGTGACAAATCCACCTCGATCCCTGTCTGCGGTGTAAACTGTTCGTTGATCATAAGCTGCATAATCTCAAGATGCTGTCTCGAACGATTTACAGATACCTGTAAATGCTCTGGATTGGTGTTTGAAGAAGAGTACGCCTGCTCGCCAAACGAAGTGAAAAACCGCACTATCCCAAGCCACATCTTGGTAAAAATATTTTTATTCTTTGGAAGCTGTTTTGCTGCATCCTCCTGATAAAGATAAATACTGTCCAGGGAAAAATCGTTGCCGTTCAGACTGTCGATCAGATTTGCAAGATGCTGGTTTACTGAGGATGTGCTCGTCGCAAGCTCATCGATTCGGTAGATCAGCTCATCCGGTTTCTTTGCAAGACTTCTCAGCTGATTCTCTGCGATCTTGACAGATGCGTAGGCCGCAATCTTGTTTTTCTTTGGATTGTACACTTTTGCATTTTCCATAACCTGATTCAGCTCATCTGCCCACTCTGTCATGGTACCGCCGATTCCAGGAAGATACGCCTCCAATGAAAAATCCCTGTACTTATCCTTGTTTGTACCAGCGACCTTTGTGACCTCAAGCGACAGGTCATTTACCCTGCCCATAATCTTCTCGATGGTCTCAAGGGACTCCCTGAGCGGCTCCATACTGATCTGCATGGAAATCGTGTGATTCCCTGCCTCAAGCGGTATGCTAATCTTGTTTCCATCACTGTCAACCATCGTGTACATCTCATATTTCTTCTCATATGCAAACGCATGGTTCTCAAACGCTGTGTTTGGGAGAGTTCCGTCGATCTTCACATTCATAAATACCGGAAAATCCGCCTTATCACCCTGACTGTAGTGAAAAGCGATATAATAATTGCCTGCCTTCTCCGCTGTAAAGCTGTAGGTCACTTCCTGACCGCCCTCGCTAAAAGAAGCCGCATCCACCGTATTCATCACTCGGTTCCCGGCCTGATAGGGATACAAGTCCGGATCGTACTCGCAGGTTGCGTGGATTGCCGAATCATTTCTATATAGAAAATCCTCCGCCTGTATCTCAATAAAACCGTCTCCTGCTGCCACTTCACTGCCTGTGTATTCCGCCACCTGCGGCTTTGCTGTCAGGGATACCATACCCAGAACCAAAGTTCCTTCATTTAATTCTATGGTAACCGTATTTTTCCCTTGCTGCAGCTCAATGCCGAGCGGCTGCGAGTAACGATAGGTAGAATCCTGCACATATTTGTTTTGCCAGTCATAGACTTTATCCGGCATGCTGACCACTTCGTTTCCATAGCTGTCATACACCTTATCCAGCTTCGCTGTCCACTGGCTCTCCAGCTTCTGTTGGCGCATCTCATAAAACGGATACGCACCGTTAATCATGATTCCTGCCTCTACCGGGAGAATGGACTCGCTGTTTGCCAGATAATCAAAGCTCATGTAATAGACTGCCGACTGCGGCACATCGATTTCCAGATCCACCTTCCCTTTCTCAGGTATCGATAACGCCTCTGCTCCTGCATCTGACGAATATCCATACTCTGTTGTCAGACTGGCATCTCCTGACTGGTACACAGTGCTTATCCCGTAAAGAATTGGTTCACCTGTGTAGGCGGCAAGCGTGTATCCCGCACTAACTTTCGTGTAACCGTTATCCAGTCTCTCATTTGAATAAGTTTCTGTCACCGTCCCCTGAGTTGTCTGTCCTGATTCCTGTGCTCTTAGCTGCATTGCCGGATGCGCTGTCACTGCCGTAGTGACAGCCATACACACTGCAATACTAAGCGCCACGACTTTCTTTGCATTTCCTCTTTTCATGACGACCCGACCTTTCTGATCACAAACAAACTGATTTTTTCATCTCAATTTGTTTGTTTTATTCATGAGTTAAATATTTTAGTTTTTCTTTATATAATAAACTTACGCTATATTGGCAAAAAAGTCAATATAGTTTCTCAATTAGTTTGGCACTATGAATAGCGCAATTCCTTGATTTTATAAGGTTTTTAGAACCTTTGCATCTTCTGACGAATTTTAGCGCTTAATTTTGTGCAATATTACCATTTTTCTTTTTTTCGCAAATATTCGTAATAAAGTAAACGTTTTTAGCAATCATTAAATATTTCACTAAATAATTTATTCTTTTAGTACAAGGTTACTTTTTCGCTTTTCCATACGTTCTTTTTCCTGGCAATTATCTGCGAATCCTTACCAAATCTGTCTGCATTTTTCTGTCTATATTTTGGTCTTGACTTTTGTTTTAGTATTCACTACAATAAAAACAATACTACTTAATAAAATATTTAATCAAATAAAAAGGGGGGAACTGTTTGATGTTGTACTTTCGTTCTGTCGGTGAAGCTGAGAATGTCTTCAAGGCACTGAGTACACCGATGCGCGTGAAAATTATGGAAATGATATACGAAAATGACTCCCTGAGCATGAATGACCTGGCTGAAGCGCTGGGTCTTACCAACGGTGCGATATCCATGCACGTCGGGAAATTGGAAGAAGCCGGACTTGTGCGTATCAAAATTACCTCCGGCAAGCGCGGAACCATGAAGATCGTGCGCCCGCGGTATGACCGGCTGATGATTGATCTGGCTCCTGTCAAGGAAGCAAGGCGCTGTTACATCGACGATATCCGCGTCGGCTATTATACAGCATGCCACGCCACGCCGACCTGTGGTCTCGCCACAAGCAAGGAAATCATCGGCTCGTTAGATGACCCCAAGGTATTCTCTTTCCCGGACCGTTTTCATGCCGGAATCCTTTGGTTTACCAGCGGGTATGTGGAGTACAATCTGCCAAACCACTTACAGGCAGGACAGACCCTGACAGAACTTCAGATCTCTTTTGAGATCTCGTCAGAGTGTCCCAACACAAATGAAGATTACCCTTCCGACATCCATTTTGCAATCAATGGAACTCCCATCGGCATGTGGATCAGTCCCGGCGATTACGGCGGGCGAAGCGGCTATATATCACCCGCATGGTGGCCGGAAAAGCTGAACCAGTATGGTTTATTGAAAACACTGATCATCAACAATGAAGGCTGCTTTATGGACGGGACAAATAAGCTTTCTGATGTGACGATACAGGCTTTAAACCTTGACTACAACAGCTACATCACGTTTAAGCTTGAGGTTCCAAGGGATACCGCAAACTGTGGCGGCTGTACTCTGTTTGGCGAGGACTTCGGCGACCACAACCAGGCCATCCGCATTAAGGCTTATTATGATGAAGAAAACAGTGAGAGTTAAAAAGCAGACAAAATCCCACAAACAGCACCATTGTACTGTCTGTGGGATTTTGTGAAACACTACTGCCCAGTCCTTTCCTGCACAGAATCATGATAATGATATTCTTTATGCCCCTTTTCCGCAGCAGTTCTTATACTTCTTTCCGCTCCCGCACGGACAGGGATCATTGCGTCCTATTTTCTTCCCCTGACGCACATATGTCCCGCTCTCCTGGCTGTCCCACTGAATCTGCTCTACAGTCTGACGCCGCTCCGGGTATAACTCATAGTAATGTCCGCACTGGTATTTCCGCTCCAATTTCCCATACTCGGAAAAGACGGCCTCCTTCATAACAGACTTCCTGCTCTTGCTGCCCCTGCTCTCCTCAAGCATATCCCAAAACTCCACCCCACAGTCATAGACGTTGGGATACTCTTTACGCAAAAGCTCCAACTCCTTTCTCTGCCGGGGCCATTCCTCAAGCTGACAGAGAAACGCATCCATCTGCATAAACTTGGCATATTCATCAAATGACTCACCCGGATAATCCATGTCATCGAGCAGCATAAATGCCCCAATGCTGATTTTCATTAACGGGCTGAAACGCTCATCCTCCAGAACCGCGTACGCCTCAAGAATCTCGCTTGGCTCTTCTTCGTCAATGGTGCACGGCAGCAGCAATTTGATTCTCTCCGCGAGTGCTTCAATCTCGTCACCGCCATGTTGCACGGACGCTTCCCTGACTGGAAAATAGATCGCCAGCAGCAAATCCTCATAGTCACGAATTCGGCTTCCAACGCAATCCAAAAATGCGCTGCAGCTGTCCACATACTTGTCTATCAAAATATCTTCCTTGACATAAATTGTAAACACTCCCGCATAAGCCTCTATCAGTTCTGGTATCTTACCACACATTTTTTCCTGCGGGATGGAGTCGATCAGGCTGTCAAGCGCCTGGAGGGACACGTCACTTTCTCCTCTTTCATAACTGCATATACTGTACTGAAGCAGGAACTCCGTATCACGTGCCCCCTCTTCGTAAGCTTTCTGAAACATGGCATAGGCCTTCCGCATATAGCCTCTTATGAAATACGCTTTTGCCAGCTCACTCATGTAATAGACCTTGTCCGGATACCGATTCAGCAGCTTCTCATATGCCTTGACTGCCTTTCCCGTTTTGCCGTTGAGAATACAGCATCTCGCATACATGTATAGAAAACATTCCACATCATGGTAACGCTCCATACCCTCTTCCGCCGTTTTTACAGCCTTGTCGTAATTTTGCTCCTGCATCAGCTGCTGTATCTGTTCAAACATCTTCTGCGCCAAATTGTCGTCCGCCGGAAATTCGAGCTTAATACTATTTTCCGGCTGATCTACAGACTCCATCAGCCGCTCATACGCTGACCGGATCTCCTGAAAACGTTCCGGGTCTTTCTCTGGGGAGTATGTCCTGATCAATTTGAAATATGCCCTTTTTATCGCCTTCTCATCTGCTTTTTCATCAATTCCCAGTATCTCGTAATCTTTTCTCATGTCTATTCTCCCATATAATAGCGCAGCTGCCCCTCAATGTCCTCCGCCAGCTCATCATCCTCTTCCAAAACTGCCTTTTTCATCCGATACAGAAGGTCGTCCACCTTTTTGTCCCCCTCATGCCCTTTCAGCCACCTTTCCGCGCGTCTGATAAAGGAACGATAATCACTTGCAAGTTCTGCCTCTTTCCAGCCGCTTACATCAACCCGTTTTTCCTTTGTTTTCAGCATGTCAATATCAATAGAAACTTCCTCGCCAGTGCTGACAATGGTCCCCGTCACCTGGAGCATACCATTCTGGTTATAGGAGAAGGCAACTTCGATCTCTTCCTTACCCGCAGCTCTTGCAGGAATGCCTTTCAGCTTAAATTCACCGATACAATGATTGTACCGTATCGATGAAGATTCCCCCTGGTAAACCTCGATCACCGCCATTGTCTGCCCATCCCACGAAGTATAGAATTTCCGTTTCTTCGTAGTTGGTATCGTCTTATTTCTCGGAATGATCACACTCATATACTCATCGTCATATCCCCTAAGCGCACGCACGCCTAATGTATAAGGATTGACATCTGTCATCACAAGCTCACTGCTCTCGTCAATCTGACCCGAAATAATAGCAGCCTGAATCGCCGCTCCCTGCGCTACTGCGTAGTCCGGATCGACTGCCGCCTCCGGCTTCTTCCCAAAATATGCTTCGATGTCCCTGCGCACCAGCGGAACACGCGTGGAACCGCCTACAAGCAGGATTTTGTCAAGCTGCTCTGCGGAAATCCCGCTGTCGGAAAGCACGACATCAATGGGCTCATGTGTACGCGCCACCAAATCCTGAATCAGTTCCTCGAACTTCGCGCGTGTCACGACCTCATCCATTGCGTACGGAATATTGTCCTTCGTTACCAGCACCGGGAGCTGTACCCTGTATTCCTCCTCCGTACTCAGTGCAATCTTACAGTGAAGTGCCTCATCGCGTACACGGGCCATCGCAAATGTATCCTTTGTCAGGTCGATGCCATTCTTATCCTGAAACTGTCCTGTCAGATACTGGATCAGCCGCTCGTCAAAATCTTTTCCGCCCAGTTTGTTGTCGCCGCTGCTTGCCTTCACCTCGAGCACGCCTTCAAACATTTCCAACAAAGTCACATCAAAAGTGCCGCCGCCCAGATCATACACCAGCACATAGCTCTCCTCATCCATATGCTCAAGACCATAGCTCAGCGCCGCCGCAGTCGGTTCATTGATAATGCGGTCCACCATAAATCCCGCTGCCCTGCCGGCTTCCATCGTCTCCTGACGCTGCAGTTCGTCAAAATACGCAGGAACAGAGATCACAGCCCTGCTGATGTCTCTGTCAAGATATCTGCCGGCGTAGTTTCTGACATACGACAAAATCATAGATGATATCTCGACTGGCGAATAATTGCGCTTTCCCAATGTGACCATGGCCTCGGTCCCGATCAGGCGCTTCACCTCCCTTGCGGTTCGCTCTGGTGCCAGAAGCAGCTGCGCTTCCGCTTTTTCCCCCACAATCATATTGCCTGTATCATCAATTCCCACTACAGAGGGCGTAACTTCTTTCCCGTCAAAATTGAGTATGATAACTGGTTTTCCCTCCTGATAAATGGCTGCCTCCGTAGTCGACGTCCCCAAATCGATTCCTATAATTGTATCCATCTGCTATTTTCCTCCTATGCTTTGCGATATGCCACTACACGGGCTTTTTGAACCACATTTCCCTGATAAATCATGCCGTGGCTGCACACCCTTGCAATGCTTCCCTCCTGCTCCTTTATATCCGGTTCCACTGCCTCAAGAACCTCATGCAGGCGATAGTCAACCATCTCACCCACCATGCCGATCGTCTCTATCGCGCAAAGCCTGCTCTCGGCCGCAATCTTCCCCTTCAACATGGCATACTGCTGTTTCCATGCCTCCAGCAGCTCCTCACTGCATTCCTGATTTTGTCCTGTGAGCCATTGTTCAAACAGTTCTATCTGATCCTGATACAGCCTTAGCAGCTCCACCAGCCTGTGTTCGCGTTCTTCTGCTGCTCTCTGCTTCTGCTGCGACTGTCTCTGCTCCTCATCCTGATCCTGCAGCGTATCGAGGAAATCCTCCACGGTATCCGAAAGCCTCCGGACTGCCTTCTGATTTTTTTCCATCATCTCATTCATCTGTCTTGTCTGTTCTGTCTGCTGGGAAGCCAGTTCCTGCGCCTGCCGCTGCAGCGCGTCCGTCAACACTCCTTCCATCACATCCTTCATCCGCTGTGTGCTTTTACTGCCAATTTTTCCGCTGAATATCATTCCTGCGTCTCCTTATCTGTGCTATCTGCATCCGTTTATAGTGTAATTTCCATATACTCCTTATTATATCAGACCTCCCGCGCTTTGCAAGCAATCTTTGAAGCGCCTAAAAAACGAACTGTATTGGCGGTTACTGTTCACGGGTCAGGAATGCGCTGAACTGCGCATTCCGTGAGAACATGATTCAGGAGTGAGGGGCGATTTTTGCGAAGCAAAATTTTGAATATCGCCCCGAATCGTTACTATGAGCGGCTCCCAAGCCGTGAATAGTAACGTATTGGCGTTACTGTCTCTAATCACACTGTAATCACACCACACAAGCCAAGTATAATGACAATTGCGCCGAGCACGATACGGTACCAGCCAAAGATCTGAAAATCGTGTTTCTTGATATAATCCATCAAAAACTTAATGACAAAAACAGAGACAAAGAATGACACAAGCATTCCGATAATCAGCACGCCCGCTTCCAATGTCGTAAACGAAAGCCCGAATTTCACTAATTTCAGCAGGCTTGCACCGAACATAACCGGTATGGCAAGAAAGAATGTAAACTCTGCTGCCACACTACGCGAGACACCGATCAGGAGCGCACCCACAATCGTGGCGCCCGAGCGCGATGTCCCGGGGAATATCGCCGCGATGAGCTGGAAGATTCCGATCAGAAATGCCGTCTGGAACGTGATATCGTTCAGCTTCCTGATCTTTGCCTTCTTTCCCTTGTTCCTGCGCTCCACAATGATAAAGGCCACGCCGAAGACGATCAGTGCAAGTGCAACTGGTATCGCATGGTAAAACAACGCCTCAAACACATCGTCAAACAGCAGGCCGACAACCGCCGCCGGAATACACGCCACCACGATCTTGAGCCACAGCATGATTTTGTCCATCTCGATCACCGGCTTTGATTGATCCCGGAACTGAAACGGGAAAATCTTGTTCCAGAACAAAATCACAACCGCCATGATGGCACCGAGCTGAATCACAACCAGGAACATTTCCAGAAATTCCGGCGAGCAGTCAAGCCTGATAAATTCATCCAGAATAATCATATGCCCTGTACTGCTGACGGGAAGCCATTCTGTGATTCCCTCGACGATGCCAAACAATATCGCCTTTAGTAGTTCGATCATAGTCTAATCCTTCGCATCTTCGGATTCCCGACTGCTCTCTGTTTTCATCAAAAGCGGTCAGAAAATCTGCCATGATGCTATCCTTTCCTTATAAATTCTGTCCCCATTACAATTGCAAAAACTCCATCAGCTCACCATAACATTTTTTTGCGTCGTTATAACCAAGCTGATACAGTGCCTCCAGCTTCCTCCTGTCCTTCTCGACCCTGCCGATGTCGTTGGGTCTCTGGGGTCTGATGACAAAAGCCCTTCCGGCCTTCTTTTCCTCCTCAAGAAACTGCAGCGTCTCATTATAGCGCGCATAGCGGTCCGAGACCAGGCCATACACTTTGGGATACTTCGCGTATCTGAGCTTTACCATGTTCCGCATTGCCGGCGAAGCCTGTTTCCTGACATACCCCACTTCCTTTGTGAGAATGACCACACTTTTCGCATTTCCGTCGGCAATTGCCTTTCGAATCGGAATCGCATCGGCGATTCCGCCGTCAAGATAGTACTCATTCCCTATTTTAACATTTCGCGACACCAGCGGCAGCGAGGCCGACGCCCTCACCGCGATCGTATCTCTATGCATCTCGCGCAGCGGCATGTACTCCGCCTCCCCTGTGCGGATATTTGTCACCACCGCATAGGCGTTTCCCTCATATTTTGCAGCGGCTTTGTAGTCGTAGGGATCAAGCTTATTGGGAATGGTATTGTAGCACATATCTGCGTTGAACAAATCGCCCGTTGTCACCAGGCTGTACATGCTGCAGTAATTTTTGTCATTCAGATAATCGAGCGCCACCCTGTATGCGCGCTTTCTCTGCTTTGAGATATAACTGCACAGATGACATGCACCCGCAGACACACCATAACAGTTTTTGAAATACAGCTCCTTTTCCATAAAGTACTCCAGGACTCCCGCAGTATACATTCCCTTCATACCGCCGCCTTCCAGTACCAGACCACAATCTATCATAATCTCCTCCTTGCGTTCTACTCATGCGCAGCGCTACTCCCCACGATATTCCGCCTCAACAAATCTGCGCAGTGCCGGCATCGCGCGCTTCACCTTCTCTGTCTCCACGCAGTATGCCATGCGGAAGTACCCCGGACAGCCGAACGAATCCCCGGGAACAAGAACCAGATCATAGTTCATAGCCTTTTTGCAGAATGCCACGGAGTCCTCCTCGAGCGCCTTCGGGAAGATATAGAACGTCCCGCCCGGCTTTACGACCTCAAAACCAAGGCTCACAAGTTCGTCGTAAATAATTTTCATGTTGGTCTCATACACGGACAGGTCTGAGGTCATCCCCAATACTTCCGCCACTGCTATCTGTATGATGGAAGGCGGGCAATTATGACCGATTCCCCGCGAAATCTGCGCACACATCGGTGAGATCAGCACGCTGTCCGTGCACCTGGGATTCGCCGCAATGTACCCAAGACGCTCTCCTGGTATCGACAATGACTTTGCAAACGAGTAGCAGGAGAGCGAATTGTCATAGTATTCTGACACATACGGCGCATCGACACCCGCAAATAAAATCTCCCTGTAAGGCTCGTCGGAGATCAGGAAAATGTCATGACCGTATTCTTTCTGTTTTTCCTCCAGGACTGCTGCAAGCTTTTTGATTGTCCGGGTGGAATAAACGGTTCCTGACGGATTGTTCGGCGTGTTGACCAGCACTGCCATTGTCTTTGGATTCAACGCCTTGTCCAGCTCCGCAAAATTGATCTGAAACTGCTCTGTATCAGCGGGCACTGCGCGCAACACCGCGCCTGTTTGTCCTATATAATGGTCGTATTCCGGAAAATACGGCGCAAAGACAATCACCTCATCGCCCGGCTGTGTGACGGCCCTGACTGCATGCGCAACCGCCCCCGCCGCGCCTGTCGTCATAAACAAATGCTCCGCTGTGTAATCCATGCCGTATGTTTTATTCAAAAATTCCGCAAACTTCGCGCGCACTGCCGGAATCCCCTGTGACTGGCTGTAGCCGTGAAGCTCCATCGTGTCGCGGCTGCGCAGTAATTCTATCATCTTGTCCGTAAATTCCTGCGGCACTGCCACCGAAGGGTTCCCGAGACTAAAATCAAATACGTTCTCACTCCCAATCTCCTTTGCCCTTCCTGCTGCCCACTCTGACATCTGCCGGATTACCGACTTCGCGCCAAGCATATCCTTATATTTCTGTGTTATCATTTTACTCCTCCATTCGATCGTGTGCTTTCACGGTACCGCTCATGCACAACGTTGTTCCAACACCACTGTGTTTCGTCAACTCATTGTATCACCATGGAGGAGAAAATGCAATTTTAATTCAAAATCATCTGCTCCAAATCTGAAATAAAAATACCAGGATAAACATCTTTTCCCTTGTCGGGGAATATGTGTTTATCCTGGTTCCCTTTAATCGCATTGTTATCGCATTTTATTGCATTTTCATCACATTCCAATCATGGCCGTAAACTCCGCCATCATCCCGGAAATTTTAATCTGCTGCGGGCAGACCTGTTCACACCCCTTACAGCCAATGCAGTTTGCCGGGCGCTTTTCCTCCGGCATGCTGCCGACCGCCATGGGCGCTATAAACCCGCCGCCGGAAAGCTTGTGTTCATTATACAGGGCGATCAGCTCCGGAATGGGCAGCTTCCTCGGACAATGGCTGGTGCAGTAATGACAGGCGGTGCAGGGCAGTCCTCCCTTTCTGGTCTCCGTGTCCACATGCTCTATCAGGGTATTGAATTCCTCTTCGCCCAGAGGCGCGTCTGTCTGGTATGTAGCAATGTTGGCTTTGAGCTGCTCCATCGTGGACATTCCGGACAGAACCATCGTCACACCGGGAATGCTCTGCAGAAAGCGGAATGCCCAGCCGGGAACTGTCTCTTCCGGCCGCATTTTCTGCATCGCAGCGGTCAGTTCCTCAGAAGCACTTGCCAGTCTGCCGCCCCGCAGCGGCTCCATGACCCACACAGGGATATCCGCCTTATTGAGCAGCTCCACCTTCTCCTGTGCATTCTGGAAATGCCAGTCCATATAGTTGAGCTGGAGCTGGCAGAACTCCATATGCTGTCCATACGCGTCCAGAAAACGCTGAATCACCTCCACACTGCCGTGCGCCGAAAATCCGAGATGGCGGATTCGCCCGTTTTCCTTCTGCTTTAACAGATATTCCAAAATGCCATACTCCGGATTCAGGTACGCATCAATATTCCCTTCATAGACGTTGTGAAACAGATAAAAATCAAAATGCGGCGTCTGACATTTCGCAAGCTGCTTCTCAAAGATTTCCTCCACTTTGTCCATATTGGAGAGATCATACCCCGGAAATTTGCTCGCAAGATAATAGCTTTCTCTTGGATATCTGCCAAGATATTTTCCGGCTACAAGCTCGGAATTGCCATCGTGGTATCCCCAGGCTGTGTCAAAATAGTTGATTCCATTCTGATATGCATAGTCGATCATCTCTGCAGCCGCGGCCTCGTCAACTGCGCCGTCATCACCTCCAAGCACCGGCAGACGCATCATGCCAAGCCCCAAGCCGGAAAGCTGTAAATCCTGAAATTTTCTGTAGATCATAGTTAAGTCCTCCTTTTTGATAAACATTATATGGTTTCTTATGGGGTGTTCTCCCGGCACAGAGCGCTGTCTGTCTCCGGTTCCAAAGAAAATGTTCGATCCCAGACAAGTTCCCCTGTCTCCACAGCAGCCTCATACCGCTCAATCTTATATTCCAGACGCTCGAGTTCCCTCTGACATTTTTCAATTTGCTTCACTATGTCCTCGCGGACCTCTCTCAACAGATCGCGCCGCGCCATAAAAGTTTCGTCTCCCTGCTGGCACAGTTCCATATATCTGACGACCATCTCCACAGGGACGCCGGCGTTGCGCATACATATGGCATTCTCCACACAGCCAATATCTTTCTCTGTATAATCCCGAATATTGTTTTTCGTCCGGTGAACCGCCGGTATGACCCCCACCCGCTCATAGTATCTGAGTGTATCCGGGGAAATCGAATACTTCTCACACACTTCTTTAATTGTCATGTCTGTCACCTCCAAACCACCGTATCATTCTGTCATGCTCTGGAATATTTCCATTATACAGGCTGGAGTGAACTCTAAGTCAAGCAGTTTTTCATTGACAGTGTTTTGAAAGCATACTATAATATTTTTATTACATATGTAGTACTTAAGGAGGGAAATCATGAAACCATTGCCGCAAATATCGGAAGCCGAGTATGAGGTTATGCGAATCATCTGGAAATATGCGCCAATCAGCACCAATGAAATCGTCGAGAAGCTGGAGGCTGTGACATCCTGGAATCCAAAGACAATCCAGACCTTAATCAAGCGCCTGGTGACAAAACATGCCATCACTTACGAGAAGGAGAGCCGCATGTTTGTCTACACGCCATTAGTGGAGGAGAGCGAATACATCAGCCAGGAGAGCAATCATTTCTTAAAAAAATATTATGGTGGAAACATCTCGACCATGCTGTCCGCATATCTGGACCATGACAGACTGTCTGAATCAGAAATAGATGACCTGCGCAGGCTTCTCGAAAGAAAAAAATAATTACAACAGGAGTATTTGCCATGATTGCATTCAGCATGCACTTTTTATTCTGCAATATTTTGATCAGCGCCATCATTGGCGCTATCCTGCTGCTCAAAAAAATTTCAGGAAACTGTCTATCCGGCTGCACCCAATACCATATCTGGTTTCTGCTGCCGGTTGTGCTGGCCGTTCCCTTTCTATCCATCCGTCCAGCCGGGCTGTCCCAAATGATAACCTGGCTCCGTTCCATGCAGGCCGGCCTTTTGCCCGAAACGCCCACACAAGCTTCGCTTGCTGTGGCAAACCAGACTCCTGCCACAGACTGGCTCTATGACTTTCGCATATATGCGGCTGGAAATCCTGCCCCCGTTGCGGGCTATATTCCACTTGTCATATGGGTGGGAGGAATGATTGCAATGACTGTATTTATGGTAAATTCCAGGATCCATCTGTATCGCCTGGAACAGTCTGCTCTCCCGCTTCAGAGCACCAGAACCCAACTGCTGTATCAGAACTGCAGGGCGGAGCTGCACGTGAAACGGGAGATTCCAGTCTACAGCACCGCATTCCTGAAATCACCGATTATGGTTGGCGTGTTCCGCCCCCGCATTTATCTTCCAATCCATCTGATTTCGGATTTTAAGGAAAGCGATATCCGATATATGCTCCTGCATGAATTGCAGCACTACAAACACAAAGATGCTTTCGTCAACTGCCTGATGAACCTTATTACCATTTTGTACTGGTTTAACCCTGTTGTCTGGTATGCAGTCCGGGAAGTCCGCACTGACCGCGAAATTGCCTGCGACACGTTTGTCCTGCAGGTACTGGATTCCGCGGAATATACTGCCTATGGGAACACCCTGCTCAACTTTGCGCATAAAATATCGCTGTTCCCGTTTTCCCTAGCGACAGGAATCGGCGGAAGCGCAAAGCAAATCAAAAAGAGAATTCTGAATATTGCTTCGTACAAACCGCAAACCAAATGGCTGAAAATCAGGGAGCGGATTGTGCTTGCAGTTCTGATCGTCCTGATTTTGGAGTCCACCACCCTGATTCCGGTCTTGGCGTCAGACACAAGGGCTCCCCTTCCGGAAAATGCGCTCATACAGACAGAGGATTTGTCCGGCTTCTTTGCGGACTACGAAGGCTGTTTTGTCCTATATGATACCAATACAGACATTTGGGACATCTATAACGAACCCCTTGCCACAAAGCGCTTCCCGCCAAATTCGACCTACAAGATCTACAGCGCGCTATTCGCCCTGGAAAACCAACTGATTCGTCCGACCGCATCAACCTTGAAATGGAACGGACAATCGTACTCCTATCCGGCGTGGAACCAGGACCAGACACTGGCATCGGCGATGCGAAACTCAGTCAACTGGTACTTTCAGGAACTCGACCAGAGAGCTGACTGGAATGCGCTGAAAACCTTTTACCATACCATTGGTTACGGCAATCAGGATTTGTCCGGCGGCGCAGCTGAATTCTGGATGGAATCCTCCCTCAAAATCTCTGCGGTAGAGCAGGTGGAACTGCTGAAAAAGCTTTACGCAAATGCGTTTTGTTTCGACAGTGCCAATATACAGGCTGTAAAAGATTCCCTCAGACTATCCGCCTCCGGTCAGGCTGTTCTGTCCGGGAAAACAGGCACCGGCATCATCAACGGCGAGAGCATCAACGGCTGGTTTATCGGCTATGTGGAATCGGACGACAACACATGGTTCTTTGCCACAAATATCCAGGGCGCCAACCATGCCGACAGCCTGACAGCAGGTGAGATCACGCGGAACATATTGGCTGCAAAACATATTTATACGGAAACGGAGTAACGGAAAAAGAACTTCTGCACGAAACAGTCTTTGCTGTGCGTGTCAGAAGTTCTTCCCGCATAAGGAAAAATTGTCAATCGCTTCTGGAATTGTTCGCCTCCGATGCCTTTCCGCTTAAAATTGTCTCCCTGCTCTCCAACCCGAAATAATAATTAATAATGTCCCTTCCTGCATGTGTTGCATTTGACGACCCATACCCATTTGCAATTCTCACAGCGATTGCTATTTCCGGGTTCTCTGCCGGTGCACACCCGATAAAGAGAGCGTGATCTGGCCTTGTCTTTGATTCCTGCGCCGTTCCCGTCTTCCCCGCGACACTGATTTTCATGTCTTTTAGCACGCTGTTATTCTGCGCAAACTGATTCATTCCCTGCCAGACGGTATCCCAGGTTTCCTCGTCCAGATGCACTGTGCTCTGTATTACTGGTTCGCATTCAATCACATTGCCGCTTTCGTTCCTGCCGCCAATCCCCTTTACCACCGACAACTGAAAACTCGTTCCGCGGGCGGCAAGTGTATTCATATACCGTGCGAGCTGAACCGTCGTATAGTTATGCGTTCCCTGGCCAATCGCAGACGGAATCCCATATTTTTGCGTGACATGCGGACTGCTCTCCACAATCTCCACCCCCGACTTTTTATCCAGGTCAAACAAAACTGCATATTTCTGCAGATAAGCCAATGCCTGTCCGTCATCGTAAACTCCCGTTTCCTGCTGCCCTAACCGATAGGAAATGTCACACAGATAGTCATTGCACGAATTCTGAATCGCTGCGGCAGCATTGCTGACCGTTCCGTGTCCGCTGTGTCTCCAGCACCGCAGCGACGGCGTAACCTTGTCGAAAACACCGTCACATACCACAGCGGTATTGGGCTCAATAACCCCTTCCTGCAGTCCGGCAATGACCGTAACCGGCTTTAGCGTGGAACCGGGCGCGGTCAACTGCTGCGTTGCGCGATTATATAATGGCAGTGCTTTGTCCTGCAGGAGCCGATTGTAATATTCGCTGTCAATCTTGTTTGTCAGACGATTGTTGTCGTATCCCGGATACGTCACGCAGGCCAGTATTTTTCCCGTGTCCGCCTGAACCACCACCGCTGACGCCGAGCAGGGATCGAGCGCAAGCTGTGCCGGAGTCAGCTCCACATTGTCAATTTTCTTCTTAATCAGCGCAAACGGCCTGATCTCTCCTTTTAAGAATGCCTCATAATCGTCGTCAATCGCAAGAATTTCCTGTTCGTATAGAAGCCTGCAAAAATCGCGTTCCGAGAGTTCGCCATTGTAGAGCATATTCTTTAACAAGATTTTCTCAACAGACTGACTTTCCCGAAACCACTGCAAAATATAGTCAACCGCCAGGGCATAAGTCTCTTCCGCCGTGGAATACTTTGTCCGGTGCTCTAATCTGTGCAAATCAATCCAGCCATTTCCCAGGCATTCATACAAAAAATCCTTTAAACTGCTATTTTCTGCCTTATCCCATACAATCTCTGCAGAATCTGCCTCCGCTGGCGCTTCCTCGGAAATTAGCCCGCTATCCTGCACAACAAACGACAGGTACTCCTTCATTTCCTCCGAGAGTGTCCCATAAGCGTGCGGTGCATCTGTGAGTTCTGATAAAAGCTGCTCCTGCACCGCTTGCTTTTTAAGAATTATCTTTTCTGCCACTTCCTTCTCCAGGTCCGAGACATTTTCCTGTTTCATCTCTGGGATACTGATGATATTATTTTCAATGAGTGCCATATATACATCAAAGACCGGAATCCTGATCTGCACAGAATCCGCAATTTTTGTTTTGTCAAAATACTTTGCATCGATTAAGTTGCTCGAAAGGATGCCGGCAAGCGTCTGCTCCAGAATCTGATACGTCGCTGTCTGCAGATCCTTATCAATACTGAGATAGACGTCATTTCCCACAGATGCTTTCTGCAGAACTTCTCCCTCTTCCACAATCCGCCCCACATTATTTACGATGACGGTTCTCTCTCCGTCCGTTCCCTGCAGCTCTGCCTCAAAGTACTGCTCAATGCCGGCTTTCCCGACGACCGAGTCCATTGAATACGCTGCATTTTCCAGTTTGAGCGTTTCCAGCTCCTCCGCTGAAATGCTTCCGATATAGCCAAGGATATGGGCAAAGGCCTCCCCTCCCTGATACACCCGCTCCCAGTCCTCCTCCACCTCGATTCCCGGAAAGACAGCCTTATTTTCAAGCACATAAGCCATCGTCTCGGGAGAAATGTTTCTGGCTATGGTGACAGCCTGATACTGACGATAAGAATACAGGGAGAGCATATAACGGATTCCTACGATATCAAGTATTTCTTCTTTTGATACTTCCTCTGCAAATTTTTCCGGCAGACCACACCGCGCCAACTCATCAGCCGTGTAAGTATCTCCTTTGGTTCCATACAGTGCGAACTGATCCTCGCCGGACAGATACTGTATCATTTCTGATGCGCTCATGGCAGACTGTTCTTCCGACATCTCATCGGGATTTCTCACGCCAAAGATGTCTGCCTTGAACCTTAACAATGCAGCGCCGTCTGCAGTGTATTCATATTCTCCGTCCGCGTTGACCATGATTTTGAACTCATTGTAAAGCCGGTCTCCATTCTGGTGCAGCTTTTTCCGCAGGCGGTAGATGATACTGTTTAACGTAAGCTGCCTCTCGCGGTCTGACTCGTACACGCCGTCGTCAGTCATGGTAATCGTATAAACCAACTGATTCGATGCAAGGATACTGCCGTTACAGTCGTAAATGTTCCCTCTTGCGCCTTTTTCCACGATTGTTTTTGTGATTTTCAGTTCAAAATTCTCCGCGTATGCTTCCCCCTCCACAATCTGGAGTTTCCAGAGCTGCCGGAGCAATATAAAACACAGAAGCATAAGCAGGATTTGCAGAATGATAATTCTGGGCTGATTGTTTTCTTTTATTGATTCTCTGATATTTTGCAGTGTCGAACCAAGCATCCCTGCCACCTCTTTTCTTACATTCGTAGGATTTGTTGGTAAAAAAATTTGTAATTATTTACCTGCAGCTCCTTATTTCCTGACATATGAACTTCGTCTTTACTTTTCTATTGTGAAACTTATCACTATAATATTACAATTGTAATAATTATTTGTCAAGTATCTTTCTATTTCTAGTTATAGCGGTTCCGGCAAACCAATATCGTTACTGTTCACCCCGTTCCAGTAACGGGCAAAAATCCATGCAAAAATTGCAATACGAACAAGGTTCGTTATTCAAATGGATTTTTGCATTTCAAGTTATACGTTTTCTCACGGAATGCGCAGTTCAGCGCATTCCTGACCTGTGAACAGCAGCCCAATATCTGATATTATCGAAAATATTGGGAACGATTTAAGCGTTCAATATTTCCAAAATTTCATTTTCTGAATACAGCACAGAAGGTTCGACACATTTCGACCGGTCAATCAGCTCATCGACAGATGCCTCAAACTCAGCCTCTGTCACTGCGCTGTCTTCCCAAAAATAAACATAATCATCAAAATTTCCCTGCTCATCAAAATGCTCAGAAATCCACCCCGTTCCAATTTCCGAAAACACGCCCTTCTCAAGCGAATAAACATTGCAGGGATAAAATCCCATGTTACCATTTCCATTATACAGCAGCCCGCCATATTCAATATATTGCATTCCACATCTCTCACGGTTCATGGTTCCGATCGTCCCATCATAAAAGGAAACGATCGTCTCTCCGCCAGCCATGCTTCCCGTATAAATAAAAAGTTCAGGAATCTCATCATCATCTACATAAATCAACGAATAATCCCAGTTGTCCGTCACCGTTTCCGCAACGTGCATCTTATCGATAAAATCAATATATGCTTCCTTCCATGTCTCAAAATGCTTTAGCCGTCTGCCTGTCCATTCCAATGTATTTTCCGCCTGCTTTGCGATCTGTTCCTGTCTGTATCGGACATACTGCTCCATGTCGATATCTTCGCATCTATAAAAGGAATCTCCCTCGTCCATATTTCCGTCTTTATTGTGATCGCGCCAGTAAGCTGTTTCTTCACTCTTTTCACTGCCATCCGCATTAATCTGAATCCATTTAATTTCTTCACGTCCATACTTGTGCCAATTGTAGAATATTCCGCAGAACTTGTCCGTGACAACTGGCTCATATCCTCCCCAGCCTTCAAAAAGAATCTGAGGTGTTTTATTCTGTAGCTTTATCACATAATACACAAAATTATCCCTGATATGCAGCTCCTCCGCACCGTCACCGTCTATATCCCCAAAACAATATTCGATATCATTCCCCCAAAACAAATCACTGATTCGTACCTGCTGTTCCCTCCATTCTACTGTAAGCTTACCATCTAAAAAATGCTCATAGATCTCCGCCGTATCTGCGCCTGGCAAATCATGCTGCTCCTCGGATTCCTGCATGTTTGCCTCATCATACGCTGCCGTCTCCGCAATCTCTGAAAATTCCACATACATATCCTTTTTACAGCCTGTGAGCGTGCTCAGTGCAAGTATGGGTGCTGCGCACTTCATCATGTATTTTTTATGTGTTCGAACCATACGATCCCCTCCAACAGACATTCCTGTCCAATTTTGCGTTAAGACATTTTTTCATCATGTGAAAAATTGAGAGAAAAATTACTGTTGATTTCCTCTAACCAGCATAACACTCCTTCACACGCACTAATAGGAACCAAGCAATTCCATTGTAAGTCGTCCAGTTTTCGGCGGTACACATCTGTCTCAAGCCCGCGATAGCCGTCGCCCCATCTGGTCGCGTATTCCTTATCGCAGACGCTGAATGTTACCTCAAAGTACAGATAACCATCTGCATAGTACAAATGATCATACGTGGCCTCATCGACTTCCCCGCTGCCTCGCTGTTCAATATCACTGCCAATCTGTGCCGCGACCCTGACAATCGTGTTGGAATCGACCAAAAGGGCATAGATATCTTGGTTCCACTCGCATAGAACACCGCGGGCAGGCTGCCCCTGATAGCAGTAGGGAAATCCATAGATCTACTGTGCTTTCTCTACCAGCTCCGGCGGAAAATCGGATGGAAATATGGTATTTGTCTCCAAATCCCACACACTTGTTTTTCCGGAGAAGCCAATCTCCGCGCAATCCTCAAAATACACACGCGGTCTGCCTGCGTCATGACAGACAAAACAGTCATCGGAATTGGCTTCTATCTGCCCGTCCGGCCTCCGACCTGATGCACAGCCAAAGCTTCCGCCCACGCATAACATTATCAGAGCTGTCATTCCAGCCCTAACGGCTTCTCTTTTCATCACTGATTCCTCCCGTGCAACTGGCAGTACCTTTTAATTAACCGTTATCCGTCTCAATCCACCAATCGGCCACTTTGGGAGTGCCGTCTGCCTCCCATGTGATTATGAATTTTGCGATACCGACGCAGTGTACGATTCCTCCCTCCGCTGAAAGATATTCAGATGCCTGCAGCGCATTTTTTCCCTCATACTCCACCACACACAAGTTATAAAAACCACGCACATTACCGCCGACAGTTTTTTCGGTATCCGACAGCTCCCATACCCTGGAATTCTCCGCCTGAAAATAAATCTGCTCCTTCATGTAATCACAGTAGGCACTGTAGCTATCCGGATGCGGCTCCTGGAACACGTTGATCCCAAGCCCGCAATCATAATCCTCCTCGAAGTCCGTCGGCAGCCTCATCCGCTCCATCGCATGATTTCTGTACTTGAACACAGCCTTGTAGGAATCCCCCACCGCACCACAGCCAGTCCCCTGCGCGCTGAACACAATCTCCACATTTTCATCATTGTCAATGTCATACCAGAAGACATCAAACCAGCCATAATACGAGCAGTCCTCCTCGGAAAAGCAATAGGGCTCATCCTCATTCATGTAAAACCACAGGCTGCCAGAGCCGTAAATAGGCGTTTCCTGTGCATCGAGCACCATGACCAGCATGTCCTCCTGTCCGTTATTGTCAATATCGTCTATCATTAACCCAGTGAGCGCCATCGCCCCATCCTGGAAAATATTGTTATCTGTCAAAATCTGTAAGTATGTATCTGCAGTCTGCCGGTCGATCCCCTGTTTCTCTGCCTCCTCAAAAAAGCGCTCCTCGTTTTTCCTGAGCTGATCCTCTGGGAAATACGCTTCTGTCGATTCCTCCTGACTGTCTGATTCCTGTACGGATGTCTCCTCTTTTCTTTCCTCTATCGTTTCTCCTGCCGTCTCCTGCTCCTCTTGGGAAGGATTCTGCGTTATCTCCTGCGTTGCCGCAGCATACTCCGCGCTCTGATCAGATGCACACCCGAAACTAACTCCCATACATATCGATAATAAAATTATATATTCAACCCTGCTGACACGTTTTCTCATTCCTGTTTCCTCCTACGCACACTTTCACTAATATCAATTTTACGTTGGAAATGCATCATGTTTGTATCAAAATTGCATCAAAGTTGCATCATAAAACAGGAAAATTCAGCAGCCCCAGTGTCCTCCTCAAAATAACACCATCCATCATGATAGTCCCAGAAGCAGAGCTATAGCAATCCTGCACACTGTTCAAGTATCCCTATGTCAGCCGGAAGCCAGTCCACGCTATATAATTCGTCCTTTCCAAGCCACTTTGCAGATTCATGCTCCTTCAAAATCAAATCGCCAGACTTGATGGTACAGGCAAAACAATCCATTGACAAATGAAAATTGGGATAATCGTACTCGATTGTATCCACCAGTTCCCCCACTTCGATCTCTGTGTCAAGCTCCTCACGAATCTCCCGCTTAAGAGCCTGCTGCGGTGTCTCTCCTTCCTCAATCTTTCCGCCCGGAAATTCCCAGCCGTCCTTAAACTCTCCATATCCGCGCTGCGTGGCAAAAAGTTTGTTGTTATCCACGATAATCGCGGCTGCTACTTTTATTGTTTTCATTGATTCAATCTCCTATTTTTTCATTACTTTTGTGTACGCTCATACAATAATCTTTTATCCAATCATAATAATATTTTACTCTACGAAATATTGATAAATATCATCCCTGACACTATACGCAAGCTGCAGCTGAAAATTCATAATCGGAAGCTTCTTCCCATCATCATTGCTGATCTCTGTCTGTTTCCAACGAATCGGTTCTGCCAGTCCCATATAATAAAAGTCGCTGCCTTCGCCATCACTCTTCTTGATGAACAGCAATATCTTCAATCCGTTTTCTTTGTAATGAATCAATTTCTGTGTCTCATCACTGTCAAGTGAGACACGGCTTCTTGTCATCCAGCTAAACAGATTGTTCGCAAGAAAAACATCCTCATATTTTGTACTGCTGGCAATATTGTCCTTCTTTTCATATGTGACGAATATAGGGCAGCTTCCGTTTTTAATCTTATATCCATACACGGTAGAACTGTCGTCGCGCTCCCAATTTAAAATACGGCATACATCTTTTCTTGAGTATTTTTGATAAAGAGCCAGTCCCATTTCATCCTGATTTTCAGAATAGATATCGCGATACCTGCATAGCCCTAATTGGATCAAATCGCTGAGCTGCTGATAAAGCGGCAGCTGCTTAACTCCTTGGTTATAAGAGTACAATCTTGAATATGTACGACTTGGACTATATTCCACAATGTTGATATCCGCATACTTCTTCTTTTCACTCTGCGTATTCATGAATCCACCACTAAGTACATTCAGAGATGACTCATAGGATTCCTCAGAAAAGTCTTTATGATATTCCTCTCTTAGAAGCGCTTCTATCTCCCCTTTGCGAAGCTCACCATAATTCAAAAACTGCTTCAACATCAAAAGCTCATATATTCGCTTTCCGCTTGCTACATTCTGCGAAAGAAACTCCAACGTTACATTCTCATTCTCCGTAAGCTGTGTTTGATACTCTTTATCTGCTATTTGCAGGAATGCATGGTACGTCCCTGCATAGTTTATAAATAACAGCGGATCAATCTCTCCATAATCGTAAAAATCAATCATAGAAGGGATTTTTCCAAGCTTATCTTTCAGCAGCGTATATTTCTCTATCAACATTTTTCTCGGCGTTGATAGTCTGTCAATCGCTGCGTAAATCTTACTTTTGCTGATTTCGTCAAAATGAATGGTAGAGCTCCCCGGAATCACCCGGCTTCCCTCCATGACATATCTTCGTATCGTATCCTTGTTGTAGCTTCTGTCACCAGACAATGCAATTGGTATCATAAAGTTATTTTTGTAATTTCCTATAAAATCCAAAATAACAACGTATTCTTTTCCATCCGCTTTGCGGAGACCACGTCCCAACTGCTGAACAAATACAATGGGCGACTGTGTCGGTCGAAGCATAATGACCTGATTGATTTCAACCACGTCAACACCCTCTGAAAAAATATCAACAGATAATATATAATCCAGTGCATTTTCACATTCATCTCCCGCAAGCCTCTCTATCGCATCTGCTCTCACTTCCTCTGAGTCTTCTCCGCTAAGTACCATCGTCCGCCAGCCTCTGTGATTAAACTTTGCTGACAATTCTTTGGCCTCATCTATGCGGCTGCAAAATATCAATCCCTTCACGCAATCCCCGCTATACCCATAATAATCCGCCTGATTCATCACATAGTTTACCCGTTCATCAGAAGTCAGATACCGGAAATTTTCAAGTCGTTCTTCCTTGGAGTTTCCAGTATCAGATATCATCTGCAAATCTGTAATCCCAAAATAGTGAAACGGACAGAGCAGATCTTCTTCCATTGCCTGCTGCAGTCTAATCTCGTATACAATATTGTGATCGAAAATCTCATAGATATTTCTTCCATCTATATTGTCATCCCTCTTGTCGGGTGTTGCGGTCATACCCAGCCAAAAATCAGGCTCAAAATAATTCATTATCTTTTGATAACTATTTGCAGAACTGTGGTGTGCTTCATCAATGATAATATCTCTAAAGACGCATTTCTTTTCTATTGGCTTACCATGAAAAAGTCTCTTTTCTTCTAACAACCCCGCACCTGATAAAACTTCATCCTCCTCACTGCCAAAATCAAATTCCTCTCTCCAAATTTTATAGCACACATCCTGTTGTCCTTTATCTTTTCCTACCTCATATTCAATTTTGTAATCATATGAAAATGCATCTATATTACTGAATATTTGGGCATCTTGTATTTTTGTCTTATTATCAAAACAATATATTTTATATAGATCTTCTAATTCGTATGGAATAAGGCTGGATAAATTTTCACGAATGTTATGAATTAAAATATCATCCCATACCTCATGCAAATTAGACAGCTTAAATATTGTACCATTATTTTCCCACTTCTGATTGATTAATTCGACTACTTCATGATTATTACAATGACTCATAAACTGTTCAAATGATATATTCGTACTCTCGATATCTGCTGTTATCTCTGTAATATTCCTATTACCCGTAAAATCAGACCAATCAACTGTCCATATAATGTTTTCTTTTTTTTCTTTCGTTCCGGTGAGCATTGTACACTTCTCTGCAATTCTGTTAAGTGCAAATCTGCCTATACCTTTTGCACCTGTTTGAATCCTTCCTGTTCCTGTAACATACGTTCTCTTTTTAGAAGATCTCCCGATCGTCATCCAATGCTTCATAATAACATCTTTTGTCATTCCGGTTCCATTATCAGCAATGTACAATATGTCTGCAATCTCATCATAATATAAGAGACAAATTGATGCATCAGCATCATATGTATTCTTTATCAACTCTATAACAGCACCTTCCAATTTAGAAACATTCTCTCTTCCAATTAGTCTTGCTGTATAAGCATCTACGTTAAATGATACTTTTGCCATCTCTTTGTCTCCTTATCAAAATCTTTAGGAATTGTCAAGAAATATACTCACGACAGATGAAATCTGCCGTGAGTATCGCGCCAGCCGCAGCCGCGAAGCGGCATATTTCCTTATGCGGCTGTGTGCATAACTTTATACTGAGCGGTCAGTCTTTTCGACCGCCAGTATAACTTGTTAATTTGACGCCGTATAAATGTTCAGCTGCAAAGAAGATAATCGCAGGCGTAGGAGGCAAAGGCATAAAGGGCAATGCCTTACGTCAAGATTATCTGATGACGCAGATGAACATTTAACCATGTCAGTACCTGACAAGTCAAATTGATGAGTTATTTATTGACAGTTCCTTACTCTTTTATATCGTCTACTGATACTCAATATGAAGTCGGTGTTGTCGGCGTACCACACGACTTTACATACTCATAAAATTCTTTACTCTGCAAAGTATCCTTCGCTTGCTGCAATGTTATAGCAGCCCCCATTCCACATCCCCCTCAAAACAACAAACTCTGCTGCCCAATCACCTCAATCTGCGAGCTCACTATCGTCTCCTCCTCCGCGCCGCGCAGGTGCTCGCCTCTTAGATACTGCATGCCGCCGCGCAGATTCGACGCAACAAGGTTCAGCACATAGATGTTGTCAAACCGTCCATAGATCGAATCCCCGCCAAGTCCCGAGAAGCAGATCAGCTGCGTGTTCATTTTGTCCGCCATATCCATCAGCGGCTTGAGCAGATGCGCTGCGTTCGTCTGCGCAAAGGGATTGTCCATTACCAGCACTTTGCCCTCGTTCCGGTCGGCAAATAGATCTGTCTCATCGCGGCGCATATAGTACAGCAGGCTGGAAAGGATGACAAATGCCGTCAGGAATCCCTCGCCGCCGGAATTTTTGGCAGCCTGCGCCCATGTGATGGGATACTCCCGCTGCGCCTCCACCTTGTACAGTTTGATCTGCACATTCCCAATTCCGACAACACTGTCATATAGATTTCTGGTCGTGATCCTCGTCCCGAAATACTCCTGCGGATTTTCATTCTTCTCGAGGATTTCCACGCCCTTTGTCGTCAGCTCATCGAGAAAATCGCTGAGTTTCAGCTGATACATTCCCTCCTGCTCTGTCCAGTCGGGAAGCTGCAGTTTTAACATCTTCACGGACTTTTCCCTGATGGTGATGGTCGAGTTGCTGTCAATCTGCCCCAGATTGTTGTGCACATCCTGGCAGTAGTCACTCAAAAGCTCTGTAATCCGGCTCTTTTCCTTTTCGACAAGCGAAATATCCACCGCAAGCTTCTCCATCTGACTGTCGTAGGACTGCAGCGTTGTATCCAGCTGTGCCAATATCAGCGACGCACTGTCCGTCAGCGATATCATGGACTCGAGCGGCTTTCTGTAATAGTCCTCCTGATAGATTTCCTTCTGAATCATTTTGTACAGATATGCGGTCAGTTTGCTCTTCCTGCGCCCGCGCTCCTCCTTCAGATTCCTGTAATCGCGCAGCAGTCTCCCCTGAAAATCGCGGAGCCCTTTTGCGTCCAGCAGTGTGATATCTGTCTCCCACTGCGGTTCGTGCCTGCACACGAAATCCTCGTACTCTGCGAGTGTGCTCAGATTCTCGCCCAGACCTTTCAGCTTCTGTTCTACCTTTTTGATATCTGCCTCGATACTGCTGATTCGGAACTGAATCTGATTGATTGCCGCATCAAATTCTGTCGTTGTGATCTCTTCCTTTGCGAGCGGCTCCTCCATGCCGCATTTTTCAAGCATATCTTTCTTCTTTGTGTTGATGCGGCTCTGGCAGACTGCAGTTTCTTTGTCCTCGTCGTTCCACTGCCTGTCCTTGATCTTCATTTTGTTTCTCTTGTCCTCGAGCAGAATTTCCTGATGCGTCTCCTCTTTCCCGCTGTATGTGATTCCGGTCCAGTCACTTTCTTCGAATCCGTATTTTTTAGACAGCCGTTCCAGCTCTTTCTGCAGTTTGATGCGGTTTGCGGAAGTCTTTTGCAGCTGTTTTTCCAGATCCTGCACCTGCATGGACATTCTGGAGGTGATCGCCTCGTATCTTGCCTCCTGCTCCTGCGCAGTCGCCGGAAGCTGGATTTCCCTTGCAGTCTCCTCTGTTTCCGTCAACCGGTATGTCTCATATATGCTGTATTTGTTTCGGTATTCCAATGCCATCCTGTCCAGCTCCGCGTGCGCGCTCTCGATGCTTTTGAGCCGTTCCCTGCACGTTTCCAGAGCGTCCCTGACCATTTTTCGGTTCTGCTCGTAACGCTCCTGTTCTTTCTGACAGCGGTTCACATTTGCCATGCATTCCATGTAGGTCTCATACTCCTTGCAAAACAGTGCAAAATGCTTCTCGCGCTTTCGCATCTTTTCTAACAAATGCTGCTCCTTTGTGATATCCTCCGAGAGCTTACCGATGTGCTCCTCATTTTTCTGCGCATCACTTTTTAATGTCTGTATCGTTCTGAGAAGCGCCTCCGCTTCCGTCTCCATTTCTGACATTTGTGTCCTATTTTTGTCGTAGGCATCTTTTGTTAGTCTTTGGTTTTTCAGCCGTTCCCTCTTCTCAAAATATTCCTCGTACTCCTTTTTGCGCACCGCTGTCTGTTCCTTCTTTTCCCGAATCTGCTTTTCTTTTTCCTGCACGAGCAGGCGCAGCGCTTCCTCGTCCAACAGCTTTTCGTTAAACCACATGAAGAAGCTGACTCCTGACAGCTCCAGAAGTCCGCTCTCCTGCGCCGCCACGGTCTCCTCGAGCCGCTCGCGCAGTATGATGGGAATCGGAAATGAGGTGTAGACCTCCCTGTCATGCTCCGAAAGTATCTTGATGTCATGTTTTGACATAATCAGCGCATACGGAAGAAACGGCTGTCTGCGCACAATTTCTTCGTTTCGCTGACGGGAGTAACCGTTTTTCTTCAGCCAGTCCATGCCATACACAATATTGATGTTGAGTCTGCCAAACAGCGCTGACGTCTCCTCCGGAAGCTCCAGCACTTTTCCCTGCGTTAGGCGCACAAATTCCTTCTGCAATGCGTCCTCTTCCTTTTCCAGCATACGCTTCATCTGCTCGCACTCCGTAAGCTTGCGGTCTGCAGCGGCAAGAATTTTGTCCATATTCCACTGCTCCTTCAAGTCAATGCCAAAATAGCGCATCATGACAAGCCGCTCGGATAACTCCCGCTCGTAATCGGCTTTTTCCCGCTCCAAATCCGCTGTCCGGTACTCCTGCCTGATGCGCTCCTGCTGTTTGTCCTCCACGTCGCGGAGCAGTGATTTCTGCCGTTCGTTTGCCTCCTCGAGCAGTTTTTTGTGCGCTGTACAGCTCCTTGTGCACTCCCCGAGTTCTTTTTGGTACTGCTCCCCTTTGATATCCAGAAATCCCGGCTCATACTCACCGATGATATTTCTGACAAATGTCTCCTGAAAATCCTCGTTAAAGCTGTCCTCGATGCGGTTAAAACTGTTCATCCGCTCTTTGTAAGTGCTGATGTTTGTTATGACTTTGATGATGTTCTCGTCAAGCCACTGCTGCTTGTCCTCCAGCTCACGAAACTTTTGCGTTTCCTCCTGATACGCGGTCTCATTCTGATCAATCTGATCTGCCGCATCCTTCACAAGCTTTTCATAATATTCGCCAAGCGCTTTCCCAAGTGCCCTGCGCTCAGGCTCCAGCCTGCTCTCCCCCTCATGCAGAACCTTGAGGCGTTCTTTGAGCAGACTTTCATCCTGCCTGACGTCCTCCACCTGCTCGCCCTGCTTTGCGAGTTCCATCTTGTGAAGCAGTGTTTCGATCTGCGCGATCTCTCCCTCCAGCGCATCCCGCTCCACGCCGATCATATCGCGGTTGCTCACATGGAAACGCAGCTGGTCCGTCAGGTTTACGATCTCATAAGAATACCTTTCGTACTCGATGCGCGCAAGCTCCTGACCGCATCCTGCCTTGTCCGCAAGAAGCTGGTCTCTTGCAGCATTTTCCGCTGCCTCCATCTGCGTCAGCAAAGCCCGAAAGCCTGCAATACTGTTCTCCTGCTCCTCCACCTTGTCCGTCACAAGCTTATATTCGCCGGCTGACGCGGCAATCTCTGACGCATCTTCCTTGAACTGGCGGATTGTGTTCCTGCGCTCGATCTTTGACTGGTTCGCCTTGTAGGAGATCACATATTTTTCTATGATATTCTGAAATTCCTTCATGCGGTCTTTTTCCTTGTTGAGCTTGCTCTCCACCGCGTCCAGAAACCACTTTTCAATCAGCCCCTTCTCGTCCCTGCAGTCTGCAAAAAGCTTCGAGAGACCTGACTCCTCGAGGTTGATCTTGCGGACAATATTCTCCCACTCCTTATAATAAATCTGATACTCGGCAAGCTTGTCAAAATACTGCTTTGACTGGGCGCTGTTGTTCATGTCGTAGCAGTTGAATTTCACTGTGTGGTCTTTTTTGTAGGATTCAAAAAGCTGCCTGCACTCGCGGTAGTTTTTGAGCACGATTTCCTTGTTCCGCTTCTCGACCACCGGAAGATGATAGATATCTTGAGCGCACCTGTTCGGATATTCGCAGATAAAATTAATCATCTCAAGCTGATTCTCTGCGTCATCTTCCGTCAGCTGGCTTTTGCGCACCATCATTCCGACAAGGCAGTAACCCGCCCCGCGGTCAAGCTTCCACTCCACCATGATAAAGGTGGGCCTGCTGGTCGTAAAGTAGCTCTCAAACGGTCTGTCCTTCGCGTCCCTGTAGCGCCTGTGCACAAACGGGGCGGTCATCATCTGCACCAGAACCGACTTTCCGCCCCCGTTCTGCAGCGACATCAGCGTGCTCCGTCCCTGCATCTGAAACGTGTCGTCACTGATGCGCATTGAATTGTTGTTATAGTTCAGATTGATAAAACGCACTGCGTTTATTTTACTCATGTTAATCCCCCCTGGAACACCTTGTGTATGCGCTGGAAATTATTCTGGTTGAGCAGATTCCAGTCCATCAGGTTGTCCAGCTTTTTCGTCGTCTTGATCATCTCGTCTTCCTGCACATATTCAATTAATCCCTGGTTTTCGAGGAACATAAAAATATGGTGGAGGAAGCCTTCCTTCGTCGTCCTTGCCCTCGAACCGCGCTCATCCGACTTTAGCGCCTCATATGCCTCCTGCATGTTCCGAAAAGCCAGACCGTTCTTTTCTTCCTCCTCCGCCGTGGTGTTCTCGACTCCGTTCTTTAACCGGTCTGTCACGCAGTTTTGCAGCTCGCCCACGCGGATATAGTCCCTCGACTTTGCGCTCGCCCCCTGTCCGTCATAAAATTCTGACAGCAGTGTCAGTATCACAAACTGTGACAGGTAAAAATCCTTGTCCGTGCCCCCGGATTTGCAGAGGATCTCCTTGAGCTTCGCCTTGGAAAATCCCAGAAAGACATTCTCCTCCTTTGGAATCAGGTAGATGACCTCCCCGTACCGCTCAATATTGCTCTGTGCCTCATCGCCCTGGCTCTTGACCAGCAGCTGCACCTGCTCATTCTCCACATACGCCCTGTACAGCCCGGCCGCCTCGTCCTCTTTCAGCTCAAAATGCTCCAAAAGATAATAAAAAATCTGCTGGCTCAGGCGTATTTCTTCCATTTCATATGCCATGTGAAACCTCTCCCACTGAAATAAACTATTTCATTCCTATATACTAAAAATGCCCGTCTGCGGCCTTAGAAAATCTCTTCACACTTCACATCATGCTGCCATCAGCAGCGCAGACAATCCGTGAAGAACGCTGCCCCTGCGTTCTTCGGTGTGAAGCTTTAGATTTTCTTAGCGGGCGTCTTTTGGCCGCTTAGAAAATCTCTTCACACTTCACACTTCTGCCGTAATAATCACATTTGTGCATCGAATCGTCTTCTCGCCGCCGCTTTCGTCCTTCACATTCGCAAACTCCACAACCGTTCCGTCCTCTGACCGCATCGTGCAAATTTTCTTTATCTTCTTCCGCTTTGCGTGACTGGCCGCTCCCTTCTCAGTCAGGCCAAGCAGCATGTCGTTTAACTGAAAATCATTGGCCTGCTCGGTTATAAATTCGCTCTTTTCCTTCCGCAGCGTCTCCATGGAAATCTCGCGGTTTCTGATGAGCTCCACCATAATCTCCTTAAACACGTCGATGGACGGAATGCAGGTATCCCGCGCCGCCGCGTCCTCCTCCAAAATATCTTTCAGCTCCATCAATGACAGACGCCCCTTTTTGAGCACTGCATCAATAATAAACGCCAGACTGTCCTCATACTTTTTGAGTTTCTCTTTCTTCCTGCGCTCCAGCTCGTCCTGCCATTGCTTTTCGTCAAAGTCCAGCAGTTCATCCACATCTTCCTCCGCCTTTTTTCTGACCGGACGCTGCAGCTCCATACACTTATTCAGATTGTAGATTTTGGGAATCTGCTGATGAAACAGCGGCCTTAAAAATATGTCCAGATTTTCGAGATACCGCGGATTGTCAAGCACCTTGTCGTAGAGCTCTGTCCGAATGGAGAACCGCTGAATCAGCGACATCTGCGCAAGCGACTGCAGCTCCCTGTCATACAGCAGCTTCAAGTCAAAATGCAGGTTCAGGATCTTCTGATGTTCATCGAGCGTCCTGTTCAGATACCCTTCAATGATGCGGAGATTCTCCAGCTTTTCCTCCTCCTTTGCATCGAGTTTTTGCACATTGATATTCTGCTGTTCCAGTTCCGATGCCCTGAGCTTTACCATCTCGCGGTAGCCTGTAAACTTCTCCTTGGTGTCTCCGATGGTCTCCATGTTTTCATGCATGAGCGCCTCGTAGTCTGCGACGGAATAGCTCAGCGCATTGCGCCGCACGCGAAGCATCGCCTCCTCGATTTTCTGCAGCTGTATGCGCATGAAATTAAAGACGTTTTTGATCTCGTCGACGGCCTTATCATAGCTCTGCTTTTCCAGATGCAGCTTGAAAATCATCTCATGGATTGTGAGCTTCATGTTGTTTTCAATCTCGAGCGTGGAGAGCATCAGGTTATAGCCGTCCTCCGTCAGATAGTAGGACGTTCGTTTTACCCCCTCGTCCACATAAATGACACGGTTTGCGATATAGCTGATGTTCATGCTCCGATACGCCATGCTGTCATAGTCATACCCGTCAAAATACATTGCCCTGCCCTCGTTGGACAGAATGACATTGACGATAAAATCCCCCAGTTTTTTGCAGTCATCATAGGACATGTTCTTCTGAAAGCAACCCGAGTTGAGATTGTCGATGTACGCCCCGATATCGTCCATCGTACAGCTCTCCTCCCGCAGCGACTGCTCCATGATATACAGCATCACGGTAAAAATCATGTTGATCTGTTCGTCTGCTTTCATAAAACCATACTGCTTCCAGGTCTGTTTCGCCATGCTGTTCTGCAAAAGAAGGGCGTACATCCCCACATGCTTCATTCTTTTGGAAAACTGCTTTAAAAATTCATACTGCATTTTTACTCCATTCTATACACTCTGACTTCATTTTCTGTCAAAAAGTTTTGCTCCGCTTTTAAAACACATTGTACCATGATACAAGGGAATGCCCATTCGGGCGCTTATAATGTATGGCGACATTATAACATATAACAGCGGATTTTACATCATAAGTTTTATAAAAACCGGACTGTTTCACGACCCGCACGATTTATAATTTTTTACCCCAAACCGCCAGATCAAATAGCAGAACAGCAAAAACACAACGATTCCAAGCGGGCAGAATGCCAGATGCCAACTGCGTGATTTCCCCAGCAGATACTGCAGGGGATAATACTGAATCAATGTATAAGGAATCACATAAGTGCAGAACCGCAGGATTCCTTTCCCGTAAATGTCTATTGGATACTTGCCATGGGTTTTTGCCCCGTATGTGAGCACATTGATCAGCGACGTATCTTCGATGGAAAAGAAGCAAAAGCTCGCCTCCAGCACAAACAGCCCTATAAACAGCAGCGTGCCCCCTATCGTCATTGCCGCCATCGTCCAAACCGTCAACAGATTCCATGTCACCTGACTATGCCGGATTCCCAGCACCAGCGTGATAAAAGCCGTCAATAACGGACCCGTTCTGCCCACTTCAAATCTGCTTCCCATCACCTGAAGAATCAGACTGCATGGCCTGAGCATCATCCGGTCAAATTCCCCGCTCCGCACCATTCCCGAAAACACCTTGAATCCATTGCCAAACAGCTCCGCAAACGTGAAGGACATCTGAATGACAGCAAAACACAGCAGAATATCTCCATAGGTGTACCCCTTTATCTGCGTAAAACCGTAGAATAAGAACTTTATCGCAATCAGCTCACAAAATGCCAGCAGAAACCGACCAATAATCATCAGCAAAAAAGAAACCTTATACTGCATCACGCTCTGCGTACAGACTGAGGCATACTTCATGTACAATTTTATATTTTTCTTTATCTCCATGGTATCAGCCTCCTTGTACGACAACTCTTTTTTCCGCCTGTTTCCATATGACAATCCCCAAAAACAGGAGTGCTGCGAACCAGAATATCTGTTTTGCGATGCACGGATATATTTCTGCGCCAGCGAGATCTCCGCTGTATATCCGAAACGGAACATTCTGCATATAGGCAAACGGAGACAGCTCCAACAGGAACAGATACTTTTTCGGAAAAAACGGCAGCGGAATGATATTTCCTGACAGAAAATCCACCGCTCCTGTCAAAACCATTCTCCATCCCTGCGGCGAAATCGTAAAAAAACACAGCATATAGACAATCATACAAAATGTGACTGTAATCCCAAGTGCCAAAAAGAGCGTTAACAGAAACAGCAAAAAGGACATGCCGCTGACTGGCAAAGTCATTCTATACGGCTTTGGCATCAGAAACGCACACAGTAATACGGGAATACATCTCATGACCGCCTCAGCGATTCTTGCCCCGATCGTTCTTGAAAACCACATGGAATAGATCGACACCGGACGGCACAGTTCATACGCAATATCGCCATTTGTTATCATTGCAAAAAGATCATTATCTGCCGCCCATGTGTTAAAAAGAGCGAGCAGTGCTTCTTTCAGCCAGATATAAGTCACGATGGAAGCATAGTTCATCGGCAGGCTGCCATCGGAAGCTTCCGCGATTGCTTTGTATGCCAGACACTCCATCAATCCCCATATCAGCTGCGTTGTGAGTGCCGTGACAGATGCCATGCGATACTGCATTCCAGTGGCAAACCGAAGTTTAAAAAAACTGTAATATTTTCTCATAACCGCCTCCTATATAATGTTAAATTTCGTATAAAGATGGGCTATCATGTGGTCTATGTCCATTTCAGAGCTTTCGTTCCCCAATCCTGCAGATGCTGCTTCAAGGCGCAGAGCTTCCAGCGTACCATCCATCAGTTTCTGCCCTTTGCCAATCAAAATCACACGTTTGGCGATTGCTTCAATATCCTGCATATCGTGAGTTGTCAGGATTACTGTCGTCCTATGTTCTTCATTCACCTTTTTTATAAAATCGCGAACTGCAATCTTAGAGACTGCGTCTAATCCAATCGTCGGTTCGTCCAGAAACAGCAGCCGGGGTTCATGCAGCAAAGATGCAGCAATCTCACAGCGCATGCGCTGTCCTAATGACAGCTGCCTTGTCGGTGTTTTTAACAGATCTTCCAAATGCAGAAGCTGTGTCAGTTCGTCCAGCTTCCTGCGGTACTTTGATACCGGTATGGAATAAATGGCCTGCAGCAGCTCAAACGAATCAATCACCGGAATGTCCCACCATAATTGTGAGCGCTGACCAAAAACCACACCGATCTGCCGGACATAGTTTTTTCTGTTTTTCCACGGTATCTGTCCGTTTACCAGACATGTTCCGCTATCCGGGGTCAATATCCCGCTCAATATTTTGATTGTGGTACTTTTACCTGCTCCGTTCGGCCCCAGTAACCCGACCATTTCGCCATCGTTTATGGCAAAACTAATTTGGTTTATGGCATGAATCGTACAGTACTCTCTTTTAAAAAGCGATCTCGCTGCATTGCCAAAACCAGCTCCGCGTCTGACTGTCCGATAGCTTTTACAAATATCTTTCAATTCTATCAAAATAAATCCCTCCTGTCCTGCAGCAAAAGTCGGATCAATTGGCAGTTTGACTTGCCTATTTTCCTGATAGCACTACTCCCCAAGCCTCGACGCAGCCACCGCTGCGCCTGCGTTTGGGAAGCAGCACTCTCAGAAAAATATTCTGCGTCAAACTATCCAAAACTGAATATTCGATGCACTCGCTGCAGGAATATTGATTAGTTTTATCAGCTGATAAGAAAATTTTAGCAGAAAAACAAAAAAAGAGTAGACTTGTAATTTGATTTGTGGTAAGCTATATAATGTACAACGCCTATAAATTGAAATGTATTTTATATAATAAACCGGGAGGCTTTTTCGAGCCTCCCGGTCTTTTTTATTCTATATCCGATCCCCATCAGCCTCTCTAATCTATTCCCCGTAAAACTTAGGAACTGCCATGATATCCGCTATATTCAATATCTCCTGCGGCACATATCTGTCCTGCTCGAGGATTTCTTTTATTTTTGCCTGCTGCTCTTGGGAAAACTGACATAGAAAAAGGTTTTCAATTTTCCGGTTCTGCCCTTCCTTAGTAAGTGGAAGGTTTTCAATACCGATGCGGTCTGCTTTTGCAAGCAACAACTCATAGGCACTTTTCAAAAGCTGAATATCATACTGACTCCCATATGCGGATGCAAAATTTTGATAGATTCCGATTCCCTCATAATCCAGATCGCCAAAATAGAGGATTTTGTTGCCCTGCGCTGTCATATAAGGCTCGCCGCTGATAGCAAAATCGGAAAATGCCGCGATAATTCCCTTTCCCGCTCCATAAATCAAAGTACCAATCTGCTCACCGCATATTGGATGCGCAGCATTTTCAGGCAAATTTTTACTGTTATTTATCTGGCATATTGGCTCAGTTTGTCTGCTCAATTCCGGACAATTGATCACGCTTCCCCTCATGCCGCTTTTCTCCCTTTGTCCGGTATTCATCAGACACTTGCGCATACTGTAAAATGTGTCCTTATTTTCAACTATCAGCAAATTCTGCGGCGTCTGTCTTGTCGCGGAATAATACGCAATCGGTTCTGTCGTCCGATAATAATTCAGAAAATCCGTCTCCAGCCCGCAGCGCTTCAAAATCTTCTTTCCCTGCTCTTGTTTCAGAAATTTCTCCCTGTGCCAGATGTCAAAGCTGCGCTCATTTTCTGACATGAGTGTCATAAAATCATGGTTCTTGATATAATCATTTAACAGCAATACCCACTGCCTGTCCTGAATATACTGCTCGATGTGCGCCTGATAATAGTCCGTGGAAATGACAGGAGCGATCTCGTAGTTTAGCTCATTGATATATTGAGATACATCCTGTTTCTCCTCGATCACCCAGTATTCCCTGTAAAGGGCCGGCGACTTCCCGTTCTTTCCCGACGCCTTCACCGGTTTTATCTTCTGACTGTCGATCAGCGCAATTACTTTTGCGTGTAGTTCCTTGTAGTCGGATATCCTGTATTTTGCTGACAAGGCATCCAGATTCGTTTTCTTCATATCAATCCCCAAAAATTCTTTTCATATTTTCATTTATGACGTTCCTGTCATTTTCTCATGCCAAATGCACAGTTATTTATGACACTAATGTCATCTTTCCATGTGTGTGCACAGCTTCACAAATCAGTTTTATTGCATTTCTTATGACATATTGTTATTTCTCATGCATGTATATAATGCCACTGTTGGTTTTCTCTTTCATTTGTGACATCACTGTCATTTTTATGCATCTTTGCTGCTGCACATACCACGTTTATTCCCCTTATTTATGACACGATTGTCATTTTGTTTCTCATATACGCATCCATTTTCTCTCGTATCCGTGCAAACTGCGCATTTGTCTCCGGCAGCTCTGACTGGAAATCCATCAGCTTATCCAGATATCTCTGCTCGCACACCAGTTTGCAGCTTACAGGATACGCCAGCTCATACACCAGCGAGATATGTCCGACTACATTGTCAACAGGTGTTTTTTTCAAGCTTCTGAGCACTGCATGTTCCTCATAAAATGCCTGCATGACCTCCTCTGTCACTCTGCAGTGCTTTAGGTCGTAGGTGGTCACATTGTAGATTTCCTCTATCGGAACAATGACATTCACTTTCAGAATATCAATCTTGTCCGCATCGCGGAGCAGATCTGCAAATTTTTTCTCGCGCTGTGAATAGTTATCGGGAACGCGGTACGCACTGTGGCAGCGCACTGCTTTTTCGAGCAGTTCATCTTCCGAGTCATCCTCCACATAGTCCCTGATTTTTCCCTCTTTGAATAAGATATCCGCACCAAACTCCGCATGATCGATGGACTGCGCGTCGATAAAGGTGCCGTATCTCCTCAGCTGCTCAAACCGCCCCACGTCGTGCAGCAGTCCGGTCAGCCACACTATTGCTGTCTCATTTTCGTCAAAACCTGACTGCGCGGCAATCTGCTCACACAGTGCACATACTCTGTATGTATGATCGATTTTCAACTTTACTTTCTCGTCAGAACTATCATACTTTTGCGTATACTCCTCAAATGCCGCCAAAGCTTTCTGTCTTTCGATGACCATTTTTCCAATTCTCCTCACTTTTTTGACCGTCCCCAACTTGAACAGGCCAGAACCAATATTTTGCCTCTTTGCACAAGATTTCTTCGTAAAGCGTCTAATACCAATAACGATACCAGCGTCTGACAATCTTCTCCGCCTGAATCATATCCAGACCGGTTATCCGGCTTAACTCCTGCACCGCCTGCATCATTTCGAGATGCTCAATCAGTTGATTTACCCGCGTCAGCTGCAATTTCTCATAAACGACATCCCCTATCGTTATCTGTGTCTGACTTCTGCGCCTGTTCCTCGAGCGAACCAGCACTGCTATACTGCCTGCGATCATGACAATGCCCGCCGCGGTCCAGATCAGACCGCCGATACAATACCTCTTATATTTCGCAATATTCCGCTCCTCTATGTAATACGGAAGAACCTGTCCGTCACCTTCTATCTCGTCAAGATAACCCGCCTTATCAAGCCATGTCTGAAATCTCTTATACTGCTGCTCATTCATTCTGAACAGAAGTCCCTCTACAAAAACAGATTCTCTTTCTGCATCTGCCTGCCCCGATGATACGCCTGCGGCATCCTGAAATGGTTTTACATTGAGCCCCCGTTCCCCGACATCAAACTCTGTCTTTACAGACAATTTCCGAAACAGCTCTTTCCTGCCCTTTGTCTCTCTGATTCCCATGTAATAGGTGCGGCCGCCCATATCAATCGGAAGTACATAATAGTATGCAATATCACTGACATAATCGTCATATGTATAATCATATCTCCCATACAGCTCACAGACAGTACCACTGACAATATCCATTTCCTCAAGCAGCGACACATCACACGATTCCGAAAACAGATCAACCGGTTCGCGCAGCGCCGCGAAGCGCACATTCCATATATCGGAGCCGATCAAAAATACCTCCATAAGTAAGATACTGCCCCCTGCACTGATCGCGCAGATCGCAAGCACAACCTTTAATCTGTTCCACATCTTGTCCTTATCCTTTCCTGGAGCGTTTTTACACTAGAGATTTTTCAAGCACGCTCTAGAGACAAAAATGCAGACAATCATTAATTGCCTGTATTTTTGTCAGGAAGACAGCTCAATACCATACTTCTCCAGTTATTTATACCTCTGTCTCTGTAACTCACACATCATCTCTTATAAAGACATAATAGTCCGTATCATAACCGCCCCAACGGTAATCCCCGCTCTTCCACTCTATAATCATATAATCTGTGTCATCAACTGTCACAATTTCATATGCACAGGCGGTATGATTATAATGCCTGAGCACATAACCCTTTGTCCAGCTCTGAATCTCTTTACCCAATGTGGTTTCATCCAGATAAACACTGGTTAGAAATCCCTCTTCTCCAAAATGCATATGCTTAAAAAATAGTCTTTCCTGAGGGATATGATTCCCATCCGGAGCAAACTCCTCTTTATTGCGGATAAAGTCAAATGCCTTCCAATCTCCCAAAACGCGCTCATCATTCACAAAAGGAATATCCAAGTCATCTTCTCTGGCAATCTCACGTCTGTTATACCTTTTTTTGTCAATCTGTTCCAGCACCAATACAGTAGGCATTCCACCGCGAAGATATTCATAGGACTTATTTTCCACAAACATATAACGGCTGCCTTGATAATCCTCAATCTGATATCTGCACAGACAAGACTGGTCGCCGCCGTCCAATTTCAGATATCCTTTTGTCCAGCTGTAAATCCAGTAACTTTCTCCATCCGGCAGGAAATAAATTTCCCTGTCCTTATTTCCCTGAACAGATTCCCTCCGTTCACCTGCATCGGAATAAAAATCTTCCTTTACAGCATATTCGCCCACAACCTTCCATTTGCCGATCACCGGCTCGTCATCCTCAAAAAGAAGGTTTATATCTTCATGCAGTTCCCCTATTTCATCTCTGAGTTTGACCACTTTGGCAGCAACCTGAATCTCATTTTGATCCATACCACCATAAGTCAGGAATCCTGAGATACGCTGAAAATTCCTTTTTTGAATCTCCTCGTCCAAACTGCGGCATGCAGCCAGAAAAGCTTTTTGATTCAACGGCGATGACAGGGATATTCCCTTTATAATCATTTCACCCAATTCATTTTTTTCTACTACTGACAGTTTTTCCTGTTCAGCCTTCGTACTTTTCTCTTCTTTCTCAAACACCATACGCTTCACCTCCGCAATGGCAACAAGCATGTCTTTATATACCGACTCCCGATGTTCAAGAATGTCCTTTATGAACTTATTATCGTCGGCATTTCTCAGAATATCCTTTATTTCTTTCAGAGAAAGACCGCCGCCCTTTAAAAGCTCAATTTTATGCACCTGCCTTATCTGGTCAGCCGAATAATAACGGTAACCGGAAAAATGGTCAACATAGTCCGGACATAACAGCCCCTCTTTATCATAATGCCTGAGCACCGATATGGGCATTCCCGTCATTTTTGAAAATTCACCTATTTTCATGCCTGTACCTCTTTCTTAAATCTATTTTCAATTACTTATGAAGCGCTTCATGAAAGTAGTATAAACCTAATGTATGGTTTAGAGTCAACCCTAGAGCGTGTTTGAAAAATGCTTTCAACCAAATGTGCGTCACAGTTTGTAGGAGATTCCGTCATCTTACAGATGACTCGCCGAATGAAGGACGCATAGGAGGCAGCGGCATATAATTGGGCAGACAGCGAATCAGCTGGTCCACCTCCTGTTCCTGATAAACCCCAAGCGGTGTGTCCCCGGTTTCATCATATGATGGCTTTGCCCCCATTGCTCCCACAATCCTATTGACATTAATACGCATTTTCGTTTTTCCTAACTGAAATACCAGCTTTACGCCACTGCTTTGTATGCGGTATTTTAAGCGCATACAGCTCCAGTCGATCGGAAGAACATTCCTGCAGATCAATGTGCCATCGCCCCGCATTACATAAGAAATGACAACGATGTCGGTCTCATTAAAACACACAATATACGGATAAAAGTACCAAAGACAGCGCCCGGCCAGAATTTTGTTATTCCCGACAGCATACATGTAATCATGGTAGTATTCTTTCATCACGATCTGCATAAAATCCAGCATGCGCTGTTTGTCCCTGCCAGTCTGCCGCTGCTCCTCCATATAGCTTTTTTCTTTGATACTGTCATATAGATTCAGCCCGACCAACCCGATCGGCAAAGCAATCAATAACACCATGCTTGCTGCGCCAATAATTGAAAATACAATCCCTGCAGCATTACCTAAATTCATATGTGATTCCCGTTTTTTATCATCTGCACTGCTTCTCTGTACGCCGCCTCAGTCCTGTCATCGAACAGCACCCACAAAACCATGTCAAATACTCCTGTATTTTGTTGTAAAAATCTGTCGGCTGTTCCAACCGCAATCTTCGCCGCGCGCTCCACCGGAAACGCATAGATTCCTGTCGATATGGAAGGAAAGGCGATCGTTCTGATGTTGTGCTCTGCTGCCAGTCTGAGCGAATTTCGGTAGCAGTCCGCCAGCAGCTGGTCCTCATTGTGGCTCCCGCCATTCCAGACCGGACCAACCGTGTGGATGATATGTTTGCACGGAAGCTGATATGCCTTCGTGATCTTTGCCTGCCCTGTCTTGCAGCCGCCCAGCAGACGGCACTCAGACAACAGCTCCGGTCCCGCCGCCCTGTGGATAGCGCCGTCGACACCCCCGCCTCCCAGCAGACTGCTGTTTGCCGCGTTGACGATGGCATCCACGTTATCAATTTTTGTTATGTCTCCTTTTAATAACCTGATCATATACGCACTCTCCCAACTAATTTTGTCGAATCAATATTCTATGGCGAAGAAACTCTTACTTCGGCTATTAAAAGCCGCAAATATACCTGTTTATCTTCTCTGCACACTGATATCCTGCCAGAATCTCGTTCATTTCAAATGATTTTCCCAAAACCCCTCATAAAAATCTGTGTACCCTAAACGCTCCAATACAGCCTCTCCGTTCTTGATTGCAAACTCCCCGACATCTGCGTCATGACAACAGTTTTGAAAGACATATTCTATCATTTGCCTTGCAAACACTGGTCTGCACAGATTTAGTACTATCTGTTTTCCCTGATATTGACAGACAGTTCCTTCGCTTGCATAAATGTCCAAATTCATCTGCGGCGCATATTTTGTAAAATATACCCGCACCTTTAACCGCGGATTTCTTTTCGGAACAAACAGGTAATAGGAATATGGATAGTTTGAAAAATCCATATCGTCATAATAATAGTTCCATAAATATTCCTTATCATTAACAGCAATATGCCTTAGTTTCCCACGATTCTTCAATGAGATCCCCCCATATATTCCAAACTTCCCGTCATGTCGGCACAGCCGACACAAACAATCCGTGAGAAGGATGCCTGTTCACAGAGCGTGCTTTGGCCGCTTAGAATTTCTTTTCACACTTTTCTAAGGAACATGTTTTTCAATACATGTCCAAAAATTACGTTTAACAATCCTGAAATAACCGGGGATTCATAAAGACAATCACCAGCTCACACAACGCACCTGCTGCATCAACTCCCCAGTAATCCGTATAATATCCATCTCCCATGCCAGACGCAAACATCGGTATCACAGAGCCGTCCAGCGGATTGCTCCACATCAGCAGATCCCCGCCTTCCCGCTGTACTTCCGGATTCTCCTGATAACTCCGGGCAAACAGAGCAGCAAAATAATCGTCATAAATATTTCCGCCTTTATGCTCCCGATACCAGCCGTCCAGGAATCGCCAGTAGCTCCTTGCTGCCTGCTCATCACAGAAGCATGCCATGCCGCACTCTACCGGAAATCCCGCAAAAGTGGTCTTGTGATCCTCCTTTTCACAGTTTGCCAATTCATAGGAAACGGCCTCCTTATCACTGATTTTCAGACGCGCTCCGACAATCCTAAGCCCTGCCGTACCACAGTCCATAATGGCAAGCTGCACTGGATAAGTGCCTGGAGTGATGCTCTTTGCTTTTATCAGCACATCCTTTGGACTTTGCAGGTAGCACAGCGGATCCGCAGTTAAAATCCTGCCCGACGGAAACGCACACTCGCCCATTGTAAACTGTCTCAGATCTTTGGTATCTCCAAAAACATACTGTACAAGTTCCACATCCAGCGTATCTTTGCTGATAAATTTCAGATTTTTCTCAAATGCCAGCTGCACAGGCGGCTTTTCAGCATTTTCCTGCTCTTTGTCCCGCTCCTCCTGCTCTTTGGCGCGCTCTTCCCAATACCGGGATTTTGCCTCGTCCGGCGCTACGCCGATTCCGTCGCGATACATGGCCGCAACCTGATGCATTGCCATTGGATGTCCTCCCTCGGCCGCTTTCATGAAATATGCAAACCCTTTCTCCTCGTCCTTTTCAACGCCGCATCCTCTTATGTATGACATCCCAAGATTGCCAAGTGCGGTCGTATTTCCCAAATCGGCCGCCTGCCTGTAGTACGCAATCCCTTTCTGGTAATCCGGTTCCATATATTTGCCGGAACAATAGATGTAACCCAGGTCCAGGAGTGCATCCTCCATGCCGCCCTGCGCCGCTTTTTCATAATATTCAACCGCCTGATTCAAATCCGGCCTGATATCGTTTTCCTCATATCCGTTTAGATAAATGTCCCCCATAAACTTTAGTGCCGGCAAAACACCCTGTTCTGCATCCGCAAGCAGCCGCTCCATATCCAACATCTGCATCTTCCTCCTTTTACCTTCCTGTCATATTTCCATAAAAAACAGTTATATTTATACTACCATATCATTCCAACAAGCACAACCAGACTTTCCTATTCTCTGCCCCGTCATCCTGTAGGGAACGCATCAACAAACACGGCTCTTATCACCGCCTCTTCTGTTGGCAGCATCGAAATAAACACAGCCGCTGAATGTACAGCGTGACTCCGTCCTCATGTGCATGCGGCAGCCCTGCCTGTCTTAGCGCAACTGTCCCCTGCCGCCTGGTCAGCAGCCCTTTGTTTCCACAGATACCATATTAGTGATACACGATCGCCACAGTCCAGTTTACTTTGAGCAGCAAGGACTTTTTCGTCTCTTTTGGTACTCCCATAAACCGTTTTGCTGCCCCCTTTTCCATGACAAGCCAGATATCCGCGGGTGCATTTGACACGCGTGTCAGTTTTTCAACAATCTGTGTCGTGATAAAATAGGGGATATTGGAAAAGACTTTATACACTCCCCTGGCGGGAAGGCTGTATTTCAGGAAAAAGGCAATAAAAAAGCAGGCAATCATTCTATAAACGGAATTTCCCTGCGACAAACAATGCGGTCGGACAACATCCTATGGAACTGGCGATAACGGACGAATGCATCTGACTTGTCTGAATCTCCATACACTGCGCTGTCAACTCGTTTGACCCATATATTTTCCTGTCCGCCGCGCAGGATGTATGTTACTATTTAAAAAGCCCTGACAACTCAAACTGTCAAGGCTCTAGCAGCGCTACAAGGATTCGAACCTTGAAATGACGGAGTCAGAGTCCGTTGCCTTACCGTTTGGCGATAGCGCTATCTCTATTCAATTTGTGCTCTGCTCTGTAGCACGTTATTTAGTATATACCATGTCCGTAAAAAATGCAAGTACTTTTTTAATATTTTTTATACTTTTTATTTTCCTGCACGTTACTGCTTGCTCCGCGCAGTAACAAGTAAAAATCCATGCGAATTTTATACTGCTTTCACCCCCAACCGTACCTGAAAACCTGTCGTTACCCCTATCGAATCCAACAAGTAAGGAACTGTAGGAAAATAAGTGATACAGATTGCGCAGGATATTTCTTCGAGA
>CAMWXE010000014.1 GCA_947178145.1 uncultured Lachnospiraceae bacterium | reverse complement strand
ACATGGGAAACCTTGATTTTAAAGGCTTCCCATTGATTTTGGTGTCAAACTTAAGGGAGACCGTGCAGGTTCAAGTCCTGTTATCCGCAGAGAAAGAGCGCTTAAAATAAGCGTTCTTTTTATTTTGTGCTTCATTTTGTGCTGCATAGGTTTAAAAATGTTTATTTGCAACGTCATTCATTATTCTGCTTTATTGGAGTGGAAAGAGAAAGTATATTTGCTGAACATTGAGATTCATTTTTATGCATATAAATAAAATATTCGCAGATAATAACCATGAATGAAGAAGCGAAAGCGGAAAAAGTCTGGCTTCGGAAAGGCATGGTTATTTTTGTGGCAAATGTAGTGTTGTATCTTATGGCAAAACAGAATGTAGCATTGGCGAAAGCTGACGTGGAGCTCTCTGATGTGGCGAGTATTTACTGCGAGGACGCGACGGTAAAGGCGAAGGCGGAATCGCTCAAGATTCACCGTTTCCGGCGGGATGGGCAGCCGAGGGTGGTGATCAGCGTCTTAAAAATCATAGAGCAGATCACAAAACTCTGTCCGGGAATCACGGTTGAGAGTATCGGAGAGACAGATGTGATCATAGAGAAGGCATCATTGCAACATGACAAGCCAGAACAGAAAAACGGGATAGGGGCGTATGTCAAGATAGCGTTTGTGTCGCTGATCTGCTTTTTTGGCTCTGCGTTCACAATCATGGCGTTTCACAATGATGTCGGACTTTCCGACGTGCTGAGCAGGATTTACGAACTGGTTACGGGGGTGGAGTCGGACGGATATACGGCGCTTGAGATCTCGTATTCAATTGGTCTGGCAGCAGGTATTATTGTATTCTACAACCATATCGGCGGGAAGCGGCTGACTTCCGATCCGACGCCGTTGGAGGTGGAAATGCGCAACTATGAGCGCGATGTCAATCAGGCGCTTGTGGAGATGGCTGACCGGCAGAAGCTTGAGAAGGATGTGGATTAATGGTCTGGAAAATTATATTGTTGTGGATAATTGGCATCAGCTCAGGAATCATGGTCTCTGCGGGTGTCTTTACAGTGCTTTTCGTGGTCGGTCTGGTTCCGCGGTTTGCGGGAAGGACAGACACTGCCAGGTGTGAGCTTTTTTATGAGGAGTGTCTGATCTTTGGCGCGATACTGGCCGATGTGCTCAGTGTGTTTCCGATCAGCGGCTCGCTTGGGAGCGGTACGAATATTTTGCTGACAGGATTGCTGGTTTTGATCGGCATCTTTGCAGGTATCTTTGTCGGCTGTCTGTCCATCGCGCTGGCCGAGGTGCTGGACGGCATACCGATTTTTGCGAGAAGGGTCAAATTGAAGATGGGCGTGAGCATTGCGGTGCTCGCGGTTGCACTTGGAAAGATAGCGGGCTCGCTGGTTTATTTTATCAATGGTTTTTTTGAAGGGATTTGACTGTTTGAAATAGGAGGATATGATTGATGGCATCAGAACAGAAAAAAGAGGAATATCAGGAGTATGTGCGGCAAAATTCGCCCAAGACCAATCTGCCTCTGCAGATGGCAAAGGCATTTGTCATGGGGGGAGTCATCTGCTGTGTGGGACAGTTCATCGTCAATATGGCGAACAGTCAGTTTGGCATTGAGAAGGAGACGGCAGCCGGGTGGTGCTCGATGATACTGATTCTGCTGAGCGCATTGCTGACGGGCTTTAATTTATACGGAAAACTGGTGAAGTGGGGCGGAGCCGGCGCGCTTGTGCCCATCACCGGCTTTGCAAACTCGGTGGTGGCATCGGCGATTGAGTACAAGACGGAGGGACAGGTGTACGGTATCGGGTGCAAGATCTTTACAATCGCAGGGCCGGTGATTTTGTATGGCATTGTTACCAGCTGGACGCTGGGCCTGATATACTGGCTTGGAAAGATTATGGGACTGCTGTAATCGTTACCTCTCAATATCAACTGTTCGGACATACCGTCTCAGCGCATATTCCCCGTCGTGGGCCTCGCCGTTAAAATAGGCGGACATATTTCCGGCGGTGGTTATGCGTGTGACGCCGCACCGCGCGAAGAGCCCAGCGAAAGTCTCGCGCTTTTCGGGGGCGCAGATGAGTCCGGCTGTCTGCAGAAGCCCCTTTTTCCGGCGGAGTGCGGGCACGATTTTTGCCTGTGGAAGCCGCTTGACAAGGACGCTGCACATCATGGGGGAGAGCTCAAGTTCGCTGTCAGGGCGCACGAGAAGGCGGCAGCCGTTTCCGCGGTATTCGTCTGCAGTGTCATGGGATTGTCCGATGAGTTCTTCCAGATATTCTGTGTGGCGCATCAGTGTCAGGTATGCGCGTCCGCCGACGGTTCCGCTGCGGTGTCTGGCAGCGGCTGCTTCGAGTATGGGGAGAAATAACCGACAGAAGTTGTGCAGGTCTGACTCGTCTTCCGTGTTGAGGAAAATTGTCTGGCAGGAGCTGCACAAGAGCTGTCTTGTCGCGGCGATGTGTTCTGCGAGTGCGGCGAGTTCGGATGTTATATTTTCCAGATTACGGGCTTCTGCGATGTAGCAGAAGCCTAGTTTGTGTCCCCACTCAATCAATTTTGCGCCTGTGGGAGCGAGGGATCGCACTGCCTTTACGGCGGCTTCGCCGCCCCAGACACAGATTCCGTCAGCCATTTGGGCCATGCGCTGCATTGCTGAAATATCTGTTGACGGAGTGTCAAAGACGAAGATGTAGTCCCTGAGTGCGGGTTCTATGGCAATGAGGCGCGCAATGATTTCCAGCGAGATGCCGTTGTCTGCCTGCGGAAGTTTCAGGATATTGACATTGCCTGTGAGAAGCCCCTCTGCGAGGCTGAAGGCAGGCAGGCCGTCCATATTTCCGGCTGCGATGTGGAAGAGCACGCCGAGCGGCATTGCTCTGGTCTGGATAGAAGGAGTTGCGTCTGATTGAGATATAGTACATAAAGGCATTAAGCCGCAAAGCTCTGTTTTTAGTTTTAATTCCAGATTTTCGCGGGAGAGCATTGATGCGGCAAGCAGTTTGTACTGCTGCGGGTTGTCTGTCTGCAGAGAGCCCAGGAGTTCGTCATAGTTTCCGGCAGCAATCTCTGCTCCAAGCCGGGCGATTGCGGCGACAACCTTTTCTGTGGGAAGTGTTTTTTCGGAGAGCGTACAGTTGATGTATGATTCCATCTCTGCCAGAATGCGCTCCTGCTCTGCGCTGTCCAATAGTTCTCCTCTGTAAAGAATCATTTGTCTGCCTCCTGACTTGTTTTTAATAGTTCGGCGGCACCAGCCGCACAGGTTTTGAGCTCCGTGGGGGCGACGCGGCCGATGATTTCAAGGTACGGTGTCCGGATGCCGCAGCCGCATTTGCTGCCGCTGTGCAGAACGCCGAGGTCGTCCGTCATAATAGAGAGAATCGGTGTCGCGCTCACCATGGGCGTGATGAGATTTACGAGTCCAACGGTTTCTTCTGGCACTGGATGCAGCGTATCGATGTCACGGATCACGACACGGCTGTATGCAGGCACATGAAAATGGTGGTTGGGACAATCGCAGTAAAGAATCGGATGCTCCACTGCGCCGAAAAACTCCACGATATCCTTGTCATGCACGCCGAATACTTTTTCTGCCAGCTGGTAAAACGAATCCTTGTCAACCTGCTCTGCGTAAAATTGTTTCCAACCGCCTCCGAGCATGATCTTGGAGCCTTTTCTTAGCTTGATATGGATCCCTTGTTCGTCCATCCTTTTCATCAGAAAGAATGTGTAGGATGGAAACCCCATGAAACGCACGGGAAATAAGGAGTTGTCCAGCTTTTTCAGGGCGGCGATAATGCCCTCAAAATCGGTGGAATAGCTTCCGTTTTTATATTGCAGGATATATCTGCGGCGGATGGCGGGGGCAAAGAGTGTGGCGCCAAACGCGGTCTTGGTGACAGCGGTGCGGTTGCTGTGGTGCGGCTTGTATCCCATAACAATATAGTGACAGGGAATGGGGGAGAGCAGTCTGCGCCTGTGCATGATCTTACAGGACATGACAAGTGCGCCGAGCAGTCCGCCGATATCGAAGCCAATCTCGCTGAAATTCCCGCTTGTGCCGGAGGAGGTCGCCTTGATCAGCGCGGGTGCCGTTCTTAGATGATGCCGCTTGAACAGTAGTGTGGGAAGGCAGGGGAGCTGCGGGAGATCGTCGATGGAGCGGAGGGTGCCTTCGTTGACACTGAGACCGTCTGCGATTTTCCTGTATTCCCTGCAGTGCTTATATTGATAGATAAAATTTTCTTTTGCAGCATTAAAAAAGATGTCATCGGACTGTGCGTCGTAGGGGTTTCTGACAGAAAACAGACGGCGGCGGTGTTTCATGGCGTTCCTCCTCGGTTGCGTGTTCTTGTTGCGCTTTTCTGAATTATAACGCAAAATGCAAGGGAAGGCAAGGCTTGTAAAAATCCATTTGCATGGATTTTTGCCCGTTACTGGAACGGAGTGAACAGTAATGACATTATTGACAGAAGGAGATCCTAAGTCAATTCAGGATAAACTGTGCATAGGCAGTGTATTTGTCATAATCGCCGGATTCACGAAAATCCAGAATGCTTTTCTTGATTCGGTAAGTACCTGGTGTGAGCGTTCCATACAGCCATTCCCAGTTAAGCTCCTGCTCTGAGCTGCCCTCCGTGGGAATCGCGTAGGCAATGGAGTTGAACGCATAATTCCCTTCCAGAGGGATGGGTGCCTCTTCCCATACACCATCTTTTTGTATTTCCAGCAGAAAATCATCGCCATATTCCAGATCACCCGTCGGGGCATCGGCGTCGTAATTGCGGAACACAAGTGTCGCACCGGTCGATGAGATATTTTTGAGCGTGAAGGACAGACCAATCTGGTCCAGATCATACTCATTGTTATAGAGATATGCACCGCCTTCTTTTGCGGCGGAATCAAATGATAGCGTATCGAGAATATCCATAACCTGATCAGAATAAGTCTCCCACCAGTCGTCTACGAAATAAGTCAGGGCAACGATGCCCTCGCAATCATCCTGGAATGTGATAAAGTCCCAGTAGATATTATTATCATAAGTTCCAATATTGGCCGGCTTTCCAGCGACGGTCGCTTTTTTTGTGGCAAGCCCCATTCCGCAGACGCCAAAGCTGTCGATATAATTGAGTGTGATATAGCCGTCTGTCACAGCTTCCGGATAAAAGCGTATGCTGTACAGGCCATAGTCTGTCTGTCCGCTGTCCATCGGACAGGTCTCATAGCGCCATCCATCAGGGATGGACAGGGAGATTTTTCCATAGGGACCACCCTGCAAGACAACGGTGTCTGTGCTGGTCTCAGTTGATGTGATGGCGGAGCTGGCTGCATTTTCAGATGAAGATTCGGGTATCGCGGATTCTGATGCATTTTCATCGGAGTGTTCGGATAGGGATGTCTCGATTCCGTTTTTCTCTGGCAGTTCAGGCGAGGCAGTTTTTCCGCAGCCAGCGAAGAATATTTCGGTTAAAAGTAGTGATAAAAGAATAAATTTCACAGTATTTTTTCTCATAATTGATTTTCCCTTCTTATTTTATTTCTTATTTTTCATTCTTATGGCGTAAGGAACCGCGGCTGCATATATTTTTGCAGTAGTTCCTTAAAATATATATTTTGGTGCCTTTACTTATATAGAAGGAAAAATTGGGGGGAGGTTGCGGAATATACAATTTTTTACAATCGTTTTTTGGGGAAGTGAACGAGAATATGTCAAATTTACAAAATTTTTATTTTTAGTAATATTGGTTGACCATGTTTCATTTATCAAGTATAATTATAGTTAATATTTGCCAAGAATATCACAGAAAAAGTTGTGCGATTTAGATATTTTGTAAGCTTTTTTTGCTTGTAACTGTGAAACAGCGATATGGTTATGGTATTTTTTTCAAATAGGGGCTATGTAGTAAGTGAAAGGATATGGTTGCAGGTATGGAAAGAATGAATGAAATATCAAACGGTGAAGTATTGGGGAAGAATAGTCAGGTCGCGCGCTTGAGAAAGATTGTAAAACAGACAAATTTTTCGTTGGTGCTCGGCATTGTCCTGCTTGTGCTGCTGTTTTTTGCGAGCATCAGTTATGTGGTTGTCTCGAATGAGCAGCTGGAGAGTACGATGTACCTGAACCAGTATCGTATGGGCTCCAAGGCGCTGACTACGGCAGTGCAGTCTTATGCAGTTTCCGGTGATACATTGTATTATGACAATTATATGAAAGAGTTAAATGTCGACAAGAACAGGGATATCGCGTGGGCAGGTCTGGAGGCGAACAACATTAAGGATCACGAGTGGGCAGAGCTCAATGAGATAGCTGCCCTGTCCAATAATCTTGTACCGCTCGAGGAGGAAGCGATGGCAGCAGTGGCAGCAGGCGATACCACATCGGCGATCGAGTTTGTGTTTGGGGAGGAGTATTCTGATACGATCCAGAAGATCAATTCCATGACAGATACAGTTATCACGGATATCCAGAATCGTCTGGATTCGTCCAAGAAGATGTTTATGATGATACAGATTGTCTGCGCGATTGCTTTTCTGGCTGGTTTTATCAGGCTGGCGCAGCAGTGTCTGCGCACGATCCATTTTTCACAGACAGAGCTTCTCGCTCCGATTATCAAGGTTTCTGATCAGATGGCGCTGCTCGCAGGTGGAAATCTTCATACAGACTTTGATCTGAAAGAAGATGACAGTGAGGTTGGAAACATGGTTGCGGCCATTCGATTTATGAAAGACAATATGGCGGCTATCATCGATGAGATTTCTTACATTCTGGAACAGATGGGACAGGGGAACTATATTGTAGATGTCAGACAAAATTATGTAGGCGAATATGTAAAAATCAAGGATTCCCTAAACAGAATCGTGGAGGAGATGCGAAGTACAGTAAGTACGATACAGGGAGTAGCGCGGGAGATTGACAGCGGTTCCGCGCAGCTGGCATATGCGGCGGATGATCTGGCGACGGCATGTACTGGTCAGGCGACAGAGGTTTCCGATTTGATGATGCTGTTGTCGGAGCTTGGTGACAGTATTGAGTACAATGAAAAAGAGGCTGAGGAGGCTGTGAAGATATCCAATCTGGCGAGCTCTACATTGGTAGTGGGAGGCCAGAAAATGGATGAACTCAGGGAAGCTATGGAGGAGATCAACCAGTGTTCAGAACAGATTATTGCGGTTATCTCGGCGATATCAAACATCGGGGAGGAGATCGATCTGCTTTCCCTGAATGCGTCGATTGAGTCGGCGCGGGCTGGTGAGGCCGGAAGAGGTTTTGCAGTAGTGGCAGAGCAGGTGAAAAAGCTTGCAGAGGCGTCCCAAAACGCAGTAGGGCAGACGTCAGAGCTGATCGAGAGGACGGTTCAGTCTGTGGAAGTAGGAACAAGGATATCACGCGAGGCGGCCGCAAACATGGAAGAGGTGCAGATGGGAGCGGAGGAGACGACAGGCCGCATCAATGGCATTGTAGAGAAGCTGCGAATGGAAGTCAGGAGTATTGCCCACATCAATGAAAGTATCGGTGTTGTGGCAGGAATTGTGGACAACAACTCAGCAACGTCAGAGGAGACTGCCGCAGTCAGCGAACAGCAGAAGGCCCAGGTGGAATCTATGGTGGAATTGATGAGCAAATTCAAAATATAATGTATCAGAATCGTTCCTTGCTGCAATTAAAAGCAGTTATGGTATGATGGATGGTACATAACCTGTTCAGACAGCATATGATAAGAATAAGACCAATAAAATAGATGTGGCATGGGGATTGGTATGAATGATTTGGAGAAGGCACAGTCTTGTATTACACAGGTGACGCAGCAGGAGCCATATCTTACAGGAGAAAATGTGATTATCGCCGTACTTGACAGCGGAATTGATTACTTTCTGCCAGAATTTCAAGGTGCGAATGGACAGACACGCATTCTGGCAATATGGGATCAGACACAGCAGCCTGATGAAGAACAAGGTAGACTGCCGCCTCCGGGATACCGCGAGGGTGTACTTTATACAAGAGAGATGATTAATGAGGCACTGGCTTTGGGGCGCGGGAGCGGTCAAAGGCTGGTGCCTGTTTTTGACGTGTCGGGGCATGGAACGGCTGTTGCCGGAGTGGCAGCTGGAACGGATATAGGAGTGGCACCAAGGGCAGATTTATTGATTATCAGATTAGGTAATCCACAGGCAAATTCTTTTCCAAGGACAACACAGCTAATGCGGGGAATCAACTATGCAGTTAATCTAGGAGTGGAGTTAGGCAGGCCAGTGGCGATAAACCTCAGTTTTGGAAATACCTATGGTGATCATCAGGGAAATTCACTGTTGGAACGTTTTATTGATAACGCTTCGGAGATTGGCAGGAGTGCCATTATAATAGGAAGCGGAAATGAGGGGGCATCGGGAGGGCACACGGCGGGTGTGGTACAAAATGGCAGTCGTGTGGTAGAACTTGCGGTGGCTGATTATGAGACAGGACTTAGCATTCAACTGTGGAAGTTTTATCAGGATATCTTTCATCTGATTATCATTTCACCCGGCGGGGAACGGATGACTCTGGAGCTTTCCAGTATCAGGGAAGCACAGGCGGTCCGGCGGACACTGGAACAGACGCAGCTGTTGTGCTATCTGGGAAAACCGCTTCCATACAATGTGCAGCAGGAAATTTTTATTGACATGATACCTGTGGGAAGTTATATAACCAGCGGCGTGTGGCGTATGGAACTTGTTCCAATATCGCTGGTGACAGGGGAGTACAGACTGTATCTTCCAAGCTATGCGGCGCGAAGCGCAGCGACTGGATTTTTCCTGCCAACACCAGAGATGACGCTCACGATACCCTCGACAGCAAGGCGCGCTGTTACCGTCGGCGCTTATGATGTGTCGCGCAGAAGCTATGCAGATTTTTCGGGAAGGGGATATGTGTACAGCTATAGCGATGGCAGAACAGATACATCAGGCGGGCAGCAGATTGTCGCGGATGTGAAGCCAGATTTGACAGCGCCGGGAGTAGGTATCACAGTTCCGATGCCAAACGGGGGGTATGAGCAGGTGTCAGGCACTTCCTTTGCAACGCCATTTGTGACAGGTGCAGCGGCACTTTTGATGGAGTGGGGCATTGTTCGCGGAAATGACCGCTTTCTCTATGGAGAGCGCTTGAAAGCAAGCCTGATTCGGGGGGCACAGTCCCTCGCTGGAGTTCCTGTGCGTCCGGATAGCAGAATTGGCTGGGGAACTTTGTGTGTGGAGAGGTCGTTGGCGCATATGTAAAATACAATCTGTAACAAAATTATTCGTGGCTTTTTGCGTTGTTTATCTTTTCATTGCCTTCAATGTGTGATATACTATCAATTATGGATATGGAATGAATATCACTCAGCAATAGGTTAACCATGCATACTGCGGGGCGGCAAAAACCGCCCCATACTTATGGAAGAAGGATAAACAGGAAAGAGGGGAAGTTACGACTATGGCGAGATTACCAGTCAGTGTGTGCATGATCGCAAAGAATGAAGAGCATCACATAGAACAGTGTCTCAGAAAACTTTTGCGATATGACATGGAAATCGTGGTGGCCGACACAGGGTCTACAGACAAGACAAAGGAGATTGCAGCGAAATACACGAACAAGGTATTTGATTTTGCATGGTGCGATGATTTTAGCGCCGCCAGAAATTTTGCAGTATCCAAGGCTTCCAATAATTGGATTTTGATACTGGATTGTGACGAGTATGTGCAGGATATTGACGTGGCAAAGCTGCGCACTTGTATGCAGAAATATCCGAAAAATGTCGGGGTTATGGAGATTAAAAACGTCTACACCACAGAGGAGAATGGCATCGCAAAGGAAAGCATACAGATTGACGAAGTTCCCCGGTTCTTCAATCGAAATTATTATGAGTACCGTTTTCGGATTCATGAGCAGATTTCACCCAAAAGGTTAGATAACTATGATGAGATGACGCTTGAGACGTTTCATATGCCGGTGGTTGTCAAACATTATGGCTATGACATTCCAATGCAGGAGATGAGGAAAAAACAGGAAAGAAATCTAAAACTTTTATTAAATTCTCTTGGAGAAACAGAAGGGATGGATGACTATATCTACTTTCAGATTGGTCAGTCCTACAGCGTGTTGGAAGACTACGAGAAAGCGATTGAAGCGTACGACATGTGTCTGGAAATCAACCGCAATCCAGAGAAAAAGTTCTTGAGTATCTGCCTGGAATCCTATGCGGACTGCCTTATGAACATCGGAAATTCCAGTGATGCGTACAGACTGCTTGATATGAACAGAGCATATCTAAAGACAACAAAACTTCGGTATCTTTTTGGCAAAGCTGCGTACATGTGTAAGGATGACGAAACTGCGATAGGATTTCTGACAGGCGTTACGGATGCAGCGGATTTTGAGCAGCTGGGCGAGAATGTCTTTGATGTGTATGCGAGAATTTTTGCGATCTATAAAGAGAGAGGGCAGATGGAAAAAATCGAACGATATAAAAGCAAGCTGGCTGAATTTGCAAGACTGCATGGGAAGCAGGTCACATTTGCGGGAAAGGAGGCGCAGACCCAGGATGATCGAAGTGACAAAGATCAATGGAACAAAACTATTGCTCAACACAAATCTGATTGAGACGGTTGAGGAGACACCAGATACGGTTATTACGTTAACTGATGGAAAAAAAGTTATTGTCAAAGAAAGTAGACATGAAGTCAAAAATTTAGTAAAATTAACAAGACAGGAATACTTCAGAGGAATACTGAATACGGAAACAGAATAAAAGTCATGTCGAATTGATGTGTTAATATCATAATTGATTTATTTATTGGGGCAAATTGAGAAAGTTTGAGAAAATTTTCAGAAAATTGTTGCAATTTATGTAACCTTAAAGTATTATATACATATGGAGAAAAGGGAACACAGAGATCGTACTGTGCCTTTTGAACATATTGAAACTTAACGAAAAAGAGGGGTGTGTAAAAGTGGATATAGCATCTTTAGTGGGAATGATTGCGTGTCTGGCGTTGGTAATATACGGCATGATCGATGCGGCGGGCAGTATGAGTGGTATGAGCTACTTTCTTAGCTTGTCGTCGGCGCTTATTACCTTCGGCGGATCAGTCTTTGCGACGATGATGTCGGTGACTATGGCAGACTTTGTCGGTGGTCTCAAGAGTATGGCGTTGATTTTTAAGCCAGTCAATGTCAATGTTCCAGAAATGATCGCGAAAATTATCGAGCTGTCTAATGTTGCGAGAAAAGAAGGGCTTCTTTCTTTGGAGGAGGCAGCTGGAAACCTGGAAGACGAGTTTATGAAAAAAGGCATTATGCTGATTGTCGATGGTACAGATCCGGAATTAGTAAGAGGTATTCTTGAGACGGAAATGAACAGTATTGACAGCAGACACAAGCTGCGATCCGGATTCTGGGACAGTCTGGGTGCAATGGGTCCGGCATGGGGTATGATTGGTACACTGGTTGGCTTGATTTGTATGTTAAATAACATGTCAGATCCGACGTCAATCGGTCCGAAGATGGGTGTTGCGCTGATCACGACATTCTATGGCTCGATGCTTGCCAACTGGGTTTGCACACCTACATCAAATAAACTACAGGCAAACAATGCGATTGAGATGCAGTCAAAGGAAATTATGATAGAAGGTCTGCTTTCTATACAGGCAGGTGAAAATCCACGTGTTATTGAAGAGAAGTTAAAGTCATTCTTATCGCCTAAGGAGAGACCTGCACAAGAAGAAGGCGGTGGAGGTGAAGCTTAATGGCAAAGAAAAAAGAAGAGTTCAAACTCCCGCCTGGAACCCCGGCACCCTGGATGAGTACATTTTCAGATATGATGACATTATTGATGTGCTTCTTCGTGCTGCTGTTCTCTATGTCTGAGGTTGATGCGGCCAAATTTGAGGAAGTTGCGAAATCTTTTCAGTCGACAATAAGTATTTTTAGAGCTGGTTCAAGTGCTGTTGGCGATGGTATTTTGGTGAGTTTGGGCGTAAGCCAGCTTAATATGCTTGATGAGTACATAAATACGAGCGGTAAGACTGCAGAGGCTGATTCTGATACGATTGATCCGACAAAGGCGGGCGGCGCTGCGGAAGACGAACTGCAGAAAGCAGCTGAGCAGCTTGAACTGTCACAGGAAGAGATTGATTCACTGCGCGAAGCGATTGGGGAACTTGAGGAAGAGAAAATGAAACTGTCTGAGGCGCTTGCGGAGAAGATGGAGGAAGCGCTCGCAGAGAGCATGATGTTGGAACAGGTAGATGTGGACTTTAATGCAGACTATGTCACACTTACATTAAACGGTGCATTTCTGTTTGACTCTGGAAGAGCTGATATTAAGCCGGATGCTGTGCCAGTCCTGAATAAGATTGGCGTGCTTCTCACAAAGTATGCAGATTCGGAAATTGAGATTGAGGGGCATACGGATTCAGTGCCTTTGAATGGAGGCAGGTATGAGAACAATGATGTACTTAGCAGTTACAGAGCACTGGCAGTGTTTGATTACCTGAAGGAAAATGCAGCACTTGATCCGGGTATTGTGAAGCATTCTGGCAGAGGGGAGTATATGCCGATTGCCGACAATACGACACCTGAGGGAAGGGCAAAAAACAGACGGGTTGAGATAAAAATATATAACGCACTAAGCGCGCGTTAATGAAAGGGGAAAATGAAATGAAACGAAATCTGTTATCAATTATTATTCTGGCTCTGCTTGTTGTCAATATCGTGTTGTCAGCGATTATGATGGTGAGTGTGTCGAGTGCTTCTAAGAAGACAGCATCACTGGTGGCCGATATTGCGACGATTGTCGGAATTGAGATTAATGGGTTACCGCAGTCGGACATTACACAATCAGTATCTATGGCCGACACAGCGGTTCACAATGTTGACGGTGAGCTGACCATTCCTTTAAAGAAGGGGGAAGATGGCGCAGATCATTATGCTGTAGGCAGCGTGTCACTGTCTATGGACACAAAGAACAAAGATTACAAGAATTATGCTGAGACAATGTCTGAAATGGATGGCATTATAAAAGATATTGTATTTGCTGTTATGGGCAATTATACGGTGGACGAGGCACGGAGCAGCTCTGATTCGATTAAGTCAGAAATTCTTGCCAGACTTCAGGAACGTTTTGGGTCCACATTTATTTACGATGTATCATATAACTTCCTGTACAATTAGTGCTATGAAGGCGTCTTGTACTTCTATGGTAAAATAAGGGGAATGAATTGATAGGATTATGAATATGTAGGGGGTGATTAACTACATGGGAGAGGTATTATCGCAAAGCGAGATAGACAGTTTGCTGGCAGCCTTGAGCTCTGGCGAAATAGATGTCGAGGATATGCAGGAGAAGGACGAGCGACAAGCCAAAAATTATGACTTTAGCCGGCCTGCTAAATTCTCAAAAGAACATTTAAGAACTTTAAACATGATTTTTGATCATTATGGAAGATTGCTGTCGACCAACCTGCCTGTATATCTCAGGAAAAATGTACAGGTAAATGTTGCGAGTTCCGAAACTGTAACCTTTGCGGAGTTTTCCAATGCGCTGTCCAATCCAGTATTACTTACAGTAGTCAATTTCTCACCGATGCCGGGCTCTATTATTATGGAGCTGACAAGCGGATTGGGATATGCGATCATTGATCGCATGCTGGGCGGCAGAGGAGAAGCACTTGATAAAGCAAGGGACTTTACAGAAATAGAGATGAGCATCATAGAGCGCATCATGGTCATCTGTATGCAGCTTCTCAGAGAACCATGGAAAAATGTTGCGGAAGTAAATCCGTATCTCGAGAGAATCGAGACAAATCCGCAGTTTGCTCAGATTATTTCACCAAGTGACATGGTGGCACTTGTGACCATGAATGTTAAGATTGGTGAAGTGGAAGGTTTGATGAATGTGTGTCTTCCTTTCTTCACACTGGAATCAGTTATGGACCGGTTAAATACGAAGTTTTGGTATTCCAGCCTGCAGAAGATGGACGATGAGGATTATGAACAGTTCATTGAATCAATGATACGCAGAGTGGATGTTCCTGTTAAGGCAGTTTTAGGAAAGAGTGTCATAACAGTGAATGACTTCGTAAATATACAGGTAGGTGATATCATACGACTTGACTCTAAGATTGATGATGAGCTGGATGTATATGTGGGGGATATTAAGAAATTTAGTGCTGTGCCAGGCGCAAGCAAAGAGGCATATGCAGTAAGGGTAACATCAGTAGTGAGGGAGGAGGAATAAGACAATGGATGGTATGTTGTCTCAGGATGAAATCAATGCATTGTTAAATGGTGTGGATTTATCAGCAGATTCTGGAACTACAGAAACTGGTCCGGCTGGAGATGATCTCACCGATATAGAGAAAGATGCGATAGGAGAGGTAGCCAACATCAGTATGGGTACTTCGGCTACAACACTTTTTTCACTTGTTAACAGAAAGGTGAATATCACAACACCTGTTGTAGAAATGTGTACATGGCAGGATGTGTTAAATGCTTACGAAAGACCATGTGTATTTATTCAAATCAAATACACAGTTGGATTGAATGGAACAAATATTTTAGTATTGAAAGAACACGATGTAAAGGTCATTACTGACTTGATGATGGGTGGCGACGGTACGAATGTGGAAGGTGAGCTCAGTGAGTTGCATTTGAGTGCGATTTCCGAGGCGATGAATCAGATGATGGGATCTTCTTCAACGTCACTCTCCTCGATGCTTGGTAAAACGATCGATATCAGCCCGCCAGAGGCAAGCCTTGTTGATCTGCATTCCAAGGAGCCGAGAGAGCTTTCCCCGTTCCTCGAGGACAGATTTGTTAAGATTTCATTCAGAATGCAGATTGATGATCTTGTAGATTCTACACTGATGCAGTTGTATCCGCTTGATTTTGCAAAATCTGTATATGAGACTTTCATGGCACAGCAGATGGGCGGTGCAGAACCAGCACCTAGTCCAGCACCAGCTCCAGCGGCACCAACACCAGCACCGGCTCCAAGTATGGATATGGGAATGTCTCCACAGATGGGAATGCCCCAAGGTGGTATGGATATGGGAATGTCACCGCAGATGGGAATGCCACAGGGTGGATATGGGATGCCGCCGCAGATGGGAATGCCACAGGGGGGATATGCAATGCCGCAGATGGGAATGCCTATGGGATATGGAATGCCAAATGTAAATATACAGCCTGCGCAATTCCAGAACTTTGCACAGGGACAGGGTGAGATGGTAAGTGCTGAAAGCATTGGTCTCATCAGAGATGTTCCTTTGGAGGTAACAGTGGAGCTGGGAAGAACCAGCAAATCGATTTCAGATATTCTGGAGTTTGCCCCTGGTACGATTATAGAGCTTGATAAGATTGCCGGAGAACCGATTGATGTACTTGTGAATGGTAAGTTTGTTGCAAAAGGTGAGGTTGTTGTCATCGAGGAAAGCTTCGGTGTGAGAATTATGGAAATAATTAAGTAAAAATAGACGGGTTATTTCAAATAGTGATTTAGGATTTTAGAAAGGAAAAGAGTTATTATGGGGAAAAGAATTCTGATTGTAGATGATGCTGCTTTCATGAGGATGATGATTAAGGATATTTTGACCAAAAACGGATATGAAATTGCTGCTGAAGCAGAGAATGGAAAGATTGCAGTTGACAAATATAAGGAGGCATCACCGGATCTGACGCTTCTTGATATCACGATGCCAGAGATGGATGGTATTCAGGCACTCAAAGCAATCAAAGCAATCGATCCAGGAGCAAATGTGATTATGTGTTCTGCTATGGGACAGCAGGCGATGGTTATTGAGGCGATTCAGTCTGGTGCAAAGGACTTTATCGTAAAGCCTTTCCAGGCAGAGCGTGTCCTGGAGGCAGTTAAGAAGGTTGTAGGCTAGAAAGTATGCTTTTATCATCGACATCAAAAAGGGTTGACTCCATTGGGCAGTTGTTGACCGTGACTCTGATATTTATATTTGTATTGGCTCTTACATATTTTGCCACAAAGCTCACTGCAGGTCTTCAAAAAGGAAGGCTTGCAGGTTCTATTGTGGAGGTATTGGAGACGATTAAGATAGCACCAACCAAATATATACAAGTTGTGCGGATTGGTAAAAAATATTTTTCCTATATTGTTTGCAAGGATACCGTAACTCTGCTTGGCGAGGTGGCAGAGGAGGATATTACAACATGGAACAGTGCGGAGACAAAATCGTCTGGCAATATGAACTTCAAGGAAATCTTTGATAAATTTAGGAAACAATAATATTATCTATGAGTGCTGGTCAACAAACAATTATGTGAGGCATAGGGATAATTTGAAATGAAGAATAAGAGCAGAAAATACAAAATCCGGCAGGAGCTTCGAAAAATTGCATATATGCTTTGCATGGTAATGACGATACTTCTGGCGGATGTTATTGTGGCAAAAGCGACGAGCGAGGATGACGGAGCTGCGGCAGAACGGATATTGGACAATCGACCAGAAGAAAATGCGAACCGGACAAATATTAATGACCCTGGGACTGCCCAAACCGGCGAAGATCTTCAGGAACTAAATATTGCAAACAATCTTACGATTACACTTGACAGTGGAAACGGGGAACTTAGCGGAACACTGAGAATCCTGTTGATACTGACAGCAATTGCTGTCATACCAATACTTCTTGTAACGATTACATCCTTTACAAGAATATTGATTGTACTGCATTTTACGAGACAAGCATTAAACACTCAGTCGGCGCCTCCAAACCAAGTGTTGATTGCGATTGCTTTGTTTCTCACGTTTTTTATTATGCAGCCAGTGTTTAGCAAGATTTATACGGAAGCGATTATTCCTTATGATGCAGGAGAGCTAGGATTCGAGGAAGCGCTTCAGATAGCTGCTGATCCTATGAGACAATTCATGTTCGAGCAAACACAGATGGATGATATCGATGTTTTTATGCAAATGTCAAACACGGCGTGGGATGGTGAGACGATGGCTCAGGTGCCGACAACTGTGCTGATTCCAGCCTTTATTGTCAGTGAGCTTCGCACGTCGTTTATTATAGGCTTTATGATTTATGTGCCATTTATTGTGATCGACATGGTAGTGGCATCGGTATTGATGAGCATGGGTATGATGATGTTGCCGCCTACAACGATTTCCATGCCGTTTAAAATCCTGCTGTTTGTGTTGGCGGATGGATGGAATCTGGTAATTGTGCAGCTGGTGCGGACATTTTACTGATAAAGTACAGTCGTATATTGGGGAGAGGAGAAGGACAAGATGACAACAGAAATGGTCACTGACATCATGAAGGAAGGGTTGTTTGTGGTGCTTAAAACGGCTGCGCCACCGTTGATTGTATCGTTGATCATCGGCCTTACGGTCAGCATTTTTCAGACGGTTACTTCCATACAGGAGCAGACATTGACTTTTGTGCCTAAAATTGTAGGGATGTTCCTCTGCCTGATGCTTTTGGGTGATTGGATGCTCAATAATATGACAACCTACATGACCAATTTGTGGCAGAATTTTTCTCTGTATATCAGATAATGGAAGGGAGCAGTGCTGTGCAGTATGGTAAACTTAACTTTTTCCATGTCTGAATTGGAATATTTCCTGCTTGTTTTTGTGCGGATAGCAAGTTTTGTCTTTGTAGCCCCTTTTTTTAGTACAAGAGGTGTGCCAAACAATGTCAAGATTGCATTGAGTGTGTTTGTCGCCTATATTATGTATCAATTTGGGCCAGAACATGTTTATCCGGAATACAATACCATACTTGGATTTGCCACAGTCGTGTTGAAGGAAGTGACAGTGGGTCTGCTGATTGGATTGGCAGCTCAGATGTGTACTTCCATTGTTTTATTTGCGGGTAGAATCATAGATATGGAAGTGGGACTTTCCATGGCGAATGTGTTTGATCCCACCACAAATGAGCAGGCCTCCATTACAGGAGCCATCCTGCAGTATGGTGTGATGCTGATCCTGTATACGACAGGGCTTCACAGGTATCTGCTCAAGGCTTTGATGGAGACTTATATATTGATACCGATCAGCGGTGCACGGGTCAATACGGACAGACTGTTAGAGACGCTCATTATATTTTTGAGTGATTACATTGTTATTGGGTTTCGGATATGTCTGCCAGTGTTTGCCAGCATCACCTTAATGAATATTGTGCTGGCGCTGTTGGCAAAGCTTGCACCACAGATGAATATGTTTTCTGTTGGTATTCAGCTCAAGCTGCTTGCGGGGCTCAGTGTGATTATGATAACCATAACACTGCTTCCTGATGTCTGCAATTTTATCACAATACAGATGCAGCAGCTGATTGTTTCAATGGTGGAGGGCATGATGTGATATTAGAATATAATCTGCAGTTTTTTGCTCAGGAAGGGCCAGGCGGTGAGAAGACAGAGGAACCTACTGCCAAGAAAAAGTCAGATACCCGTAAAGATGGTAAGGTTCCCAAAAGTAAAGAATTGTCCAATGGCGTGGAGCTGATTGCGCTCTTTCTGATATTGAAATTTTGGGTCGGTCATATGGGCGGAAATTTCATGAAACTCTTTAGCGAAATCTATGAGAAAATGCCAGCCTACACGACTTACTGGGGCGGGCATATTGTGAGGGAAGATTACAGAATTCTGATTAACAGTGTATATCTGGAATTGTTAAAACAGCTGCTTCCCTTTTTTCTTATTGGTATATTCATTGCAGTCGGTATCAATATGCTGCAGTTTAAGTTTCAGATTTCAACAAAGCCTCTCAAACCGAAGTTCAGCAAACTCAATCCGGTATCGGGTGCAAAGCGGCTGATTTCCAAAGATAAGATTATCGAACTTTTGAAATCAATTGTCAAGGTCATTTTGATTATGGCAATTGTGTACTCTACGATAAAGGGTGACTGGGTATATCTGGTTCAGTTTTATGGGATGCCACTCAATCAGGCGATTGAGCTGATTGGAAATGTTGTGATCAATATGGGGCTTAAGATTTCTCTTGTGTTTATGGTCGTGGCATTTGCCGACCTGGTTTATCAGCGCCGCAAATTTAAAAATGATATCAAGATGACAAAGCAGGAGGTCAAGGACGAATACAAGAACGCGGAAGGTGATCCGCAGATTAAGGGAAAAATCCGGAATAAGATGCGTGAGGCTTCGCAGAGGCGTATGATGCAGGATGTGCCCAAAGCGGATGTGGTAATCACCAATCCAACGCATTACGCAGTGGCGATTCGGTATGATGCTGCAGTTGGTTCTGCGCCGGTGGTTCTCGCAAAGGGTGCAGATTATGTGGCACAGAAGATCAAGGAGATTGCGCGGGAGAGCAATGTGGAGATTGTGGAGAATAAGCCGCTGGCCCGTATGCTGTATGCCAATGTGGATATTGGGCAGGAAGTGCCTCCAGAGCTGTATCAGGCTGTGGCGGAGGTTCTTGCAATGGTATATAAAATGCAGGGAAAAATCTGACAGAAACAGGCAGATAACAAGTTGACATAATGTATCAAAGAAAAGGAATCAAAATTGTAATAAATGAGCAACAAAGAACTCTGTATGCAAGAGTATGTTTGGATTTTTTAAATATACTCTAGTAAAAAGGCACAGAGTTTTTTGTTTTAATTTGTGTAAATATTATAAATAATTAAAAAAAACGAAAAACTTACAAATTATTATATACAAATTATGTAAATTGTGCGATAATATGAAATAGGAAAAACTAAGGATTATGTTATAAGGATTTAAAAGGAGTTTAAGGGGGAGTCAGAGACATGAAGATGAGGAAAGCGGACATAGGTGTAGCTCTTTATTTACTTGGCGCTATCATCATGTTGATTGTACCGATTACAAGTACCATGCTGGATGTACTGCTTGCGATAAATATTTCGCTTGCCTTTACCATCCTGTTTACGACAATGTTTGCAAAAGAAGTTTTGGATTTATCATTCTATCCGACAATTTTGCTGTTCACGACGGTCTTTAGAATCGCTCTGAACGTATCATCAACCCGTTTGATCTTATCAACGGGTAATCCGGGGAATGTCGTAGCGACTTTCGGTAATTTCGTGGGCGGCGGCGACTTGGTTATCGGTATTGTTGTATTTATCATTTTGATTATCGTGCAGTTTGTCGTGATCAACAAAGGTTCTGAGCGAGTTGCCGAGGTTACAGCGAGGTTCACGTTGGATGCTATGCCAGGAAAACAGATGGCAATCGATGCGGATCTAAATACGGGCGCTATCACAGATGCGGAGGCAAAAGTTCAGAGAGAGAAGCTTCAGCAGGAAGCAAGTTTTTTCGGTTCTATGGATGGTGCTGTTAAGTATGTAAAAGGGGATGCGACAGCAGGTCTGATTATTACTTTTGTTAATATTATCGGCGGTATCATTATGGGTGTATTGCGGCAGGGCATGGATATTGGCGCTGCAGCAGACAAATTTACAATCCTTACAATAGGTGATGGTCTGGTAAGCCAGATTCCTTCACTTCTTATTTCATTGTCGACAGGTATTCTTGTCACAAAGGGATCGAAGGAGGCAGACTTTGGTACGGTGCTTGTCAATCAGCTTTTTGGAATACCGAAGGTATTGTACATGGTAGGTGCAGTGCTTGCGTTCCTGGGACTGGTGACACCACTGAATCCTATGATTTTTGTTATTTTGGGTGTTATTTTTATCGTGTGTGGGCGTATGATCGCCTCCACGATTGAGACGGCAAGCATTGAGGCGGAGACGGATACAGAGGAGGATACAGCGGACGAGATCCGCAGGCCCGAAAATGTCACTTCGCTGCTGCAGGTTGACCCCATCGAGCTCGAGTTTGGTTATGGTATCATACCGCTTGCCGATGTCAACCAGGGCGGTGACTTGCTGGACCGTGTTGTCATGATACGTAGACAGATTGCGCTCGAGCTTGGTACTGTCGTGCCGATTATCCGTCTGCGCGATAATATCCAGCTGAATCCGAATCAGTACATTATTAAGATAAAAGGTATTCAGGTAAGTGAGGGCGAAATTTTATTTGATCACTATATGGCGATGAATCCGGGCTTTGTGGAGGAGGAGATATCCGGTATTCCTACCTTTGAGCCATCATTCCATCTGCCGGCAATATGGATTACAGAGAATCAGAGAGAGCGGGCGGAGAGCGTGGGATATACGGTAGTAGACCCGCCATCCATCATCGCAACACACTTGACAGAGATTATCAGACAGTATCTTGCAGATCTGCTCACAAGGCAGGATGTGCAGAATCTTGTCAACAATGTCAAGGAGACGAATCCCTCTCTTGTGGAGGAGCTTGTGCCGAAGCTTTTGGGTCTTGGCGATATTCAGAAGGTGCTGCAGAATCTCTTAAAGGAAGGCATCTCGGTGAGAGACCTTGTCACAATCTTTGAGACACTCGCTGACCACGCAGCGGCTACCAGGGATACCGATATCTTGACGGAGTATGTAAGGCAGAGCTTAAAGCGTGCCATATCCAACAAGTATTTCCCGATGAATGAGACGACAAGTGTGGTCACATTAGATCCAGGATTAGAACAGGAAATTATGGGAAGTGTAAAGCAGACAGAGCAGGGGGCATACCTGACACTGGACCCGGAGAAGACGAAGACAATCATGGCTTCCGTGGAATCGGAGGTAGGAAAGCTTGAGAAGCTTGGCAAGAATCCAATTGTGATAACTTCTCCAATCGTAAGAATGTATTTTAAGAGACTGACCGAGGATTACTATAAGGATCTGGTAGTGGTTTCTTATAATGAAATTGATTCAAATGTAGAATTACAATCAGTAGGAATGGTGACAGCATGATAATAAAGAAATTTCAGGGGAAAACAAAGGAAGAAGCGCTGGCGAATGCGAAGAGGGAACTCGGCGAGGGTATTGTCGAGATGAACGTCAAGGCCATAAAGGCAAAAGGCATCAAGAGTCTCTTTAGAGGAACGAGATTTGAGGTGACAGTTGCCAAGGAAGAAGAGAACGAAAAATATAGCGTGGCTTCGAAAAGTGAAGTGCAGAAGGACGGCGTGGCAGTCAGCTTAAGCCAGGGCGCATCGCAGGGGAAGATTATACCAATGAAGCAGACAGAAAAGAAAGAGGCCGCAGTGGAAGATTCAAAGGCATCTGGCGATGCCTTTGCCGTAGGACAGGCAGTCGCAGATGTGCTTGCTGCATTTCCTGCGCAGAAACAGGATGTTGTAAAAGCAGAAGAGGAAAAAGGAAAGGGAAGGACTGCAGCCAGGACAGGCGAGCCGACCAAGGAAAATCTCAGGGGGAATGGTCTGGAGGAGAAACTGGATAATCTCCAGAATTTAATCGAGAAACAGCTTTCTCAAAAGGAAAATGAATTGCAGGCAAATGAAGGCAAAGACACGGAGGGGGAGAAGAAGGAAGAGAATACAGAACGCGTAAACTTCTTAAAACTCTTGTATAACAAGATGACCGACAACGAGATCAACGATAAGTATGCAAAAGAGATTATCGATGAGATTTACAAGAATTGTAAAGCGGATGTCACACTGGACTTCATGCTCTCGGAGATCTATCAGAGAATGATTTTAAAGCTTGGAAAACCCTATGTTATGGAAGACGATGATAAGAGTCCTAAGGTAGTGTTCTTTGTGGGGCCTACAGGCGTGGGAAAGACAACGACGATTGCCAAAATCGCATCCTCATTTCGACTCGAGCGCAAGAAGAAGGTCGCGCTGCTTACAGCAGATACTTACAGGATTGCAGCGGCGGAGCAGCTTAGAACATATGCCAACATTTTGGAAGTTCCGTTCAGAGTTGTGTACACAGCGAAAGAAATTGCAGATGCTGTGGAAGATTTTAAAGAATATGACTATATTCTGGTGGATACGACAGGACACTCGCCGAACAACGAGGCGCAGTGTGAGAGTATGAGCGACTTGCTCCATTCTGTTGACGCCAGTGCTTCTAAGGAGGTATTCCTTGTATTGTCCGCCTCGACAAAATATAAAGATTTGGTGAAAACGGCTGATATTTACAAGGAAATTACGGACTATAAACTGATATTTACAAAACTAGACGAAACGTCCACATTAGGAGATATTTATAACCTGAAACTCTATACAGGGGCGACACTTTCTTATGTGACGTGTGGTCAGAATGTACCAGATGATATTGAGTATTTTAATCCACAGTCAACTGTGAAACAGTTGCTTGGGGGAAGACGTTGATAGGAGGGCAATATATGGTGGATCAGGCTGAACAATTGAGAAATGTGATTAAAATGATTCCAGTACCAAGACCGCTCTCCAGAGTAATAACAGTGACAAGTGGAAAGGGTGGAGTAGGAAAGTCAAATACATCCATAAATCTTGCCTGTCAGTTTAAAAAGATGGGGAAGAAAGTTATTATATTGGATGCAGATTTTGGACTTGCGAATATAGAAATTATGTTCGGAACTGTTCCGAAGCATAATCTGTGTGACTTGATATATCAGGGAAAAAGCATCACAGATATCATAACATGGGGACCTATGGACATAGGCTTTATATCAGGAGGTTCCGGAATAGCGGGACTGTCAAATCTGAGCAAGGATTATTTAAATTATATCATACAAAATCTTGCAAAACTTGATGCAATTGCCGATATTATTATTATAGATACTGGTGCAGGAATCTCTGATGCAGTGTTGGATTTTCTTGTTGCAAGCGGTGAGATACTGGTGGTGGCAACCCCAGAGCCCACGTCGATAACGGACTCCTATTCACTTTTGAAGGCGTTAAACCGTCATCCGCGCTTCTCGAGGGAAGATTCGAAGATTATGGTAATTGCCAACAGGGTATCGAATATGGCAGAGGGTGATGTTATGTACAACAAACTTGAGACTGTAGTAAACCGCTATCTCAAGCTTCCGATCTCATATCTGGGTGCTATTCCGCAGGATTATCATCTCGAGCACGCAGTGATGCAGCAGATGCCTGTAAGCATGCAGAGTCCGAATGCAAAATCCTCCATTGCGTATGAGAAGATGGCGTATGTTCTGATGGACAAAGAATATGATAAGTCATTAGTAAAAAGAGGAATGGCAGCATTTTTCTCGCATATTGTGGCGGGAAATAAGAAAATGGGGTTAATTGTGTGAATCTTCACACCCAAATACAATCAGGAGGAGTCTATGATAGAGAAATTCATATCACCTGGTGATAAGATTGAACTAAAATCGACAGTCAGTGTGGTGCTTCCTGATGGGACAGAAGGTGTAAAGACTTACAGAAGCTCGGTGTATGACATTTTGGATGATGGACGGCTGGAACTGGTAATGCCAATGGAGCAGACGAAATTGGTATTACTGCCAGTCGACGGAGAGTACGATGTGTGTTTTTTCTCTCATGGAGGAATGTACCGTGCAGATGTCAGGATTGTTGACCGACAAAAAATAAACGGTATTTATATTCTTGTCGTCGAGATGATTAGCAACCTACACAAATTTCAGAGAAGAGAATATTATCGATTTAACTGTGTCGTTGAGATGACAGCACGGGAGATGACCAGACAGGAGTCGGATGCTTTTGCCAGAGGCTTTGCGGAGCTGGTATCAGAGAAAGGCATGACAAGAGGCGTTATTGTGGATATTAGCGGTGGAGGAACGCGTTTTGTGTCAAGACAGAAGTTCAATGAGGATAGCATTATCCTTATGCGTTTCAAGTTGTCGATTATGGAGAAGGAAAGACCATTTTTGCTGGCGGCGAAGGTTGTTTACTCAGGTGAGATTGAGAATCGGGCAAATGAGTATGAAAACCGCGTAAAATTTGAATTTATAGATTCTACAACGAGAGAAGAGATTATTAAATATATTTTTGATGAAGAAAGAAAGAATAGAAAAAAGGGAAGGGTCGTTGAATAGTATGACAATTAACGCAAATACTCCAAAAAATAAGAAAAAAATTCTTGTGGTTGATGATTCTGCACTTATGAGAAGAGTTATGTGTGATATAATCAATTCAGATGAACGGTTCCAGGTAGTGGAGCAGGCTTTTGATGGTTTGGCAGCATATGAACTTCTGAAAAAAAATCAGTATGATGGTGTTGTTCTTGACGTCAATATGCCCAAGATGAATGGGATTCAGTTTCTGCGTGCGCTACAGAAGGATAAGATTCGGGCGCGCATTATGATGGCAAGTACGGATACCAAGGATGGTGCAGCAGTCACAATGGAAGCCCTCGATCTGGGGGCAATCGACTTTATAGAGAAGCCGGTGAATATTGTATATCTGAAAAGCAGCGGATTCAAAGATAAATTCTTAGACACACTTCATGCGGTCGTTTCAAGCCGACAGACCAATATTTCTGTTACTCCTGTGCTGACACGGGAGAAGCAGGATGAAAACACACAAAAGCTTGTGACCATTGTCAGGAAGAGTAAGCCGATGGTAAGTGGGCAGAAGGTGGTCGCGCTTGCATGCTCAACGGGAGGCCCCAAGGCGCTTCAGAGTGTTGTGCCTAGACTTCCGGCAGAACTTGCGGCACCCGTATTGATTGTCCAGCATATGCCGAAAGGATTTACCCAGTCTCTTGCGGAGAGACTTGATTCCATGAGCAAGATTAAAGTCAAGGAAGCAGCAGAAGGAGATGTGCTTGAGAATGGCGTCGTGTATATTTCCATGGGCGGAAAGCACATGAATGTGACAACCAGAGGGGGACGACCGACGATCACATATACAGACGAACCTCCAAGAGAAGGCGTAAAGCCATGTGCAAATTATATGTATGAGTCCTTAAAAACAAGCAATTATGCGCAGATCGTCTGTGTAGTACTGACCGGTATGGGAGCAGATGGCACCAAGGGAATCGTGAATTTGGAAACTTCAAAAAAAATACACGTTATCGCACAGGATGAGGCGTCATCGACGGTGTATGGAATGCCCAAGGCAATCGCTGCGACAGGACTGGTAAACCAAGTGGTCTCACTTGATAACGTGGCCCAGGAAATTATAATGAATGTGGGGGTCAGGTAGAATGGATACAAGTCAATATCTTGATATTTTCCTTGATGAGTCAAAGGAACATTTGCAGAATCTGAGCGATCAGATTATGGAGCTGGAGCAGAATCCTGAAAATATGGATACGATCAATGAGATCTTCAGGGCGGCCCATTCCTTAAAGGGTATGGCAGGTACAATGGGATACAAGAGAATGCAGACGCTTACGCATGATATGGAGAATGTGTTCTCAGAGGTTCGCAATGGCACCTTCAAGGTACAGCCGGGTATGATTGATATATTGTTCAAGAGTCTGGATGCGCTGGAAGAATATGTTAATAATATTCAGCAGACGACGGAGGAAGGAACAAATGATAATCAGGATTTGATCAATGCATTGAACAGTATCTTGAAAAATAATGGCCAGGTCATAGCAGAAGGCAGCGCACCAGAGGCTGATTCGGGAGCAGCATCTGTCCCCACAGAAACGCCGGCATCCGATGAAGGCAATGCCAAGAGAGAGAGATGGCAGGGGATCAAGATTTCAGATACGGAGAGAATGCTCGTTGATAAAGCACACAATGAAGGGCTTAAAGTATACGGAGTGACCGTCTACGTGGAGGAAGCGTGTGTATTAAAGGCTGCGAGGGCTTTTCTGGTGTTTAAAGCGTTGGAAAAACTAGGTGAAATCATTGTCTCAGCACCGACAGCACAAGATATTGAAGATGAGAAGTTTGAGCTCACGTTCAGCCTTATTTTTATATCAAGAAATACAGCTGATGAGATCAAAGATGCCGTCAAGAGCGTTTCTGAGATTGAGGAGGCGTTTTGTGCGGAGTACTCGGTTGCTGCAAAGTCGGCAGAGTCAGAGAAAATAGTGGAAAGCAGGCCTGTCGAGGCGGCAAAGCCACCAGTGGCATCACCGGCACCAAAAGCAGCGCCGACACCAGCGCCTGCTGCAAAGCCAGCAGTGGCGACACCAGCATCTTCGTCATCGGCAAAACCTGCTGCAAAGCCGGTAGTGAACCGGACTGTCAGGGTTGATATCGAGAAGCTTGACAATCTGATGAATTTGGTCAGTGAGCTTATTATTGCAAAGAATTCTTTGATATCAGCGACGGCAGCAGCTGAGGAGAATAAAGGAGACAATGGTTCTGTCAATGAACAGATTGAGTATCTCGAGAGTGTAACCACAAATCTTCATGAGTCAGTCATGAAGGTCCGTATGGTGCCAATTGAGAGTGTTGTGGCAAAATTTCCACGGATGATCAGGGATTTGTCAAAGAAGCTTGGCAAGAAAATGGAACTGTACATGTCAGGTGAAGATACAGAGCTTGATCGTACTGTGGTGGATGAGATTGGGGATCCGCTGATGCATATGCTTAGGAATTCTGCCGATCACGGCCTGGAGCCCAATGATGTGCGTGTCGCAAACGGTAAGCCAGAGGTTGGTTCCATCTTCCTCGATGCATATCAGGATGGAAACAATGTTGTGATTGAAGTGCGGGACGACGGCGGTGGAATCAATGTGGAGGCTGTCAGAAGCAAGGCAATTGAGCGAGGCACAGTGACTCCTGAACAGGCTGAGACAATGACCGAGAAAGAGATTATCGATCTTTTGTTCCTTCCCAGCTTTTCCACAGCAAAGAAAGTATCAGATGTATCAGGACGAGGCGTAGGACTCGATGTTGTGAAGTCAAAGATTGAGTCATTGAGTGGCGAGGTTGAGGTAAAGAATCGTTTTGGGGAAGGTTCTTCCTGGATCATTAGACTTCCTCTGACACTTGCGATCATTCAGGCTCTCATGGTTGTGATCGGCGATGAAAAATATGCGATTGCACTGGGGTCTATCCAGACAATCGAGGATGTTTTGCCAGAAGACATCAAGTTTGTGCAGGCAAAAGAAGTAATCCATATTCGTGGAACAGTCATTCCCATTATCAGGATGGATAAGGTCCTTGAGATTCCCTCAAGAGGAGATGAGGACAACAAGAATAAGAACCTCACAGTCATTATTGTAAAGAAGGGTGATAAGCAGGCTGGTTTGGTAGTAGACGAGCTGATTGGACAGCAGGAAGTAGTTATCAAGTCTATGGGCAAATATATCAAGGTGCCGAAGATGATTAGTGGTGCTACAATCTTGGGCAATGGTGAAGTGGCACTGATTCTTGACACCAATGCGTTGATTTAATCCGATCGATAATGAAAGGCAGGGCATAGAATATGAATGAAGTAAAAGTAATGGACGAACAAAAGCGGGATGTGAGTCTTAACCGTCCTACAAAGCGTGATACGACACAGTTTATTGTGACACGGCTTGGCAGTGAGCAGTATGGGATTGATATCAAGTACATATCAAATATCAGCAGGATGTTGAAGATCACAAGAGTGCCGAAGGTACCAAACTATATTAAAGGTGTTATCAATGTCCGGGGAGTGGTCATTCCGACGATCAGTCTCAGGTTGAAAATGGGACTTCCAGAGGATGAAATTACTAAGAAGACGAGGATCATTATTCTCACCCTCGAGCGGCATGAATCAATTGGAGTTTTGGTGGACGAGGTAAAAGAGGTTGTTACACTGGATGAGGAGCACATTGAGAGAATGGGTTATGAGAAGGACGACAAGGAACGTTTCCTTTCCGGTGTGGGTAAGTCTGATGAAAAGCTCATCTCGCTGCTTGACATCACATCAGTGCTGGCAGATATTGTTGATGTGTAAGATTGTATATATTATTAATATATTGAGACTTTTTGAATCAGGAAAGGCTTAGGTTTTATCATGGCAGATAATATGAGTTTCGAGAGAGTTACGACAGAATATTATGATGTATTAAAGGAGCTGGGAAACATCGGGGCGGGCAATGCGACAACGGCGCTTGCCCAGATGCTCCAGACCAAGGTGGATATGAAAGTTCCACAGGTCAGACTTCTGGATTTCAAGGATGTTGGCGTCGTTATGGGTGGAGAAGAGCAGCTTGTTGCGGGCATCTATCTGGCTGTTGAGGGAGATATCACAGGCAGTATTATGTTTATCCTGGAACAGGGTGCAGCGAAGTCGCTTGTGTCAAAACTCATGGGGATGCCGCCATCGGAAGGTGGGTTCAATGAGATTGAGATCTCGGCGATGAAAGAGATTGGCAATATTATTACAGGAGCCTATCTCAATTCATTGGCACAGATGACAAATCTGAAAATGATTCCATCGGTTCCAGACTTAAATATTGATATGCTCAATGCGATCTTAAGCGTGCCGGCAATAGAATTCGGAATTATAGGTGACCAGATCCTGTTGATTCAAACTGTATTTACAGACGATGTGGATTTGAACGGGTATTTTATTCTGATGCCGGATCTTGAGTCATACTCAACGATGTTGAGAGGACTTGGGTTGTCAATATAACTATACATTCATAAGTTAGCAGCACTAAATAGAGAAGGGGTATAGTGAGCGATGGCGAATATAGTTAAAGTAGGGATGGCAGACTTAAATGTGTGCAAGAGCCCTGACGGCATAACGACGTTAGGACTTGGTTCTTGTGTAGGAATTTGTATCAGGGATCCAGTTGCTAAGGTTGGGGGGCTGGCACATGCCATGCTGCCAGACAGCAGACAGATCGATAATAATTCAAACAGGGCAAAGTTTGCCGATACAGGAATTGATGATCTTGTGAAAAAAATACTGGCAATGGGTGGCCGGAAGACAAGGTTAGAGGCAAAGATAGCAGGTGGAGCACAAATGTTTGCTTTTCAGAACAGGTCAGACATGGTGCGGGTTGGAGAACGAAATGTGGAGGCCAGCAAGAAAAAGCTGAGAGAGCTGGGGATACCATTGAAGGCTCAGGATACAGGCCTTAATTATGGCCGCACAATTATATTTTATCCTGAGACGGGTGACTTGATTATCCGTTCCGCGGGAAAACCTGAAAAAAAGATTTGAAAAATTAAGGGGATAATAAAATGGGAAATAAGACAGGTCTCATCACACCTTTTTTCATGCTTCTGGCAGGGGCGATAGCGTCGATAATAATGTATGTAAGGGGATTTGACTTGACAACAATGCTGTGGGTGCTGCTGGTCGTGCTGGTGATATTCTATATCCTTGGGGATGTCGCAAGATATCTTTATGCATCGATCAGACCCCGCATTATACCAACTGGAAATCTCGAGCTGCTGGTTCAGAAAGCAAAGTTGAACGGTGATCTTACTGGTAGTGTCGTAGCCTTTGCAAATGAGGAGCAGAATGACATGGAGGGTATGGACGCAGATGGTTTTATGTCGGAGAATGCAGAAGGGTATTCTGAAGAGGAGCTTCAAGATTACACGGCTGAGGATTCTGCCGAGCAATGAACGATTCATTTGAAGAAATTGGAAGCATAACGGGGGATTGGAATGAATGATGCAGCACGTAAAAGACTTTGGGAGGACTATGCCCGACTGAAGACTCCAGATCTAAGGGAAAAACTTATATTGGAGTATGCTTCGCTTGTGAAGGTAGTAGCAGGGCGGCTTAGCATGTACCTTGGCTATAATGTGGAATATGAGGATCTGGTTAGCTATGGAGTTTTTGGCCTGATTGATGCGATCGATAAGTTTGACATGGGCAAAGAGGTGAAGTTTGAGACCTATGCAAGTCTGCGTATCCGGGGGGCTATTCTTGACCAGATTCGCAAGATGGACTGGATACCGCGTACAATCAGGCAGCGCCAGAAACAGATTGATACGGCGATGAAGGATCTGGAACAGCGCAACGGAAGACCGGCAACGGATGCTGAGCTTGCGGCATATATGGGGATCAGTGAAGATGAGTTTTTAGATTGGCAGAATCAAGTCAAGGCAGACAATATTATTTCCCTGAATGAGTATGTGGAGCAGGGAAATGACATTTCATCAGAGAAGAGCATTAGTTCAGGTTTTGAGACGCCTGAGAGTGTGGTCGAAAAAAGTGAGCTCAAGGAGATGCTTGAGGAGTCATTGGAACTGTTGACAGATAAGGAGAAAAAAGTAATCCTTTTGTACTACTATGAAGAACTCACATTGAAGGAAATTAGTCGAGTGCTTGAGGTATCGGAATCAAGAATTTCGCAATTGCATACAAAGGCACTGCAGAAAATGAAAACAAAAATGGGAAGTTATATTGGAATATTAGATTCATAATTGTATCGTTTGCGCGGAGGAATGGCTTGTATGAATGGATATTTTCAGATACAAATTAACGAAAAAGGGGTAAGCTTGTTGCTGTCTCCCCCGTTCGGTGAAGGGGAAAAGATACATGCTGCAGAATTGAAAGAGTATCTTACCAGAATAGGCGTACCCTATGATGTCATGGCAATCAACTCAGCCCTGTCTTCCATGGGCGATGAGGAGGTTGTCCTTTTTTTAACTTCGATGAAAATGCAGCCAGTGGACGAGAAGTGCAGTATTTATATTGAGGCGGACAAAATGACAGCCATACTGCGAATGTATCCGCCAAGTGTGGGGGGAGCACGGTTGAACGAGGCGCACATTATGGAGTTGTTGGAACAGTTTAAGGTGCGGGCAGGGATCGATGAGGTTGCAATCATGCTGGCACTCGAGGAACGTCCATATTGTACGGATATTGTCGTTGCAAAGGGAAAGCTCCCTACACCTGGACGGGATGCTTCAATCATATATCATTTTGAGACAAACAACGCGGCGCGTCCTGAGTTAAATGAGGATGGCACAGTAGACTTTTTTAAGCTGAATAATCTGCATCAGTGCACAAAAGGGCAAGTCCTTGCAGAGATTATTCCAGAGGAGAAAGGCGAGGATGGATTTGACGTATATGGATCAGTGATGCCGGCGAGAGAGGTCAAAAGAGCAGCTTTTGATTATGGTAGAAATCTTGAAAAATCAAAGGATGGACTGAAATTGATCAGCCTGGTCGACGGCCATGTGTCGTTAGTTAACAATGCGGTTTTTGTGACGGATGTATACAGTGTCGAGGATGTGGGAACCTCCACTGGAAACATTGAATACCACGGCAATGTGGAAGTGAAGGGAAATGTCTGTGAGAATTTCAGTGTTAAGACAGACGGGAGCGTCTTTGTGTCTGGTGTCGTGGAGGGAGCAGTCATAGAGGCAGGCGGCGATATTATTATTGCAAGGGGAATGCATGGGCAGAATAAGGGAAGACTAAAGGCAGGAGGAAATGTCATTGCAAAATTCATCTCGGCGGCCGAGGTGGAGGCAGCCGGTTTTGTGGAGGCCGAACAGATCATAAATGCAAAAGTATCAGCAGGTACCAATGTCAACGCCGATGTGGGAAAGGGACTGATCACAGGCGGTAAAATTGTTGCGAAAGAGACTGTCAATGCCAGAAATATAGGATCGGCAATGGGGGCTGCAACCATTATAGAGACCGGGACAGATCTTACATCCAAACAGAGACTTGCGGAGTTGCAAAAAAGTGTCGGAGATAAATCCAAAGCGATACCCCAGATGAAGAAGGTTCTGGAGGAGACGACCAAACGATTAAAAGCGGGAGTCAAGCTGACGCCAGAGCAGCTCAAAAATGCCAGAGCATTGCAAATCACATTGACAGAATCACAGGCTAAGATACAGGAGGAATTAAAAGAGATTGAAAGGCTTGACAAACTTTTAAAGAACGAGGGACTGTCACAGATTATTATACGGGGAACAATGTATCAGGGTGTGGTGGTGAGTATCTCAGGAGCTACGATGACCGTTAAAAAAGAGTACACATATTGTCGCCTGATCAAAAAAGATGGAGACATAGCCTCTGCAATTTTGTAGGGGCTATTGCCTTTTTCATAAAAATATATTAAAATATAGCGAAGTAAGGTTAGATATGTAAACTAGGGGGGATAATTATGGCAATCAGTCCAATATTGCTCAATGGAAGTATACAACAAACTGACAATATACTGCACAACCAGATTAAGCAGGTTGAGAAAGGCGCGGTTGATCAGGGAAATATACAGGTTCAGGCAGAGAAGAAGGAGCAGCAACAGGCAAAACAGGTTGTTCATGCCGATGAGGCTCTGTTTAAGGAGGAGCGATTTGACGCCAAGGAAAAAGGGCATAATGGATACTCCGGGGATGGCGGAAAGCATAGGAAGAAACCAAAAGGAGACGGTAGAGTTGTCGAGAAATCGGAGGGTGGATTCGACATTAAGATATGATAAGTGTACATCTTTGTGGGATGGGAAGATGCGAAATAATGCTTTGCAGGGTTGCATAATGAAAAATGGAGAGGTTAGGTAGCGGATGAATTGGTTAGAGATAGCGCTGTTAGTGTTTGGTGTTAGCGCGTTTGCAGGGAGTTTTTTGATCAAGGGAAAGACGAAAGAGACGGAAGATGGGCAGCAGGTAGATGTAGAGCTCATTCGAAGTGTGATAGAGAAAGAGATGGAGGATGCCAAGGACCGTGTCGTAGAGGTTGTGGATGAAACCTTGGAATATGCAGTGGAAAAGACTGAACGTGCGTCAGAGCGGATATCGAATGAAAAGATTATGGCAATCAATGAATATTCAGAGACTGTGCTTGCAGATATTAATAAATCTCATCAGGAAGTCATTTTTCTGTATGATATGCTCAATGATAAACATAATAATCTCAAAGAGACGATTAAAAATGTGGACAAGACGGCAAAGGAAGCTGAGGAGGCGGCAAACGCAGCGGCGATTGCATTGGCGGCCAAGGCAAAGGAGGTTGCCGAGGCAAGGGAGCGTGAAAAGCAGGAGGAAGCCGAGAAAAATAAGCTCATGGTGCGTATGCCCCTGAGTAAGGATGCGCAGGAGAAGGAATATGCACGCCGCCAGATGGCGAGACTGATTCTTCCGATGCAGCAGGAAATGTCAATGCATCGCCAAGTAGATGCTCGTTCTATGGACATGACTTCATTGGCACTAAATATGGGAAGAAAACCGCAGGAGAATAAAGCGATAGAGTTAAAGCCGCTTGTTGTAAAGAGCGTGGAGATCGTATCTGCTGATGTGATTACTTCAAATGATATGCAGCCAATACCTGAGAGCAGTACCAGCGTATCGCCTGTCAGTGCGGCGGATCTGCAGACATTTGGCACACGCCCGGAGGAGATGAAAGTGGTTGATGTGAAACCGACAGATATCAGGCCGATTGAAGTTTATTCTTTTGTGGATCAGGCACCACATATTGAGCGCCCTGTCAAGAAGGAAGTCCAGGCTGCCTCTCTTGAAAATACAGCAAATATGATGCGGCAGCAGGAAAGATACGCGGTACAGCCATCTGTGGATGACTTGAATGAAAACAATAATGACAGAATATTACAATTGTACAAGGAAGGCTATTCCAATGTGGATATTGCTAAGGAGCTTGGCCTTGGAGTTGGGGAGGTAAAGCTGGTCATCAATCTGTTCAAGGGGGCTGTATAAATGAAGTTTAAATATATGATAAGAGGTATGGGACTTGGTGTGCTGATCACGGCGGCGGTTATGGGAGCATACAGCAGGCATGCAGTAGCGGATGCAAGAGTTGCTGTGTTGCGAGAATATGGCTTGGGGGAGGAAGCCAGGCTGGTTAGTGAGACGGAAGAAGATTCTGGTGAAGAGACATCAGAGGAAGCGCCTGAGACGGAAGTGACAGAACCAATGGGGGTGAGAAATGAGGAGATAGAGTCTGAAATTAACTCTGTACTTGATGCGGCAAAAGAATCCGAGCAGGGAGAAACGCAAGAACAGTCAGTCGCTGCGCCTGCTGACGAGGAAACTTCGGATGCCAGCGATGACACATCGTCAGTGATTGTTGTAGTACCTTCGGATGAGAGGGCGGCTGATGATATTGTTGAGATCGTGATTGTATCAGGGGATGATTCGGGGACTGTCGCGAGAAAGCTTTATAATGCGGGAGTGATTGAGAATGCGTCTGAGTATGATGCGTTTTTGATACAACATGGCTATGACAAGAGAATCAATACAGGAACGAAGACGATCAGCTTGTCAGATAGCTGGCAGGAGATTGCCGAGAAAATTTCTAGCAAATAAATATTTGAAAAAGACCTCTTGCACAGGGGGTCTTTTTATGTTATATTATTAATGTTATGGCTGTATTCAGGTATTGCAGCCATGACAGTAACTAATACATCACAATAGTATTCACGTTTGCAGATTTGCGGTCCATGCCTTATTCTGGTTGAGTATGTAAAGGGTAGCCCGCAAAGGCGAAGCGGACGGAAGCGCGGTAATGCCGCAGAAAATGGAGGTAAGACATGAGTGTTATTTCAATGAAGCAGTTGTTAGAGGCAGGTGTTCATTTTGGACATCAGACAAGAAGATGGAACCCTAAAATGGCTCCTTATATCTTTACAGAGAGAAATGGTATCTATATCATCGATTTGCAGAAATCAGTAGGAAAAGTTGATGAGGCTTACAAAGCTGTAGCGGATATCGCCGCACAGGGCGGCACGATTCTCTTTGTTGGTACGAAGAAGCAGGCGCAGGATGCTGTGCGCACAGAGGCGGAGCGCTGCGGAATGTTCTATGTAAATGAGAGATGGCTGGGCGGTATGCTCACAAACTTTAAGACAATCAGAAGCAGAATTGCCAGATTAAAGGCGATTGAGACAATGGCGGAGGACGGAACATTCGATGTTCTGCCGAAGAAGGAAGTTATCCAGATTAAGAAGGAATGGGAAAAACTGGAAAGAAACCTTGGCGGTATCAAGAACATGACAAAGATTCCAGATGCAATCTTCGTAGTAGATCCAAAGAAGGAAAGAATCTGTGTGCAGGAGGCTCATACACTTGGCATTCCTTTGATCGGTATTGCGGATACAAACTGCGATCCGGAAGAGCTTGATTATGTTATTCCTGGTAACGATGATGCGATCAGAGCCGTTAAATTAATCGTTTCTGCCATGGCAGATGCTGTGATCGAGGCAAATCAGGGTGAGATGATGACAGATGCAGTACCGGAAGAGTCTGTAGAGGAAGCAGCAGAGTAAATTTGAAGATTTAAAAAAGATATAAGAAGCAGGAGGAATATAGAAATGGCTATTACAGCAGCAATGGTAAAAGAGTTAAGAGAGATGACTGGTGCTGGAATGATGGACTGCAAGAAGGCGCTGAATGAGACAGACGGAAATATGGACGAGGCTGTTGAGTATTTGAGAAAAAAGGGACAGGCTAAGGCAGAGAACAAGGCTAACCGTATTGCAGCAGAAGGTTTGTGCAAGGTGCTTACAGACGGTGACAAGGTAGCTGCAGTTGTGGAGGTAAACTCCGAGACAGACTTCGTTGCAAAAAATGAGCAGTTTCAGAGTTATGTCACAGCAGTCGCAAAGCAGGCGCTCACGACTTCAGCAGCGGATATTGATACATTTCTTGCAGAGGCATGGAATGAGGATTCTTCCAAGACGGTTAAGGATGCCCTGGTTGAAAAGATTGCCGTAATCGGAGAGAAGTTAAGCATCAGAAGATTTGAGAAGGTTGTAGCTGAGAACGGCTGTGTTGTAACTTATACACATGGTGGTGGAAAGATCGGTGTCATTGTGGATGCTGAGACCGCTGTAGTAAATGATGCCGTAAAGGAAGCGCTTAACAATATCGCTATGCAGGTTGCAGCGCTTTATCCAAAGTATGTGTCATCCGATGAGGTTTCTGAGGAGTATAAGGCTCACGAGAAGGAGATTATCGCAGAGCAGATCAAGAATGATCCGAAGATGGCTGGAAAGCCGGAGAAGGTAATCGAGGGTGCTGTTGCAGGACGTCTCAACAAAGAGCTCAAGGAAGTATGTCTGCTTGAGCAGGTGTATGTGAAGGCAGAGGACGGAAAGCAGACGGTTAAGCAGTATCTTGCAGCTGTTTCCAAGGAGAACGGAACAGAGCTTAAGATTAAGAAGTTTGTCCGTTTTGAGACAGGAGAGGGCATTGAGAAGAAGGCTGATGATTTCGCAGCAGAGGTTGCAGCGCAGGCTGGAATTTAGAGAAAATGAAAAAACCCCATTTATGGGGTTTTTTATTTTGGTGAGATACCGTGGTGAATCACTGTAATTCGGTTCAAATTTTCATCCAAAAGCACAATATTTGCATATTTGCCAGGAGTGAGGCTTCCGTATTCCTGATAAATTCCGACGGCCTTTGCCGGATTGACAGCCGCGCATTTGACTGCGCTGGCAAGGGGAATGCCCATATCACGGACGGCAATGCGCATACAGTCCATGAGGTTTGTCACAGACCCGGCTATTGTGCCGTCTTCTAAAACAGCCAGATTTCCCTTAACGGTGACAGTCTGTCCGCCTAAATCATACTGCCCGTCGGCAAGACCGGCTGCCCGCATACTGTCACTGATTAGTATGATTCTGTCATCACCAAACATTTTAAAGGTGGTTCGCACAACTGCGGGATGAACATGTATGCCGTCGCAGATGAGCTCTGCCCTGCAGTTCTCGTCATCAGCTGCAGCACCGATTGGACCGGGTGCACGGTGACTGAATGGCGGCATGGCATTGTACATATGCGTTAGCTGGGAAGCACCACAGGAAAGTGCCTTTTTTGCAGTGTCATAATCTGCCGCTGTGTGTGCGATGGAAATATTGACGCGGCCGCTGTTTTCGCGAATGAAATCCATGGCGTGTTCTGTCTCTGGAGCGACTACCACAGTGCGGATTAGGCCTTGAGCGCTATCCTGCAGACGGTTGAACATGGCGGAGTCCGCAGGAGTAATATATTTTCCGTTCTGTGCTCCTTTTTTGTCAGCACTGATAAAGGGGCCTTCCATGTACAATCCGCAGAAGTCAGCACTGTCAGGATATACTGTATCGTGAAAGGCCTTTGCTGCGCAGCAAATCTTTGTCAGCACATCTTCAGGCATGGTCATGGTAGCGGGAGTGATGGAAGTCACACCCTGACTCAGCTCGTAGCGGGCGATTGTGTACAGGGCCTCTACTGTGCCATCGCAGCAATCGCTTCCCATACACCCGTGAAAGTGGATATCCGTCAGTCCTGGAATGACATAGTTCCCGGCAGCATCGATTACAGTTTCATCGCCGCCTGTTTTGTAGTATGTTTCCTGCGATACGATTTTTTCATCACAGATATATACGGTTTCAGGGACGAAAGAGCCACATTCTTTGAAGACAAGGCCATTGATAATTTTCTTTAACACGATTTGGATCCACCTTTCTATTCAATGCATTTCATTTATTATGCGGCGTAGTCGATATTGGCACCTTTGAACCTGACAGCATCCAGCTGCTTTTGGTTCTTGGTGTATGGATTATCCTCGTTTGAGTATTTGATCATTGTGTTGGTGACACCGCCGGATATGTATGTACGACCACATTCAGGACAGATTGAAGTATGGATTGCTACAGAAGCATTTAAAACTTCTCCGTTTTTCTGCGCAGCCTTTTTGTATGCATTGGACACATGCTCCCCTTCGTGGGCGCGAACCTTAGCGCCTGCTGCTTCTGGCGAGATGTGAGAGGCAGTCTTGAAGGAGACGTTGTTCTCGTCGGAGCCGTCCTGATATTTCCGGTTGGCACATGTCTCGCAGTCCTCGGGGGAAGAACGTCTGCCCGCTTTTTTGACCTTGTCAGGGGCTGCATTTGGTTCCTCATCTTTTGCGAGGGGATTTATGGTGTTAGGGTTTGTGTCGCTTTCTGCGGATCTGGCAGACGGATTGATTGCATTTGTGTAGAGGGAATAATTGGGGTATAGTCCCGGAATATTACCGATTATCATATGACAGACCTCCTTTTATTGTTTATTGATCTTCTTTTTTGTCCAGTGCGAGCGCTTTCTCTTCGTGTTTGATTTCCCAGTGGATCAGGAAAGTGAGAATGCTGCGCAGCAGGATAATAACGCCCAGGATACCTAGCTCGCCCCACTCGCGCACGACGACCGTACGCAGAACTTCGCTGCCCATCTTGAATTCCAGTGATAAAGCGATTCCTTGCGCCAGTACCAGCCTGATTCGGGAATCGCGCTTGAACCAGTACCAAAAACATTTTATGGCTGTGACAACTAGAACGGCAATACCGAATAGTTCAAGGAGAATTGTACAGATTTCAACAATATTGGTCAGTAGCGATTCCAGCATTTTTATGATTGCGTGCATAGCGAACCTCCTGTGTGTTATTTTTCTATTTATTAAAAAGTATACCACAGGAAGAGAGAAAAATACAGTTATAATTTGACTGGTAACGAATTATTTTGGCGAACACTATATTTTTTACTTGCATTCTGCTCCCGCTATGATATAATATCTTACATGGGGATATAGCTCAGTTGGGAGAGCGATACGTTCGCAACGTATAGGTCACGAGTTCGAGTCTCGCTATCTCCATTCTTTCGTGAGAGAGAGTATCATTTGTTTGGAAGCATAGCTCAGCCGGGATGAGCGTTCGCCTCACACGCGAGAGGTCAGGGGTTCGAGCCCCCTTGCTTCCATTATTTTAATGTCCGAAAACTTTTATTTTACAAGTTTTTTTGATAGTTTTTTGTTATGGGTAATTAAAAGGTAATCAAAGAAGTAATCAGACGTATGTTTGGATAAAAATAAAAGAAAGGAGAATATCTTGCACAAATGGCATAGCAATATGATAATTACTCGAGACTTACTTGACACTACCTATTATAAAAGGGTGCTATTTGATAGACTTTGCACCCTTATTATTTGTTGCTATTCAATTTTATTCTTTAATTCTATCAAGTTGTTCTGTAAGATTAACGCCTGCAGTTGTTAAAATAACTTTCAATTCAATATAACGTTTATACATTTGTTCGTATGTTTCAAGATCATTATTTTTTTTCGCTAATATCATCCAATCTTGCAATCTTGAAAACTCAACAACAGAATCTTTTACGATATCTGACACACTAGGCATATATGATCACCTCCCAATTATGAAACACATTGTTGTATCATTTTTAGTATAACATAACCAGGCAGCAAAGTCTATCAATTTTCTAACACTTCACTATTCGCTTTTCAAGGTACAAAATAATTACTTCTTTTTTATATCCTTCAGGTAATATTGTCAAGGTTGAGTGTGTTTACAAGTTGTTACTGCTTACTCCCCCCCCAATAAACCATTGTGAAATGTGACCAAATTTATTTTTTTCTTATCCACAATAATTCCAGTTTTAAAAAGAAGATTATTCCAATACGTTCCTCTTTGCATTTATATAAGCACTTATCCACAAAACTGTTTTATACAGGTGCAGCTTTAGTCTGGAAACATGACAGTCATCCACAAATATTTCTGATGAAAACCGTGTTATCCACCGATAAAATGCCAGTATACGGTTTTCGACGGATTCGCTTTTTTGTTCATTTCTGATATACTTTTATAAAAAGCGGGGTAAACTGTGCGGCGAATTTGCCAAAAAAACGGGAGCGGAGCGAAAAAAGATCTATGCAGACCTGCTCCCGGCACCCGTTATGCACAAAGACCTGACGACTGCAAAGATCAATGTGCATATGTCTGCGTGTGTGCTTCCCCTGACGGGTATGGAACAATACACGGACAGCCACCTTCTGTTCCTGCATGACCGCAGGGCGCCGGCCACCAACAATGAAGCCGAAAGGCTGTTAAGAAGCTACAAAAGAAAACAGCAGCAGGCTGTGACATTCCGGAGTGTCGAAAGCACCGACAAATATCCATGTTGGAAAGATTGATTATGGAAAAATAAATGAAGATAGGATTATGAATGACTTATCTAATTCGCAGGTGAATCAGAATATTATAAATGGGAAGCATAATAAGAGGTAATATGGGAGTTAAAAGTGAATATGGAACAGATAATATGAAGCCATCAGAAAGAAAAATCTGGTGGCTTTTATAGTGGAGAAATGATATAATATGGAAGATATAGATGTGAATGACGAATATGAAGTGATAAAAGAGTTTGAATGTCATGGAAAACAGATGGTGACAGTCAGAATTAGAAACTCCGCACATGTAATGAGTTTGGAGGAATGGCATAAAGTATATGGTAGGAACCATCAGGAGAAACGGAAAACTAAGGTTGATTGGAATAGATTTGTACCAAGAAAGCAATATAAAAAGAAATATGTTTCTTAAAAGTGGAGGAATGACAAAATGCAAGATACAGCTATAGCGATGGCAAAAAGGATGTTAGTGGACAGTATATGGAAAAGTGCTAATCTTGAAGGATTAGGAACTACATTTCCTAGAACAGAAGCAATCCTTGCAAATGCTCCTACGACTACAAAAACAGAGGAAGTATTATTCGTTATCAACATGAAACGTGCATGGCAATTTCTCTTAGATAATCTTGAGTACAATAATTGTATAATGCTGTTAAGAGAGTTTGATAAAATTGTCGGAGAATTATTATTTCATTATGCAGGTGAAATAAGAACGATTCCTGTTCAGATTGGTGGTACATCATGGGAACCTGAAATGCCTCATACTGGGATTATTATGGATTTAATAAATGAAATTGAACAAATAGAAGATATTGAATTGAGAGCGTTGAAATACTTTTGTTATATTGCAAGAACTCAGATGTTTATTGATGGAAATAAACGAGTGGCTCAGCTTATGGCGAATAAAGTACTTATTGAGCATAATATAGGTATTTTTCAAATACCTATTGAAAAGCTGGAAGAATTCAAAGGAATACTTATTGAATTCTATGAGAATGGAAACGATACAAAAATTATTAGTTTTATGAAACAGTATTGCATTAGAAGGATACAGCGTTAAAAGGATTATTTCATCGGAAGGAATGATGAATGTAGAAATTTTTTGTAGAATTATATATAGATAATTGCTGCAGAGAATATGTTGAAAATGCGGAAATAGAGGATGAATTATCTATATGTCATGATTTAAATGTGGCAAAACAGAAATGGGGAAATTCACAGGAGATAAGAATACCAAAAGCATTTCTTGATGCATTGGGAATGATGGAAAACTTTCCTGTTGGGAAGGAGGTGTGGTAATGTATAATCCGAAACAAGGTGATGTTGTATTCTTGGATTTCAGCCCACAGTCCGGACATGAGCAAGCGAGAAGAAGACCTGGGGTAGTTATAAGTAATGAGCAGTTTTTTATTAGAACTAAATTTGCTGTTGTGCGTCCTGTTACCAATACGAGTAATGAATTTCCGCTGCATATACCTTTGGATAATAGAACGAAGACAACAGGTGTGATATTAACAGAACATATGAAATGCTTGGATGTGATCAGTAGGAATATTCAGTTTGTAGAGAAGATGCCAGAGGACTTATTGAAAAAGACATTGGTATATGTTAAGGCATTTTTCTAATGGATTGGACAAAATAATAGTTTTGTGGAGGAATAGGATGGCACTGGAAAATAAATTAGGTATTAACGATTCAGCAGAACTTGCTAGAGAAGAAGAAAGAATAAGTAAAATTAAAGCAGTGGCATTGTATGATAACAACATTGTTGAAGACTTTGATGTTGGAAAATTTTCTGGACTTGCAAAGATCCATAAATTCTTATTTGATGAGATATATGATTTTGCAGGCAAAGTAAGAACAGAAAATATTGCAAAAGGCAATTTTAGATTTGCATCCGTAATGTATTTGGATGTGGCATTAAAACATATTGATAATATGCCACAATCAACTTTCGATGAAATAATTGAAAAATACGTAGAAATGAACGTAGCTCATCCATTTAGAGAAGGGAATGGAAGAAGTACGCGCATATGGTTAGATTTGATTTTAAAAAAGGAATTAAAGTTAGTTGTTGATTGGAATAAAGTTGATAAAGAGGACTATTTACTTGCTATGGAAAGAAGCCCAATTAAGGATGTGGAAATTAAGGTTTTACTGAAGAGTGCATTAACAGATCAGATAGACAATAGGGAAGTATATATGAAAGGAATTGACATAAGTTATTATTATGAGGGATATAATACCTTCAAGACAGAGGAATTGTAAGATAAAATCTAAGTTTTAAGAAAGATTATAAAAGGGTGGTTAAAAGAGGATATGATACAAAACTGATGGAAGAAATTATGCAAAAACTTGCTGGATTGGCTTCTATTACGATATTTTTTCCCAAATTTGATTATGGTATTGACAATTAGTCGGGTTAATTGTAAACTGGATTTACAATTATAGTTAACATTTGAGATGGAGGATGGATGAGATGAACACAAAAACAAAAGAAATTACTTTAATTGGTCTGATGACTGCGGTCACTTGTATTGCAGGGCCGTTGTCGCTGGCTTTGCCTTTTAGCCCGGTACCAATCTCGCTGACCAATCTGGCAATTTATTTTTCTGTCTATATTCTGGGGATGAAGCGTGGGACGATCAGCTATTTAGTATATTTGCTGCTGGGGTTAATAGGACTTCCTGTTTTCTCGGCTTTCACGAGTGGTCCGGCAAAGCTTTTTGGACCGACAGGCGGTTATCTGATTGGATTTATCTTCATGGCGCTGATCTGTGGTTACTGTATAGACAGATGGAAAGGGCAGTTTGTATTCAGTTTTGCTGGTATGCTTGTGGGAACGGCTGTAACGTATGGTTTTGGAACGATATGGCTGGCATATCAGATGAGCGCCGGATCCGAACAAACGCTGGTTGATGCGCTTCCTGCCGCGTTTGCGGCTGGTGTGCTTCCATTTATTGTGGTGGACATAGCGAAAATGGTTCTCGCGCTGTTGATTGGATCACAGGTGCGCGTTCGCGTGAGAAAGGCGGCATTGAATTAGCGCATTACATATTTTTTCTTGATACAGTCCATATTTGAGAGTATACTAGACATAATAGAGTATTAATAAGAAATGGGGCTGTCTATGAAGAGAAAATCAACAGATACTGCGCGGAATGAGAAGGAAGAAAAGGAACGAAAAAAGGTAAAGTCGGCAAGACTGGCAAGCACGACAAGGGAGATTCGATGGGACAAGCTGGATAATACGGCCCATCTTTTTCCTGTTATTGCCGGGGATAGTATGAGCAATGTGTACCGCATTAGTGTGACATTGACAGAGCGAATCAATCCGGAATTGTTGCAGCAGGCGCTGGAGATCGTTTTGCCCAAATTTGATGGCTTTAATCTCAGACTCAGGCAGGGCGTATTCTGGTATTATTTTGAGGAGAATGGGAAGCCGGCGCCGAAGGTCCGGGAGGAGACGACATTTCCCTGTCGGTATATCTATCCGAACCGGAATAACAGCTATCTGTTCCGGGTCACATACTACAAATACCGCATCAATCTGGAAGTATTTCATGTGCTGACAGATGGCATGGGCGGCATCAATTTCTTAAAAGAACTGACTTATCAGTATCTAAGGCTGGTTCATCCCGAGTTGAAAGGCACAAAGGGCGATTTGCTGGCCAGCAGTACGTCGTTAAACCGGGAGGACAGCTTCTTGAAAAACTATCGGAAAAGCTCTGAGAAAGGCTACCAGACTAAGAAAGCGTATCTCATAAAAGGCGAACGGCTCAGTCCCGGCGAATTTGGAATCATGCACGGCTATATGCAGGTGCCGGAGCTTAAGAAAGTCTGCCGCCAGTACGGTGTGAGCATCAATGATTATCTGGTAGGCGTATTTGTCTGGAGTGTCTACAGGGAGTGCATGCATGGTGTGCCATCCGACAAGCCTGTCAGGGTGGCAGTGCCTGTCAATCTGCGGCCGTATTTTAATTCCATCACTACGAAGAATTTTTTTGCCATGGTGTCAGCGGAATTTCACCCTGTCGAGGAGGAGTACACATTTGAGGAGGTGCTTGCAGCCGTCAGGGATAGCCTCAAACAGCAGATTAACAAGGAGAATCTGGAGCGGCTGTTTTCCTATAATGTATCAAATGAAAAAATATTGGTGGCGAGAGCGGCGCCGCTTGTGATTAAGAATATTGCCATGCGTGCCGTATATACACAGTCGGCACTTGCAAACACTTCCACGATCACAAATATTGGAAATATTACAGTTGACGATGAGTATCAACCGTATGTGGAGATGTTTCACTCGTGTCTTGCCATGTCCAAGGGACAGCATATCAAGGGGAATATCTGCTCTTATGGAAGTACACTGGTGTTCAGCTTTAGTTATGACCTTGCCGATGCGTCGGTGCAGCGCGGTTTTTTCCGAAAGATTGCGGAGGACGGTGTCAGTGTGGAGATTGAGAGTAACGGGGTGAATTATGAGTAGATGCAGACAATGTAAAATAGAAGTACTTGACGAGGCAGAGCGTTGTCCGCTGTGTGGTACGGTACTGGAGCCAACCATGGAAGTGGAGAATATGTATCCGGATATCCGGGTGAAATCAAGGAAACTGGTGTTTATCTCCAGACTTTATCTGTTTATGGCTGTGGTTATTGAGATTGTGCTAATGGATGTGTGTGCGCTTTCGGAAGTGCAGTCATTGGTGTGCATTATAAGTGGCCTGGTTCTCCTGTTTGGATATATTGTGCTGCGGTATGCGATACTGGGAACAAGTGGATATATTGCAAAGACGGTAGTGCTAACGATTATTGCGGTCATTATGCTGGTGGCAATTGACTTTACAGTGGGATACAATGGGTGGTCGGTCAACTATGTGTTTCCGTCTGGGATTTTACTCATTGATGTGGGAATCCTGACACTTATGATTATTAACCGCAAGAACTGGCAGAGTTATCTGATGTTGCAGATTTTTATGGTAATCTGCAGCGCGGTGGCAATCATTTTGAGCCTTGTGCAGATTATTACTGATCCGATTGTCTCCGTCATAGCACTGAATCTTTCTCTGATACTGCTGCTAGGCACCGTGATTATTGGAGGCAGGAGGGCGCGTGTGGAGCTCAAAAGAAGATTTCACATATAAATGAGACGTAAGGAACTGTTCAGAAATAAAAGCCGGGTAGTGAGTCCTATCCGGCTTTTGTGGCATTTATAAAAGGTGAATGCCGTTTTCGGCACAGGCGCTGACAATCGTATCTGGCCACAGTGAGGACTGCACCTCGCCAATATGGGCTTTTCGCAGATAGAACATACAGATGCGTGACTGCCCGATACCGCCGCCGATGGTAAATGGAAGTTCCTCGTTGATAATTGCTTTCTGGTACGGAAGTTCGGCGCGCTCGGGACAGCCAGCCTTTTCAAGCTGTGTGAGCAGTGCATCCCTGTCAACGCGGATGCCCATGCTTGACAGCTCAAGGGCAATGTCGAGCACTGGATAGTAGACAACGATGTCCGCATTTAAGGACCAATCATCATAGTCTGGTGCACGGCCGTCATGGGGTTTGCCGTTTTCCAGTTTGTCGCCGATTTTCATGATGCACACGGCACCTTTTGCCTTGGCTATGTAGTATTCGCGCTCTTTTGGCGTATTGTCGGGGAAGATTTCAGCCAGTTCCTCTGTGGTGACAAAGGAAATGTTATCGGGCAGGATTTCATCGATATAGTCGTACTGTATTGCCATATATTTTTCTGTATTTTGGAGGCATTTGTATACATTTCGAACCGTTTTCTTAAGTGTCTCGATGGTTCTGTCCTCGCGGCGGATGATTTTCTCCCAGTCCCACTGGTCGACGAAGATGGAGTGAATGTTGTCGGTATCCTCGTCGCGGCGGATGGCATTCATGTCTGTGTAGATGCCTTCATCGACTGTGAAGCCGTATTTTTTCAGAGCATAGCGTTTCCACTTGGCAAGGGACTGGACGACCTCCGCGATACGGCCGTTCTGTTCTTTGATATCGAAGCTTACAGGCCGCTCTACGCCGTTGAGGTTGTCATTCAGACCGGATAAGGGATCGACAAAAAGTGGTGCTGAGACACGTGCGAGATTAAGCCGCTGTGCGATCTGATTTTGAAAAAAATCTTTTACTGTCTTGATGGCAATCTGCGTATCATGCAGATTTAATTCTGAATGGTAATTCTCAGGAATTTTCAGATTTTCCATTGCTGGTTTTCCTCCTTGTATTTACAGATATTAAAATACGATATTTTTAGTATCGCACTTTATCATATGAAAATCAATCATAAATATGATAAAAAGTGTGATTGCCTACTTGACATTTACCATACAAGGGTATAGTATGAAATATACACAGATACAGAAAGGAGAGAAAAAATGGAGAACGAAGAATTAGAAATGGAAGAAACTTTAGAAATGGAAGAGACTACAAAAATGGAGGAGGCAGATGACGAGGGGTGTGAGAACTGTGCACAGAGGACGAAGGACCGCACGACGAAAGAGTATAAGGATATGATTAACAGACTCAGCCGTATTGAAGGACAGGTGCGCGGAATCAAAGGGATGGTAGAGAAGGGTGCATACTGCACGGATATTCTGGTGCAGGTGGCAGCGGTGAATGCGGCACTTAACAGCTTTAACCGGGTGCTCCTGACAAATCATATCAAGACCTGTGTGACCCAGGATATCAAAGATGGCAAAGAAGAGACTGTGGATGAGCTGGTGCAGACACTCAAAAAGCTTATGAAGTAAAGTGAGACGGCTAAGAGCAGGGGTTTTTGGCATACTATATCAATAAATCAGCGAAGGAGGCATATTGAAATGGACCAATATATCGTGACAGGTATGAGCTGCGCCGCCTGCAGTGCGAGGGTGGAAAAGGCGGTATCAAAAGTTGAAGGGGTAAGTTCCTGCTCCGTAAGCCTGCTCACAAATTCCATGGGAGTGGAGGGAAGCGCCTCCGCGGAGGCGGTTATCAAGGCAGTGGAGGATGCCGGATATGGTGCGTCAGTCAAGGGGGGCAGCAGTTCCAGAGGCAGCGCACAGTTTTCGGGCGGCGGGGAGGATCTGCTGAGAGATAAAGAGACACCTGTGCTAAAGCGCAGGCTGTGGTATTCCATAGGTTTTCTGGTTGTTCTGATGTACTTTTCGATGGGACATATGATGTGGAATTTTCCGGTTCCTTCTGTGTTGGAGAACAATCATATCGCGATGGGGTTGATACAGCTTTTACTTACAATAGCAGTCATGGTGATCAACCAGAAGTTTTTTATCAGCGGATATAAGAGTCTTTGGCATAAGGCACCCAATATGGATACGCTTGTCGCACTTGGCTCGACAGCAGCATTTGTGTACAGTACCTATGCGCTGTTTGCCATGACAGATGCTCAGCTGCACGGTGACGCTGCGGCAGTTATGGGCTATATGCATGAATTTTACTTTGAGTCGGCGGCAATGATATTGACGTTGATCACAGTGGGGAAAATGCTGGAAGCGCGTTCCAAGGGAAGGACAACTGACGCGCTGAAGGGGTTGATGAAGATATCACCCAGGACGGCGGTTGTGGTGCGTGATGGCAGCGAGCAGAAGGTGCCTGTAGAGGAAGTGGCAGTGGGGGATGTCTTTGTGGTAAGGCCAGGCGAAAGCATTCCTGTAGATGGCATTGTGTTGGAGGGAACAAGCGCTGTAAACGAAGCAGCGCTCACCGGGGAAAGTATACCTGTGGATAAGCAGGCTGGCGATAAGGTATCTGCTGCTACAGTAAATCAGTCAGGATTTATCAAATGCAAGGCATCAAGGGTTGGCGAAGATACGACACTCTCCCAGATTATTAAGATGGTGAGTGATGCGGCGGCTACAAAAGCGCCGATTGCAAAGGTGGCGGATCGGGTATCGGGTATATTCGTCCCAGCAGTGATTGGGATTGCGTTCCTTACGATTGTTGTGTGGCTTGCAGCGGGGCAGACGATTGGTTTTGCGCTTGCCAGAGGAATCTCTGTGCTTGTCATCAGCTGCCCCTGTGCACTGGGGCTTGCCACACCGGTAGCGATCATGGTCGGAAATGGGATGGGTGCCAGAAACGGCATTATGTTCAAGACAGCTGTATCGCTGGAGGAAGCAGGGAAGGTGTCAATTGTGGCGCTGGATAAGACAGGAACCATCACAAGCGGAGAGCCGAAAGTGACAGACATTATACCGGCAAATGGCGTATCGGAGGATGAACTGATTGCGGTGGCATATGCGTTGGAACAAAAGAGTGAACACCCGCTTGCCCGCGCTGTCAATGAGTATGCAAAAGATTATATTCATAAAAAAAATAAGCAGAATTGGGTGACAGAAGTTTCAGATTTCAAGGCACTTCCCGGAAACGGACTGACAGCTGTAGCAGATGGCCGACAGTTATATGGTGGAAATGCCAAATTCATCGGAGAGAAGCTTGCCATTCCGCAGGACTTTGTCCAAAGGTCAGAAGCACTTGCAGAAGAGGGAAAGACGCCGTTGTTTTTTGCAGGAGATACACTGGTTGGAATGATTGCGGTGGCGGATGTCATCAAGGAGGACAGCAGGCAGGCCGTAGAGGAGCTTCAGGGAATGGGAATTCATGTTGTCATGCTGACCGGTGACAATGAGCGCACTGCCAATGCGATTGGGAAGCAGGCAGGTGTGGATGAGGTGATTGCAGGCGTTCTTCCTGACGGGAAGGAAAGTGTCATACGCAGCCTGATGGAAAAGGGAAAAACTGCTATGGTGGGCGACGGCATTAACGACGCTCCAGCACTGACAAGGGCGGATATCGGTATTGCCATCGGAGCCGGGACGGACATAGCGATTGATGCAGCAGATGTAGTACTGATGAAAAGCCGTTTGCGGGATGTTCCGGCAGCAATCCGATTGAGTCGCAGGACGCTTAGAAATATTCATGAAAATCTTTTTTGGGCGTTTTTCTATAATGTCATAGGGATTCCGTTGGCAGCAGGTGTGTGGATACCGTTGTTTGGGTGGCAGCTCAATCCGATGTTCGGCGCAGCAGCGATGAGCTTGTCCAGCTTTTGTGTGGTGACAAATGCATTGCGCCTGAATCTGGTTGATGTCTATAGCACAAAGCGCGACAAAGAGCATGTCACAGGAAAAGCCATAAGAAAAAAAGAAGCGATTCAGTCACAGACTGATCACAATATAAGAAAAGAAGGAGAGAAGAAAATGACAAAAACAATGAAAATCGAAGGAATGATGTGCGGACATTGTGAGGCGAGGGTAAAGAAATGCCTTGAGGCACTGGAGCAGGTGGCAGAGGCGGTGGTAAGCCATGAGGCGGGAACAGCAGTGCTCACACTGACTGCGGAGATCAGTGATGAGGAATTAAAGAAAACTGTTGAAGAACAGGATTACAAAGTGATTTCAGTTGAATAAGGAACTGTAGGAAAATAAGTGATACAGTTTCTGAGTGGATTGTAAGAGATGCACTGGCCTGCGCAAAGGCCAGTGCATTTTTTAAATACACTTTGGAATAGATTGACAAAATCATGTCAACAACGTTAGAATTGAAATAGAAAGAGAGCGGTAGAAATATTTGGCGGTTTTGTCTGAGATGTTTGGTATAAAGGAGCGGATAGGGATGTACAGTAAGAATACAATATTGTTGGTCGATGACGAGGAAGTGGTCAAACAAAAGCTCAAGGATGTTATTGAGGATGCGTATGACGTGCTGGATGCATCAGATGGACAGGAGGCGTTGGAGATTCTTGCAGTTCATTATGACAAGGTGGCAGTGATTGTGTTGGATCTCATCATGCCAGGAATGGATGGGTTTCAATTCATGGATGAATTTTACAAACATCAGGAGTATGACAATATTCCAGTGATTGTTGCCACTTCCAATAACGACTGGCACTCTGAACAGAAGTGCCTTGAGGCGGGCGTGTGGGATTTTGTCATGAAGCCGTACAATCCAGTACTTTTGCAGTTTCGCATCAAGAATGTGATTGACAAGAGCCGTATGATTATGGCTGAGAGGGATGCAGTAACAGGTCTTTATACGAAGTTTAAGTTTTATCGGACAGTGCGCAGTATTCTTTCAGAGAACAGGGAGGAGACATTTGCATTTGTACGATTTGATATTGACCGTTTTAAGATGATTAACAATTTCTATGGCATCAATGAGGGTGACAAGGTATTGAAGAGCGTTGCATCCGAGTTGGGGCGAATCTCGACCGTGCTTGAGAAGTTTATCTATGGACGGCTGGAGAATGATGTGTTTGCGGTGTGTATGCCTTTTCGGGAGGAAAATATTGAGTTGCTGGTGAACGCGCTTCAGATTAATCTCAGGAAAGTAAATAAAGATTATAATATCAAAGTATCATGTGGCGTGTATGTCATCAATGACACGACGCTGGATGTGTCGGAGATGTACGACAGGGCGTATCTGGCGGCAAAGAGCTGTAAGGGAAAATTTGTTCAGAGCATTGCATACTATAACGAGAATATGATTGAAGATATGCGTCAGGAACAATTTATCATCAATGAGGTGAACAGGGCGATTGACGAGGAACAGTTTGAAGTATATCTACAGCCTAAATTTAATCTTGTGACAGATCGTTCCTATGGGGCGGAGGCGCTTGTGCGTTGGAAGCATCCAGAAAAGGGAATGATTTCTCCGGGTGATTTTATACCAGTGTATGAGCGAAATGGTATCATTGGCAGGCTTGATCAGTATATGTGGCGTCATGCCTGCATGCTGCTGCGAAAATGGCTTGATGAGGGCAAAAATCCCAATCCAATTTCGGTGAATGTGTCGAGAGTCAATATCTACAATCCACAGCTGGTACAGATATTCAAAAATCTGATCACAGAGTATCGGATTCCGGCAGAGCTTCTGAATCTGGAATTGACAGAGAGTGCCTTTATGGAGGACCAGGATTTGGTCATGAAGACGATGAGCAATCTTCATCAGCTGGGATTTAAGATTATGATAGATGATTTTGGCAGTGGATATTCGTCATTGAATGTCTTAAAGGACATGGAGGTCGATTATCTGAAGGTTGATATGAAGTTCTTACAGGATCAGCAGTTCAACGGGAGAGGAGAGAAAGTACTGACGTCTGTGATTCGCATGGCAAAGTGGCTGCATCTGCCATCGATTGTGGAGGGGGTAGAGACTCTGGAACAGGTTGACTTTCTCAAATGTATCGGTTGTGAATATGCGCAGGGATATTATTATGCAAAGCCGATGCCCGTCGAAGAGTATGAAGTATTTGTTGCCAGGGAGGAGGAGATGGGCGCAAGGTGCACCACGGACGAGAACGTTATGATTGTCAACGAACTATGGAATACGCGATCAGGTCTCAGTCGTTTTTTTGATATGCTGGAAACACCGATTGCTGTGTATGAATACAGGAATGAAAAACTTGAGCTACTTAGGACGAATACGCGTTACGAAAATGATATTGTGTTTGATCAGAATGTTAGCGAGAGTGAGCACAACCGAAGAATGTATGCGGAGAGGGAACTTCTGGAGGAGGCGTTTGCCAAAATTATGCGAGGAGATTTCTGTGGACCAATGGAGTATGAGCTCACAGAGGATATCTGGTATCGTGTGACAGTGAAGGTGATTGGAAAGCGGGCAGATACTATCATTATGATGGTTACGTTCTATGATATTAGTGAATATAGATAGGAAGATTCGTTTCTTTTACTGGGATCGTTTTAGAAACGCATGAAGAACAATTGATTTTTAATGTTTTTTCGGGCGCAGCGAATACGGTTGCGCCTGTTTGTCTGATGTATTATAATGGACGAGGCAGTATATTTGGCGGAAAGGTGGGACAGAAATGGAAGTAAAGGATATCCTGGAGAGCGTACGAAACGGCGAGATGACTGTGGATGAGGCGGAAAAGTATCTGAGGCGGCAGCCCTTTGAGGAGATGGGATTTGCAAAGCTGGATACGCACAGGGAGATCCGTTCCGGGTTTGCGGAGGTGATCTACTGTGCGGGAAAGCCGGATGCATATCTGGTGTCGATTTTTCAGAAAATGTATGAGAAAAATGGTGAGGTTTTCGGGACAAGGGCAAGCGAAACGCAATATGAGCTTGTGCGCAGGGAACTTCCACAGGTACAGTATGACAGTGTTTCAAAAATATTAAAGATAGAGGAGAATCCGGAGGAAAGGGCGGCGAAGCGCATTGGTAAGATTGCGGTCTGCACGGCGGGGACTGCAGATATTCCTGTGGCGGAGGAGGCTGCGCAGACGGCGGAGTATTTTGGCTCTTATGTGACAAGGGTTTACGATGTGGGAGTGAGCGGTCTGCACAGGCTGCTGGCCCATACAGAGACGATACAGGAGGCGAACTGCGTCGTTGCGGTGGCAGGCATGGAGGGGGCGCTGGCGAGTGTGATCGGCGGACTGGTCAGCAATCCGGTCATAGCAGTGCCGACTTCTGTTGGATATGGGGCGAGCATGCATGGTCTGTCTGCGCTGCTCACGATGATCAATTCCTGCGCGAACGGTATTGCAGTCGTGAATATCGACAATGGGTATGGCGCGGGATATATGGCGACACAGATCAACCGCCTTGCAGAGAGGCAGAATGTTTGAGAAGAACCAGGAAGCGCAAATAATAGCTGCATTTTCTATAAAATGGATACAAGACAGACATAGGAGAGTTTAATATTATGAAGAGAACATTATATTTGGAGTGTTATTCTGGAATCAGCGGGGATATGACTGTCGGCGCACTGCTGGATCTGGGAGCAGACAGAAAGGTGCTTGACGAGGCCGTTGACAGCATCAGACCATTGGTGTCAGGTTTTGATGTGGCGATCAGCAGAGTGCAGAAGGCAGGGATCGATGCCTGTGATTTCAATGTGATACTGGATAAGGAACATGAGAATCATGACCATGATATGGAGTATTTGCATGGACATCCTCATGAGGAGACGCATTCTCATGAGGAAGGACATGCTCACGACCATGAGCATTCCCACGAGAAAGGACATGCTCACGACCATGAGCATTCTCATGAGGAAGGACATTCTCACGGGGAGCGACATATACATGACCATGGGCACTCTCATGAGGAAGAACACCATCTTAATCATGACCATGGTCATGGAGAAGGGCACCATCATCACCATACAGGACTAAAAGAAATAACAGATGTTTTGAATAAGGCAAAACTTACAGACGGCGCAAGAGCGCTGGCGTTGAAAATCTTTGGCATTCTTGCTGAGGCCGAGTCAAAGGCGCACAATAAACCGGCGGATGAAGTGCATTTTCATGAGGTGGGAGCGGTTGATTCGATCGTGGATATCATGTCTGCTGCCGTATGTCTCGACTCATTGAAGGGGAAATATAACATAACTGACGTTATGTTATCGGAATTGTACGAGGGGCGCGGCAGTGTGCGCTGTCAGCACGGCATTCTACCTGTGCCAGTTCCCGCGACGGCCAATATCATGGAGGCTCACGGACTGCCAGTGCATTTTATGGAGATGCAGGGAGAGTTTGTGACGCCGACAGGTGCGGCGATCGCTGCGGCGGTCAGGACGACAGACCAGCTGCCAGGCAGATTCAGGGTTGTGGCAAGCGGCATTGGCGCCGGCAAGAGGAATTATGAGAAGGCGAGCCTGCTGAGGGCTATGATTGTGGAGGAGCTGACAGAACAGCGCGATATGATCTGCAAGCTTGAGTCGAATATTGACGACTGTCCTGGGGAGGCATTCGGCTATGTGATGGACAGGCTGTTTGAGGCAGGGGCAAGAGATGTGTACTACACACCGGTTTATATGAAAAAGAATCGCCCGGCCTATCAGCTCAATGTCATCTGCAGGGAGGAAGATATCGCAAAGCTGGAGCAGATAATCTTCCGCGAGACGACGACGATCGGTATCAGAAGAGTAGAGATGGAGCGCACTGTGTTAAGACGTGAAAAGCGGATGAAGAAGACTAGTATGGGAACACTTGAAGTGAAAGTGTGCGGAGACAGGATTTACCCTGAGTACGAAGCGCTGGTAGCAGTCTGTCAGGAGCAGGGAATTCCATACCTCGAAGCATATAACAGAGCGTTTGCAGAATTGAATGACATGTAATTGTTTCATAATATTAGGAAGCTTTGAACAGGAATTTCACGCATGGACAAGCGGTGTTATGGATTGTGGACAGAGACTGTGAAGGGCTTGAAACATTGCGTTTCCTAATAAGTAATTATATAGGAGAAAAAAGAAATGTCTGACAGAAAGATAACAACAGTAATTTTTGATTTGGATGGGACGCTTCTGGATACGCTGGAGGATTTAAAGAATGCCGTCAATTATGCATTGAGGGTTTGCGGCATGCCGGAGCGCACTTTAAGTGAGATCAGGCAGTTTGTGGGAAACGGTGTGCGGAATCTGATGATCCGCGCAGTGCCGCAGGGGGAGGGAAATCCTGAATTTGAGCGTGTGTTTGGCATTTTTAAGGAGTATTATGGGGAACACAGCAATGATGCGACATGCACATATGACGGAATCCCGGAACTTTTGCAGGAATTAAAGAACGCTGGTTATGCGATGGCGATTGTTTCCAATAAGATTGACTCGGCAGTGCAGGATTTAAACAACAGGTATTTTCCGCAGGTGGATATCGCAATCGGCGACCGGGAGGATTTGAAGAGAAAGCCGGAGCCGGACAGTGTATTCCTCGCGTTGCAGGAGCTTGGCAGGACGAGGGAGGAGGCTGTCTATGTGGGCGACTCCGATGTGGACCTTGCGACAGCGCAGAACGCGGGACTTCCGTGTATCAGCGTGCTATGGGGATTTCGGGACAGGGAGTTTCTCACGGCACACGGCGCGAAGGTATTTGTGGAAAAGCCTATGGAAATAACGGGTATTTTGTCGCGTATGAACGCCTGACTGGTATCGGTGTTGTAGTATGTAAGGGGTACTAAAATGAGAATTGCAATCTGTGACGATGAGGAGGCACAGCGCCTGCTGCTGCAAAAGTATGTGGAGGAGTGGGCGCAGGAAAACAGCATCCATTTGGCGACAACGCTGTTTGCCAGCGGGGAAAGCTTCTGGTTTGCATGGGAGGATGACAGCGCGTATGACCTGCTGATCTTTGATATCGAGATGGGGCAGATGAGCGGTATGGAGCTTGCCGGGGTTATCCGCAAAAAGGACGAGGAGATTCCGATTCTCTTTGTCACGGGATATGACAGCTACATGGCGCAGGGATTTGAGGTTGCCGCACTGCATTATCTGTTAAAGCCGCTCCGAAAGGAAAAGCTGTTTGCGGTTCTTGACAAGTTCAACAAGAATCGAATGCGGAAGGAGCAGGAGGAAAAGCTGCTGTTTCGCACCGAATTGGGACCACTTTCGCTGCCTGCGGCCAAAATATGGTACATCGAGGCGAGGGCGCATCAGTGTATCTTGTATATGGAGGATGAGTCGCGCATTTTGTGTTCCTCGATCAGCGAGATGGTAAAACAGTTGTGCGGCAGGAAGGAATTTGTACGCTGCCACCGCTCGTATCTGGTGAATGTACAGCATGTGTCCGCGATTGTGAAGCCGGAGCTGATTCTGGATGACAAGCGCAGGATTCCGGTGAGCCGGAGCGCGGAGAAGGAGGTCAACCAGGCTTTTATCGAACTATATAAAGGATGACAGATATGACTTGGCAAATAATGACAGGAATACTATTGATACTCATTTTGATCAATCTCATGCTGTGGCTTTTTGCGATGCCAGGATATGTGAGCCGCAGGATATCGCGCTTCCAGAACGAGCTGGTGAACAGGCACTATGATGAGGTGGATACGATGTACCGCAAGATGCGGGGCTGGCGGCATGACTATCACAATCACATACAGACGTTGATGGCTTATCTGAGCATGGCACAGTACGACGAGGCGTCAGGGTATCTGGAACAACTGACAGAAGACCTGGCGAAGGTGGACACTGTGCTGCGGACGGGAAATGTCAAGGTGGATGCTATCTTAAACAGCAAGCTGGCGCTGATACAGGAGCGGAATATCAATGTGGACGCCACAGCCATAGTGCCAAAGGAAATATCCGTCCCGGACATTGACTTGTCAGTGCTGATCGGAAATCTCATGGACAACGCGATGGAGGCGTGCGCAAAGCTGCCGGAGGAGGAGCGCTTTATCCGCGTGTATATCGATGTGATCAAGAAGCAGCTGTATATCTCTGTCACGAATTCCATGAACGGCAAGGCAAAGCGGAGGGGAAATCATTTTCTCTCTGACAAGCAGGGAAATCATGGCTTCGGGCTGCTGCGGATCGACGATATCGTGGCAAGGCATGGAGGATATCTAAACCGCAAGGCGGAGGACGGCGTGTTTGCGACGGAAGTGATGCTGCCGCTGGTAAGGGAAGTTCCTTAGTGATTTATGGAAAATTGGAGGAATGGATATGGACAGCAGTATAATGGTTAATATAGGAATACAGCGGTTTGACAGGCTGATTGAAGAAAATAAGTTTTATATTGATAAGACGGGTTTTATCAGGGAATGGTGGGAGACTGGTTCGGAGGTTACGCTGATCACACGCCCGCGTCGTTTTGGCAAGACACTCAACCTGAGTATGATTGAATGTTTTTTTTCGAATCAGTATGCAGGCAGGGGGGATTTATTTGAGGGACTTTCTATCTGGTCAGATGGTTCTTTGGAGGAGCTGGAAAAATACAGACAGATTCAGGGGACTTTTCCGGTAATCTTCATGAGTTTTGCAGGTATTAAGGCGGGCACTGTCGAGGGGATGAAGGCGGCGATCAAGCAGCTCATCACGAATGTTTATGGAAGATACAGTGATATCATAAAAGCGGATGTATTCAGCGAAAATGACAGAAAATGTTTTGATTCCGTCAATGATGATATGAAGGACGAGATGGTGGCGATTGCCATAAACCGCTTGTGTATTTATCTCAAAAAATTTTATGGAAAGGATGTTATCATTCTTTTAGATGAGTACGATACACCGATGCAGGAAGCATGGCTATCTGGCTACTGGGAAGAAGCGGTCGCGTTTTTAAGGAGTTTTTTCGACAATACTTTTAAGACGAATTCCCAACTGTACAAAGGCATAATCACAGGGATCACGAGAATTTCGAAGGAAAGCATTTTCTCTGATATGAATAATTTAGATGTTATCACGACAACATCAAACCAGTATGCGACAGCTTTTGGTTTTACGGAGGAGGAGGTATTTGGTGCACTTGATGAGGTAGGACTTGGGGAACACAAGCAGAAAGTAAAAGAGTGGTACGATGGTTTTACCTTTGGCACATTTACAGACATCTACAATCCATGGTCGATCACGTCCTTTATCAGTAAGAAGGGGAAGTACAAGGCTTATTGGACGAACACAAGCGGAAATGGGCTTGTAAACTCATTGATACAGGGAGGAAATACCGGTATCAAGCAGACTATGGAGGAGCTTTTGCAAGGGAAGAGTTTTAAGGCAGAAATTGATGAACAGATTGTGTTTAAACAGCTTGGAGGGGATAACAATGCTGTCTGGAGCCTGCTGATGGCGACGGGGTACCTCAAGATACTCAAGACGGAGGCTGAGGAGTGTGATGATGCGATTGCGGCTGAGGATGATGTATGGTATACGCTCACACTCACCAATTTTGAGGTGCGGCAGATGTTCCGCAAGATGGTAAAGGGATGGTTCCGGGGGGATACACAGGTTGTCTACAATGAGTTTATAAGGTCGATGCTGAATGATAATGTACGTATGATGAATGTGTTTATGAATAAGGTCGCACGCAATACATTCAGCTCGTTTGACAGCGGCAATAAACCTTCAAAGGAAGCGGAACCGGAGCGTTTTTATCACGGATTTGTGCTTGGCATGGTGGTAAACCTGGCCGATGCGTACAAAATTCGTTCGAACCGTGAGAGTGGATATGGGCGGTATGATGTGATGCTGGAGCCGCTTGACAGGAGTGGGAAAGCTTTTATCTTTGAGTTTAAGGTGTTGAATCCATATGAGGATGAAAAGACACTTGAGGATACTGTTGCAAATGCACATGCACAGATCGAGGAAAAGCAGTACGAGGCAGAGCTCATCGCAGAAGGTTTTTCATTAGGGCAGATCAGAAAATATGGTTTTGCTTTTCAGGGGAAAAAGTGCTTAATTGGATAACGATATCTTAGGAAGGAAGCGTTTATTGGGGGAACTGATAGGCGTTTCTTTTTTAACCGTTTGTGCATCATAGAATACCATTCGTGCTGAAATCATTCTTTGATGGAAAAATCGGTTAAACTGGTAATATAAAAGAATGTCTGTGTTCCAGTCCGCGGGCGGAGTACACAGGCAGGAATGGAGGAGGCAGTACAATGCTCTACATGTCACATATTTTTGAGGATAGAAAACGGCGGAAATACGGTCTGGTCAGCAACTTTATCTACAATATGAAGTCTGCAAAGGAGTGGGACAAAAAGCTATTCTGGGCGCAGATTCTCATGGTGGTTCCCAATGTGGCGGCATCGCTGCTGGGCACGTATCTCCCGTCAAGGCTGGTGTCGGACCTGACGGCGCAGATCGGGATACCGCAGCTGATGCTGGAGCTGGTTGTCATCTGCGCGGCAATGTGGATTGGCAACGCCGCGTTCGAGGTGATGCTCGAATACTGTGAACTGGAGGGGAGTTTCATCAGCACCCACTATGCGAAAAAGTTTGTGCGCAAGATTATGGATGTGGATTATGACTACCTCGAGGACGAGGCATTTCAGAAGGTGTCAGGAAATGCATGGCGCGTGGCGCGATTTGGGCAGGGGGTCTCGAACGCGGTTGTGGCGTTCCCACAGTTTCTGTCATTCATGACGGGGGTTGTGATCTACGGGATTCTGCTGATGCAGAGGAGCGTCATTCTGCTCCTTGTGACGATGTGCGCCATCAGCGTGAGCTTGTGGCTGCTCTCCATTGCGCGCAAAAAGCACGCACAGTACTATGAGGAGCTTGCGCTCTCCTCCAGAAAATCGGGGTATATCACAGCACAGGCGACGGACAGTGCGGCGGGGAAGGATATCCGTATCTATCATCTGACGGACTGGTTTCTGGAAAAATATGATGAGTCCTTACAGGAGATTGGCCGGATTTACGGCGTTATCCACGACTGGTATCTGTTTCGCAATCTGTCCCACGCAGTGCTGCAGCTCTTCATGGACGGCGCTGCATTCGGACTTCTGGCATATATGCTCGCCAGCGGCGAGATCACGGCGGCGGAGTTCGTGTTTTATATCGGTCTGGTGAGTGGATTTTCCCTTTACTTTGAAAACATGCTGCGCCAGGTGATGAGTTTCAACAACACCAGCGCATCCATCAGCTATCTCAGGGAGTTTCTGGAGGCGGAGGACCGGTGGAACCGCGGGGAGGGCATCGGTGCAGAGCGAATGGAGCAGATTCGGAAAAATCCGGTCAGGATGGAATTTCGGAATGTGTCATTTACCTATCCGAACAGTGAGAAGCCGACCTTAAAAAATATCAATGTCATCATCCGGCCTGGCGAAAAAATTGCGCTGATCGGATTAAACGGTGCCGGAAAGACCACGCTTGTCAAACTGATGTGCGGATTTTACCACCCGACGGAGGGGGAGATTCTGCTGAATGACATTCCAATTGAACAGTTTAACAGGGACGAATACTACAGTCTGGTGTCAGTGCTGTTTCAGGATGCGACGATGCTGGCGCTGTCGCTGGATGAAAACCTGACGGGGCAGAACCCGGAGGAGATCGACAGAAAGCAGCTGGAACAGGCGCTGAGGCTCTCCAATTTCGCGTCGATCTATGAGAAGCTTGCGGACAAGGGAGGTACGCCGCTGGTCAGGGAAATCAACAAGACAGCGACAGATTTCTCCGGCGGAGAAAAACAGCGGATGCTGTTTGCGAGGACATTGTACCAGAACACGCCGCTGGTCATTCTCGACGAGCCGACGGCGGCGCTTGACCCGATTGCGGAGAATGAGCTGTATCTGAATTATGGAAAGTCGATGGAGAACAGGACCAGTGTCTACATATCACACCGTCTGTCGAGCACCCGGTTCTGCGACCGGATTCTGCTGCTCGAGCACGGAGAGATTATCGAGGAGGGCACACACGAGAGCCTGCTTGCGGGCAGGACGCGCTACGCTGAGCTTTTCGAGGTGCAGAGCCAGTATTATAAGGAAGAGAGCGAACGGAAGCGCAAAAGCGAGCTGATGGACGACGCCTATGAGTCGAATGTGGAGAAGAGAGGTGTGTTTGATGAGTAGAGGGAACAAAGAGAAAAAGGACTGGAGAAAAATATTTGCCCTGCTCGGGAATCTGTCAAAAAACCACAAAGATGTGCTGGCCGGCATGGTTGGATTGTCCGTATTCACTGGAATCCGTCCTTTTATATCGGTTATTTTGATGGGAATGCTGGTCGACGCGGCGTATGCAGGCGTGGAATTTTCGGAGCTGCTGCGTTATGTTGCAGTCGGCGTGGGCGGAATCTTTCTGATGGCGGCAGCGGAGGGCGTGCTGGTCATGTTCTTTAACAGGAAGCTCGAGTACATGCAGGAGATTCAGGCAAGGCCCATGAACCAGAAGAGCATGAGGATGGATTACGAGTATCTGGAGGACTCTGATATCCATGAGATGCGCCAGAAGATTGAGCGGTTCGGCGGCTGGAGTCTCACGGCGCGCGTGCTGAGCTGCATGAACAAAATTCTGACTGCAGCAGTTACGGTTATCATGGCGGTGTTTGTGGTCGTTCCGATGTTTGTCCGCAGCTCTCATGTGCTGTCAGAGGGGTTTGTGGGGTCGTGGCTGATGTCGGTTCTGCTGGTCGCAGCGATTCTGGCGCTTGTGTTTGTCGAGTTTAAGTTGGGAATCTATTTTCATGAGAAGGAAGCTGACGCCAGAAAAGAGATGGCGGGATACGAGGCAAAAAACAAGTATTATCTAGACATCTTATCCGGGTGTGAGAAACAGAAGGATTTGAGAATCTGCAGGCAGCAGCAGTTGTATCAGCGGGAATTTGAGGAGTCGGCGGACGGCATCAAAGTGGTTGTGGACAAAATGGCGCATTTTATTACACTCAATGTCTTTTCACAGCGCTCCATATCAGCGCTGACCGGCTTCTTTGTCTACGCGTTTGCCGGGCTGCTTGCCTGCATGGGCATGATCAGTGTCGGCGGTGTTGTCACGTATGCGGCGAGTATCCTGAAATTCACAGAAGGAATGGGGCGGTTTGTGTACGTGCTGAGCTGGCTGGAAGGAAATGTGGATTTTGCGAGGGATTACATGGATTATATGGCGCTTCCGCAGAGGAAACACGAAGGCTGTATTCCGATGGAAAAACGCCGCGACAATCGTTTTTCCGTGGAGTTTGACCATGTGTCCTTCAAGTATCCGGGAAGTGATTCCTATGTGATCCAGGATCTGAACCTCAAGTTTGAGATCGGGGAGAAGATGGCGATTGTGGGCAGGAACGGCTCCGGGAAGACGACGTTTATCAAGCTGCTCTGTCGTCTGTATGATGTGACGGAGGGGTGCATCAGGGTGAACGGCATCGATATCCGCAAGTACGATTATGCGGAGTACTGTGATCTGTTTGCGGTGGTGTTTCAGGATTTTCAGGTGTTTGCGTTCCCGCTGGGCGAGAATGTGGCAGCAGGATCTGCGGTGGACAAAGAGCGCGCAGTGGAGGCGCTCGACAGGGCTGGTGTGGGGGAGCGTTCCCGCGCTCTGCCGGATGGACTTGACACCAGCATCGGAAAAGAGTTTGAGGAAAACGGCGTGACTTTCTCCGGCGGCGAGAAGCAGAAGATTGCGATTGCCCGCGCGATTTACAAGGATGCACCGTTTGTCATCATGGACGAGCCGACTGCCGCGCTTGACCCGGAGTCCGAGTGCGAGGTGTATGCGGGCTTTGACAGGATGGTGGGAAACAAGACTTCCATCTATATCTCCCACCGACTGGCTTCCTGCCGCTTCTGTGAGGATATCCTTGTATTTGACAAGGGCAGAGTGGTGCAGCGCGGGAAGCATGAAGAGCTGGAGCAGCAGGAAGGTCTGTACAAGGAGTTGTGGGATGCGCAGGCACAGTACTATGCCTGAAGTTCTTCTCACACTTATTTCTCGGGATACATCCATCCGGTATAGTCCATAATTGCCATTTTTTCCTGATTGGCTTTTGCCTGAAGTGTCTCGTTCCGGTAATCTCTCGGCGTAGTCTGCATGGCGTCCATAAAGTGTCGGTTGAAGCTTGACACGGAGCGGAAGCCGACCATCTCGGAGATGTCGAGGATCGAGTGTTCGGTGCTGCGCAGCAGGTTGCACGCCTTGGTGATGCGCGTGCTGTTCAGGAAGTCGAGGGGGCTGGTTCCCATGATGGAGTGAAACAGCCGCCGGAAATGTGTCGGGCTCAGGCAGCAGATATCGGCGAGATAATTCATGTCAAACTGCTCGGCGTAATGATCTTCTATGTAGTCGAGAACTGGCGAGAGCACCATCGCATTCTCCGGCGGCTGGCTGGTGAGTGTCGTCTCGTGGCCGCCCTTGCTCTGGATGCGGTCCAGCTCGATGCACAGGGACAGCAGAAGTCCCATGGCGCTTGCCTGATACTGGAGGCGCTGTTCCTCAATCTCGCGTATAATCATCGCGGTGAGGTCATAGACATAGGGATATTCGTCGCGGCTCAGGATGTGCCGGTATTCCTTGTAGGCGCTCAGCGACAGGTCAAAACCGCGGATATGGGGCGCCATATTTTTGAACAGTTCCTGTGTGTTCAGGAACAGATAAGACCAATGACTCTGTGTACCCGGTGAGCTGTACGTCGTGTGGGGGATATTTCTCGGGATGCATGTGATGTCCCCCTCCTTGAAGAAGAGCCGCTCCTTTCCGTTAAATTCCATGTACCCGCTCTCTGAGTGGCACAGGCCGATTTCCAGACAATTGTGGAAGTGCAGATGCTTGCTGGGGACATTTGAGATTTTCCAGTGCTCACCGGACAACAGCAGCACCGGAAAATCAGAGGGCAGATAGTAGCTGCGGTACTCGGCAATATCGTTTTTTGGTTTCGGCATATTCAGGAACCTCCATTCTGTGCAGTCTGTGAAGAAACTTTCGCGTGTGTTTTTTACATGATTCATTCTTATGTATAACGGTTATTTTTGCATAATCTATGGAACTTTTTAGATAGACTTTATGTCCATAAAAACCAGAAATAACCAACTATAATTAATCATTCCAGACGGTTCTGCCCACAAAAACAGGCCAAACCTAGTCAAAATGTATAACAGAAAAATATAAGAACTTGAAATACTATGCATTTCGTCAAGCTGTGTTTATAGAAAGTATAACATAAATGGTTGGAAATGCATAGTTTTTATTTTCTTTTTGCTAGAATTAAAAGATAAAATGCACGAAAATAGAAACATAAGTATTAATTGATTATACAAAATAACGAAAGCATTGTGTGGCTGCTAAGAACACCACGCAGACACTCGGGATTGCCGCAGATTCGTTTGCGACGGTTTTTGGATAATCAAAACAGGAATGGGGGTTTTGATATGGGTAAAACAAAAGGCGGCAACAAGGAAGTTGTCGGCGGCACTGCCGTGCATACTACCTGGAAAAACAGTTTCAAGAGAGACTGGCAGCTGTATTTAATGCTGTTGTTTCCGATTGTGATGGTGGTTCTCTTCAACTATGCGTCCTATCCCGGCATGCGGATGATCTTTATGGATTACAAACCGGCGAAGGGATATGCGGGCAGCAAATGGGTTGGCATGGAGACGATCATCAAAGTATTTAAGGATGCGGATTTTCATCGGTCCCTGAAGAGTTCGATCGCATTTAATCTGCTGGATCTGGCGGTGGGATTTCCGATGCCGATTATCCTGGCGCTGATGCTGAATGAACTGCGCTATCCGAAGTTTAAGAAAGTGACGCAGACGATCTTGTATCTGCCGCATTTCCTCTCATGGGTTATCATCGGAAGCGTGGCGTACACAATGTTTCGTCCCTCAACAGGTCTTGTCAATATCTTCCTGATGAACGCAGGGCTGATCGAGGAGGGTATCCCGTTTCTGACAGAGAAGTGGCACTGGGCAGTAACTTATCTGCTGATTGGCGTCTGGCAGGGAATGGGCTGGGGCACGATCATCTATCTTGCCGCGATAACAGGCATCAGCGGCGACTTGTATGAGGCGGCGATGATTGATGGTGCAAACCGCTGGCAGAGGATGCTGCACATCACACTGCCGGGCATCAAGAGCACGATTGTGACACTGCTGATCATGAACCTTGGCCGTGTGATGGGAAGTAACTTTGAGCGTCTCGACCAGTTCGGAAACTCGCAGGTTAAAGATTTCCAGTATCAGCTGGCAATCTACATATATGAAAAGGGTCTTCAGGGAAATAAATTCAGTATGTCGACCGCGGTAGGTCTGTTCCAGTCTGTCGTTGGTCTGGCGCTGGTACTGTTATCTGACTGGTTCGCGAAGAAACTCGGCGAAGAAGGCTTGTTATAGGAGGTGTGTGTCATGGCAAAAAAAGAAGAAGTCGTCCGCGGTGCGGAGGTAAACAGTGACGGAAACAGAGCGATCAACAAGTTCCGGATCAGCGATGTCGTGATTATGGTCATACTGGTGCTTTTGTGTGCGACCTGTGTGCTGCCTTTTATTCATCTGCTGGCAAAGTCGATATCAGGCAACTCCTACGTTATCGCAAAGCAGGTTTCCTTTATTCCGAAAGGAATTAACTTCGACGCATATGTGTCCATCTTCAAGGACGGGAGCATGGTGTCGAGCATGATATACAGCATCTATGTCACGCTGATCTTTACCATACTTGGTATGCTGGTCTGCACTTGTGCAGCGTATCCGCTCTCCAAGAAGCGGTTAAAGGGAAGGACTTTTTTCACCTTTATCCTGATGTTTCCGATGTATTTCAGCGCGGGTCTGATTCCGGCTTACCTGTTATATAAGGATTTACATGTACTTGACACAATGTGGGTGTTAATCCTTCCGCTGATCTATTCGCCTTACAACATGCTGATCATGAAGACGAACCTGCAGTCCTCGATACCGGACAGCCTGGAGGAATCGGCTTTTCTTGACGGTGCCACCAATTTCCAGATCTTGTGGAAGATCGTGCTGCCGCTGTCAAAGCCAATCCTTGCGACGCTCTCTCTGTTCTATGCAGTGGGACGCTGGAACGCATACGCGGACAACAAGTACTATATCCGTTCTGAGAATCTGAAAATGATTCAGTATAAGCTGTCACAGCTTGTGTCATCGGCTTCCGATGCGCAGACAGCGACACTTTCCGAGGGTGCGGCAGTGACAAGCACACCGGAAGTATTGCAGGCGGCGTGTATCATGTTTGTAACAATACCGATCATCTGTATCTACCCGTTTGTACAGAAGTATTTTGTAAAGGGAACGATGGTTGGCGCAGTAAAGGGCTAGTGAGATGGTAGTGTTCCCGAATAGGCGGGTTATACTATAGATTTTTAAGAGGGAAAATCCTCCCCGGGAAGCAGGGTAGTTATTTTCCTTCGGAAGACAAGGAGGATTCATTATGAACAAGAAAGCTTTTAAGAGAGCAATGGCATTGGCATTGACAGGCGTAATGGCAATGGGCACACTGACAGGCTGCGGCGGCGGTTCTGATGACAGCGGCAGCGTATCGGCAGACAACACAACGACTGGCGACAACAGCAGTGCGGCATCGACAGACAATGCAGAGACCGCAGCTCCGGCAGATACTTCCGGTGCGGCTGGGGTTGACGGCTGGGAGGCGTTTGCAGAGAATGTTACCCTGAAGATTCCTGTGTATGACAGAGGAGCAGAGGGTGTTCCAAACGTAAGTGACAACTACTGGACAAAGTGGGTTCAGGAGAATTTTGGCGACAAGTACAATATCACAGTGGAGTATGTGCCAATTGCACGAACAGATGTTCTAACATCTTACGCATTGCTGGCAGCAGCGGAGGATCTCCCGACAATCCTGATGGAGTACGACTATCCGAAGCAGGCGCAGTGGGCGGCAGACGGATATCTGACAACGTATGACCTTGATGAGTTTGCAAAGGTTGCACCTACATACTATCAGAGAATGGTTGACTTGGATCAGATTGGTTTTACGGAGATGAACGGCGATACTTATTTTGCACTGGCTGAGAGACCGTACTATGATACAGCCTATACCTTTGTGACTTTCTACCGCAAGGACTGGCTGGACCAGATTGGCTATGATTCTTATCCGGAGACATGGGAAGAGCAGAAAGCGATGTACCAGAAACTGATCGACGAGGGACTCTGCGAGCATCCGCTCGGCGGACATATGGTGACAGGCGCAGGTGTTGACCAGAACTATGCGTTCAGAAGCTTCCCGCTTGATGAGGAGAACTGGGCATGCTACGGAGACTATGCGATTCCGGCGCTCGGCGATGATGCAAACAGGGAATATATCAGAAGAGAGAATGAGAAGTATCAGTTAGGCTTCCTGAATCCGGAGTACTATGTAACAGATCAGGAGACAGAAAAGGCCTCTTTTGTAAGCGGACAGATTTTCCAGTTTGCAGGATATATTTCTGCGGATGTGGATTTCCTGACAGCGCTCTTTGAGCAGAATCCTGACGCGCACATCGGTGTTCAGCTTCAGGCTGCGATCGATGACCCGGATGGCGGTACGGTGTCAGCATATCGTGCGGACAATCCGTTCGGTATGATGATCGGATTCTCATCACAGGCATCTGAGGATGAGATCAAGGCAGCATGGATGTACATGGAGTGGATGACGCAGGAGGAGAACCTCTTCACAATGCAGTGGGGTATCGAGGGCGAGAACTACAACTTGGGCGATGACGGACTTCCTGTTCCAGTGGCTGATTACAATGGCGACTGCAAGCAGGGCTTCAACAACTCCAAGGACTACTGGTGTGTGACCATCGAGGCAAGAAACGCCGGTACGATCGAGGAAATCATCGCAGCAAGCTCACCGAAGAATCTGCCGGATGACGTGACACAGGAGTTGATCGACAACTATTACAGAAAGGTAGAACTGGCGGAAAAGGGCCGTGCAGTCAGCGATTGTAACTTTGCAGTGGTACTGGATTCTGTAGGAGAGTATCAGGCTTCCCTGCTCGAGCTTTACACAGAGTACAGAGACCAGCTGACAATGTGTGACCCGGATGAATTTGATACACTGTACGATGAGCTGGCTCAGAAGTACGCAGACGCAGGATATCAGGAAATCGTTGACGAGAGAAAGGAAGCTTACGAGGCTGGACAGTCCACAAAGCTTCAGAAATAAACAGCGAGAATACTTCCTGAAATAGTCATAACGGCCCCCAGCATTCGTTGGGGGCTGTATTTAAAAGAAAATTATTCAGAAGGGGATTTGATTTTATCAGCATATTGCTTTGAAATGCGGTGTGTTGATAAAATCGAATTGCTGTTCATGAATATTGACATACCATTCGTGCAGAAATATATTATTTATCGTAAAATATGATAGAATGAAAATACAAGGAGGGCTTTACGATGCTAAAGTTAGAGTATGACAAACAGGAGATTCTGGAGGTGATCGACAAAATCGTAAAACGGACGATGAAGATGGACCTGACATGGGACTGGCCGTGCGGGGTGGCGTATTTTGGCATTGCCGATGCCTATGAGAAGACAGGTAACGAGGAATATCTGAAACTTTTAAGGGACAGGGTGGATGAGCTGATCGACCTGGGGCTGCCAAAGGTGTGGACAGTCAACGCCTGTGCGATGGGGCATTGTCTTATCACGCTATACAAGGCGACAGAGGAGCAGAAATACTGGGATATCGTGATGAGTAAGATAAACTATATCAGAAAGGATGCGCTCCGGTTTGGGGATCATGTCCTGCAGCACACAGTTTCGGCCGACAACGATTTCCCGGAGCAGTGCTGGGCGGATACCCTTTTCATGGCGGCATTTTTCCTGCTGAGAGTCGGGGTGGAGCTTGCGGACGAGGAGATGATTGAGGATGCGCTGAACCAGTACTATTGGCATATCAAATATTTGCAGGATCCAGATACAGGTCTGTACTATCATGGCTACAACAATATTACCAAAGACCATATGTCCGGCTTTTACTGGGGACGGGCCAATGCTTGGGCGGCATTTACCATGGCACAGGTGAGTGACATTCTGAAGAAGTGCTATCTGTATCCGAAGTATATGGATGTGGCGGGCTCCCTGAACGAACAGCTGTCTGCGATCAAGCTGCTCCAGACAGAGGACGGTCTGTGGAGGACGATACTGAATGATGAGAGCTCTTATGAGGAAATTTCGGCATCGGCAGGGATTGCGGCAGCGATGGTTACGCGGGCAAATCCCCTGCACTCAAAGTATATTAACAAGTCAATCAGGGGGATGCTTGCGAATGTGGGTCCGGACGGCAGAGTCCTGAATGTATCCGGCGGAACGGCGGTAATGAATGATGCGGACGGATACCGCAACATTTCCCGGGACTGGATTCAAGGCTGGGGACAGGGACTGGCACTCGCATTCTTTAGCAAGATTCTTGTATCAGATGAACTGGAGAAAGACGGCGCACTATAATCAAAACAGCATCAGCCCGTACAGGTGTACATGGCGGTGGGAAATACTTCCGCAGCCGTGGTATCGGAGGGCAGATGCGAAACTTTAAATTGGAGAAAGAAAATGGAAAAAGGAAGTTTTACACTGCCGGGCGAGGCAGGGTATGAGAAATTGACATTACAGCTTGCGGACAAATGGGGGGCAGATGTGATACGCGACAGCGACGGAACAGTGCTCTCTGACGAGATTACGAAGGCAGGCTACGGCATTTATTCGACAATCTGTATCATCAGGGATCACAATGAGTGGGCAAAACAGAATCAGGATAAGCTGCAGCAAACCTTTTTGATGACGCATCCGGTGACAGCGGACAGTGAATGCCTCGTGATTTCGCTGATGGCTGATTTCTTTGCGGAACAGTTCAGGGTGAATGACAGTGCAGATTCAATGAAATACTGGCAGGTATACGACAGGACAACAGACTCGTTGGTTGATGTGTCAAAGTGGAGTTATGACAAGGAAAAGCAGGCGGTAAGGCTGGAAGGGATTGCGCCATGGCATAATTACACAGTGAGCTTTCTGGCATATCGCATATGGGAAGAGATTTCCATGTACAACCATACGACGAATCATTGGGACAAAGAGCATCTGATGCAGATTGATCCGGTGTATCCCGAGACACAGGCGTATATGCTTGACTGGATGACAAAATGGTGCGAGACACACCCTGACACGACAGTGGTGCGCTTTACTTCCATGTTCTATAACTTTGTGTGGATCTGGGGAAGCAGTGAGCGCAACAGACAGCTTTATTCCGACTGGGCGTCCTATGACTTTACAGTCAGTCCGAAGATGCTGGACGATTTTGCGGCAAAATACGGTTACAACATGACGGCGGAGGATTTTGTCAATCAGGGAAAGCTGCATGTGACACACAGCCCATGCGGACAGAAAAAGAAGGACTGGATTGATTTCGTGAACCGCTTTGTGATCGACTTTGGCAGACAGTTGATTGACATTGTTCACAAGTATGGGAAAAAGGCGTATGTATTCTATGATGACAGCTGGGTTGGCATCGAGCCGTACAAGCCGACTTTCAGGGAATTTGGCTTTGATGGTCTGATTAAGTGCGTATTCTCCGGCTACGAGGCAAGGCTTTGCTCCGGTGTCGATGTTGGCACGCATGAGCTCAGGCTCCACCCGTATCTGTTTCCGGTGGGACTTGGCGGGGCGCCGACTTTCATGGAGGGCGGCAATCCCACCCTGGATGCCAAGAAGTACTGGAACAGTGTGAGGCGTGCGCTGCTTCGGTGTCCGATTGACCGGATCGGGCTTGGCGGGTATTTACATCTGGTTGAAGATTTTCCGGATTTCGTGGAGTATATTGCCAGGATTTCTGACGAGTTCCGGTCATTGAAAGCGCTTCATCACGCAGGCAGACCGTATCATTGCAAGACAAGGGCTGCAGTGCTGCACTTCTGGGGAAGCATGCGTTCCTGGTCGCTGTCAGGACATTTTCACGAGACCTATATGCATGATCTGATACATATCAACGAGGCGCTCAGCGGGCTTCCGCTGGAGGTGAGCTTCATCAGCTTTGAGGATGTGAAGAATGGTGCACTGCAAGATGTCGATGTCGTGATCAATGCCGGTATGGCAGGCAGTGCATGGAGCGGCGGTGATGCGTGGAAGGACGAGGCTGTGATTGAAAACCTGACAAGATGGGTGTACGAGGGCGGTGCATTGATTGGCGTGGGAGAGCCGTCGGCAGCGGCAGGATATGACAGCTATTTCAGAATGGCGCATGTGCTGGGGGTTGACGAGGATACGGTTGACAGAGTGTGCCATGGAAAGTGGGCATTTGAGGTGGATGCGGCTGCTGCGGATAAGGTGATACCCAGGGGCGCATCGATTCTTGAAGGCGCAAAGTGTCATCTGACGGACGGAAAGGCGTCTGTCCTAGCGGCGCATAACGGGAATCCGCTGCTGGTTCGAAATTCGTTCGGCAAAGGGCAGGGAATCTATCTGTCGAAATTCCATGTGAACAATGCCAACACAAAGATGCTGCTGAATCTGATCTTAGACGCGGGCGGCGAGGCGATGGATGGTCTTTATCTGACAGACAACGCGGAGATGGAATGTGCCTTTTATCCGGAGAGCAGGACTTTGATCGTCATCAACAATGCCGAGACGGCACAGGAGTGCAGCATTCAGACAGAGTATGGTACAGAGCACGTGAAGCTGGAGGCTTTTGATACGATTATCAAAAAGATATAGCATGTCAGAATAGAGAAGTTGGACTTTATCCTTGTTAATTCGTCGCACCTCCCATATAATAGAAGTGTATGGGAGGTGTTGTTTATGGGAATTTATCTGAATCCAGGAAATAAAAGTTTCTGGGAAGCCCTCCGCTCCAGAATCTATGTGGACAAGACGAATCTGATCGCATGCACGAATCAGATGATCAATACAGATGAAAAATATGTATGTGTCAGCAGGCCGCGCCGTTTTGGGAAATCCATGACGCTTGCAATGCTTGCGGCTTATTACAGTGTTGGCTGTGATTCGGCAGAGTTATTTCGGGGGAGAAAGATAGAAAGTGACATAACGTTTCGGCAGCACCTGAATCGTTATGATGTGATCTATCTGAATATGCAGCGGTTCCTGATCAGGGCGGGAAAGAAGGATATGCTGGAATATCTGGAACAGGCGGTGACCGCAGATATTTACAGAGTATATGGAAGTCTGCTGCCACAGCAGGAGACGAGCCTTGTCTCGGTTTTGGAGCAGCTTTATGATAACGGGGATAAGCAGTTTATCTTTTTGATTGACGAATGGGATTGTGTGATGCGTGAGCGGCAGGAATCGGAGGGGATGCAGAGGCAGTATCTGGATTTTTTGCGCGACCTTTTAAAGGATCAGCCTTATGTCGCACTTGCGTATGTGACAGGTATTCTGCCTGTTAAGAAGTACGGACAGCATTCCGCGTTAAATATGTTCTTGGAATATTCGATGACAGACCAGAAAGACCTGGAGGAATACACAGGATTTACGGAGGACGAGGTGAAATCGCTGTGTGAGCAGTATGAGATGGATTTTGCCGAGACCAGCAGTTGGTATGATGGATATATGTTTAAGCGGTTTCACCATATATACAATCCAAAATCAGTCGTGGAGGCGATGCGCTGCCGGGATTTTTCCAATTACTGGACATCTACGGAAACGTATGAGGCATTGAGAATCTATATGGACATGGATTTTGACGGACTGCGGTCCGATATTGTGCAGATGCTTGGCGGCGGACGCGTCAAGGTTAATACCCGCAGTTTTCAGAATGATATGCGCAGCTTTAAGACAAAGGATGATATACTTACGCTGCTGGTTCATTTGGGTTATCTTGGATATGATGCAGGCGCAAAGGAAGTATTTATTCCCAATAAGGAGATTATCGAGGAGTTTGAGAATGCCATGAGTGTCGGAGGATGGTCTGACGTGATGAATGTTTTGAAGGCATCCGAGAAGCTTTTGGAGGATACATTGAACGGTGATGCGGACAGCGTTGCGAGGGGGCTTGACAGGACACATACTGAAGTGGCTTCCATATTGACTTACAATGATGAAAACTCGCTTGCGTGCGCGATTGGTCTGGCGTACTACAGTGCGCGGAAAGATTATAGGCTGATACGGGAATTTCCGACAGGGAAGGAGTTTGCAGATATCGTATTTCTGCCGCTGCCGCATACCGGGAAACCCGCGCTGGTCGTCGAGTTGAAATTTGACAAGTCTGCCAGTGCGGCGATACAGCAGATTAAGGATAGAAAATATACGCAGGCACTTGAGGGTTATGCTGGTGAAATTCTGCTGGCAGGTATTAACTATGACAGGGAAAATCCGGACAAACCGCACAGCTGTGTGATTGAGAAGGCAGCGGTCGGATAGGGAATTGTTGGAAAGTGCCGCTGTTTATACAATGGATGAATGTGGGCGTTGTATAGAGTAAAAGGAACAGAAGGAATAGAAGGGAGCAGGAAAACTATGGTAAAAGGATTTAAAATGAAGCTTTTTGAGGGACAGGAGGAGGAATATGAGAGGCGTCATAACCTTCTGTGGCCGGAGATGAAGGATATGATTCATGAGCATGGCGGAAAGAATTACACCATCTTCCTGGACAAAGAGACATTGACGCTCTTTGGTTATATTGAGATTGAGGATGAGGAAAAATGGGCGCAGAGCGCGGACACGGCGATTAACCGCAAGTGGTGGGATTACATGGCTGACATCATGGAGACGAACCCCGACAACAGTCCGGTTTCCGTTGACTTGAGGACTGTATTTCATCTGGACTGAATCAGGAAAGTGAGCAGCTGCTGCGCGAGGTATGCCAGAGAACTGATTTTGATACAGGAGGGTGTTCGTTCCATGCGGTAAGATGACGGCATGTGGTAATAATTCCTGTATCAGAAGCTCAATACAGCAGGGAGAAGTTGCAGCAGCTGGGCACGTCCATTTGATTAAATTTTGTTTATGGAAGGCGTGGACAGCTATGGTCAACGGTCATGAGGATAGTAGAGCCGGAGTCCGTTGATTACATGAATCACAAAGTTTTTATCCGTTGGGGACAGGCTGCGAAGAAGGCTGTTTAAGAACAGATCGAGACTGTCCTCCTCTTCTTTTTTTTCTTGTTCATCTGATAGCAGATAGTTGATGTCGATTTCTAATACATTTGCAATACTAATAAGAGTTGGCAGGCTTGTGGCCATGAGGTTATTTTCCAACTTTGCGACAGCGTTTGTGGAAATGTTAATTTTTTCAGCAAGCTCTGCCTGTGTCAAACCGGCCGATTTTCGGGCGGTTTTTATTCGCGCGGCAATTTTTTCATAATCAATACAATATCTATATTCCATAATAATACCTCCTATAAGTCAATGTTAATTTGATTATCAGGGAAATAAAATTGATTAATAATCAAATATAATATTGACTAATAATCAATATTGCTTTATACTTTATATAAAATAACCAAGAAAATAGTATTTACGCAGGATTAATTTGTAAACCTATGACATGGCGGAAAAGAAACAAAATGCCATAGGATAGCATACAGAAAGGAGGAATTCGACTGGCAGCAGAAGGGACAATCTGCAGGGTAAGCGAGTCGGAAAATGATGGCAGAATATTTATCACCAGGAGTGTATGTGGAAGAATTTGAGTCAGGTGGTAAGCCTATGGAGGGTGTCAGCACAAGTACAGCCGGCTTTATAGGTCTTGCCGAGCGCGGACCAGTGGAGGGATTGCCGCAGCTGGTCACAAATTTCTCTGATTTCAAACGAAAATATGGCAGTTATCTTTCAGAGAATGAGTATGGTGAATATCGCTTTTTGGCGTATGCGGTAGAGCACTTTTTTATAAATGGCGGTTCACGCTGCTTTATTGCGCGTGTCGCGCCAGGTGATGCGAAGTGTGCAGCAGGTTACGCGCCTGACAGTGAGACGCCTGTATTGCGGCTAACAGCAAAAAATCCAGGAAAATGGGGCGACGGCATACGTGTGGTGGTGACGCCGGCGAGTAAGGCCAAGACGCAGGTCTTGCAGGAAACGGAGGGCGTGAGCGGAAAACAGTACAGGGTGAAGAATGCCGGCGGGTTTCAGGTTGGAGATGTCGTTGCATTTTCGGATAAAAATACAGTTGTCTATAATCGGATAAGAAAGAATCAGGACAATGTTCTGGAGTTCGAGGAAGAATTTGAAGGAAGTCTTGTCGATACGAATCTTCTTCCGGTAAAAACCCTGACAACCTGTGAGTTTCATCTGGAAGTGAAGTTTGACGACCAGGTGGAGCTGTACGAAAATGTCTCTTTTAATATTGAAGCGGCGAACTATATCGCCAAGAAGACAGCAAAGTCAGAGCTGATCAGAGCGGAGTATGTCGGCAAGGCGACAGAAGGAATCGTTCCTCCGTTTGAAGAGATTTGTGGAGTGGGAGGGGAATCGTTCCTTGCAATTTCTCTGTTAAATGGATCAGATGGCAGTATTTCCGGGATTTCAGCAGCAGACATTATCGGACAGGATAATGGTGCTGGAAAGAGAACGGGTATTCAGGCATTCCTTGACAATGATATGGTATCCATTATGGCGGTTCCGGGAATTACTGATCCGAATGTGCAGTTGATGCTCGTGGCACATTGCGAAGGATTGGGAAGCCGTTTTGCAGTGCTTGATGTGCCAAAGGATGCAAAAAAGATGGACGACATTATTGCGCACCGTGATATTTTTGACTCAGCGTACGCAGCGCTTTACCATCCCTGGCTTGAGGTGTTTGACCCTTTGGACAAGAAAAATATTGCAATACCGCCATCGGGTTCTGTTATTGGTATTTATGCCAGAAGCGACAATACAAGAGGAGTACACAAAGCGCCGGCTAATGAGACAGTTCGGGCCTGCGTGGGACTTGACTGCCAGTTTAATAAGGGTGAGCAGGATATCCTGAATCCGAAGGGGGTCAATCTGATTCGCTCTTTCCCGGGCATGGGAATCCGGGTATGGGGAGCGAGGACAGCGACCAGCAATCCAAGCTGGAAGTATGTCAATGTGAGACGACTGTTTATTTTTATAGAGGAATCGATAAGAGCCAATACAAACTGGGCTGTCTTTGAGCCAAATGACGAGACTTTGTGGGTGCGTGTTAAGCGGACAATTGACGTGTTCCTGAATGGACTGTGGAGAAATGGTTATCTTGCCGGGTCAGCCTCGAGTGAGGCATTCTTTGTGAATATCGGGCGGGATACGATGAGTCAGGATGATATTGACAATGGACGACTGGTCTGTGTCATTGGCGTTGCGCCTGTAAAGCCGGCTGAATTTGTTATCTTTAGAATTTCGCAAAAGACAAGTTCGGCAGAGTAATTAACGGAGGATAAAGAAAGAGGTGTAAGAGGATGGCTGGTTATCCACATGCGAAATTTAGATATAAGGTTGAGATTGATGGCCTTGAGGCGGGAGGTTTTTCCGAAGTTTCTGGATTTGATGCTTCGATTGATGTGATTGAATATCGTGAAGGCGATATGGTGCAGACACCAATGAAGCTTCCAGGATTGAAAAAGTATGGAAATATCACACTGAAACAGGGAGTGGCGGACAGCGATGTGCTCTATCAGTGGATGGTATTGGGCGTAGAAGGTGAGGTTGACAGGAAAACAATCACAATCACACTGATCAACAGTGCAGGTGATGATGCCGCTTCATGGCAGGTGATCAATGCATGGCCGACAAAGTATACTGCACCGGATTTTAATGCGACTTCTTCAGAAGTTGCCATTGAGAGTCTTGAAATTGCTCATGAGGGAATGACGAGGGTGTCATAAGTTGAGTGCGGATAGCGCAGCTGTACAGCGGCGCTATTTTAGAAAATAAGGAATACAGGAATCGTTATATATGAAATGAGGAGGAACATGGAGACTGATTTTCAGGAGGAATATGTATTTACGCTTCCGCGCGGATATCGGGATGAATACGGGACATTGCATAAAAACGGAGTGATGCGGCTGGCAAATGCAGCGGATGAGATTTTGCCGATGAAGGACCCGCGTGTGCAGCAGAATCCAAGTTACCTGACAATTATTCTGTTGGCACGTGTTGTAAAAAAGCTGGGAGATTTGCCGGCTGTTGACACCAAGACAATTGAGAAACTGTATACAATGGATTTGGCGTATCTCCAGGACTTATATCAGAGGATCAATATGATGGAGCTGCCTGTATATAAGAATATATGTCCACATTGCGGAAAGGAAATACAGATTCCTGTAAATTTTATGGAAGCCGACTAATGCGGCTGTATCCGGCAGATAAGATTTATGAGGAGGCTGCGTTTATCGGCTATTATATGCATTGGAACCGCAGTGAGATTCTTGCGATGTCCCACAAGGAACGAACTCGATGGTGTCAGGAGATTTCCAAAATCAACAGCAAACTCAACGATGAGCCGGAAAATGTATTTGATATAAGGAACTGCTGACAAAGGGGAGATGACAGATGGGGCTGCACGAGAGTCTTGTGATAAATAATCGTTTTCTGGTATATATTGGTTTGAATAGACTTTCTTTTGCAAAGGTAAGTGGACTGGATGGCTCTGCGTCAAAGGAGACGTATGCCGAGGGCGGGGATAATTATTTTGCGCATACGATGATAGCGCCCAAAGAGCAGCTTCAGACAATTCGGATGGAGCGGGGGCTTCAACTGAAAAACAGCCAGTTGGACAGGCTATATCCAGGTATGTGGATTCCTACGCTGGAGATTATTGTCGGCGACCAGAAGGGAGTCCCGGTATATGACTATTTCGTAATGTCTGCATATGTGACGAAATGGGATGCGGGCGGTCTGGATGCGTCAACGGGAAATGTAATGATTGAAGTGTTTGAAATTGAGCATTCAGGGCTTAGTAAGATGCGTATTTAGGAAGTCGTCAGAATCATTTCCGGATGCAGGCACTTTCCTATAAAATATGCACTACACTTTTACAGTAAGCTGCAAGACAGTTTGACAGAGCGGTGGAGATACGACATGAGAATCAGTCAGATGGAGATTGGAAATGGAACCATTAGAAATAGAAGGATTGGAAACAATCACAGTGCGTTTGTAAAGTACATATCTAAGAAATATAAGAGGACAAGCGAGTATGCCTGTGAGGGCATTTCGCTGACTTATCTATGGCCAAAGCAGGATGCAGGAACAAAAGAATCCAATATCCACATAGCGTATCAGCTGATGCTTCAGGAACTTTATTTTCTCACACACAATACAATTCTTGTCAACAAGAGGGAGATTTTGCAGGGAATAGCGGTATCTTTGGAGCGGCAGCTTGAGTTGGTACGAGAAGAAAGCCATGTGGAAGCAGTGCGGCTTGTGTCTCTTATGCGACAGATGAGGGAGGCAAAAGACCAGGAAAGTCTTTTGCGCATCGCGCATGAAATTGACAAGCAGACAGGCGGCAATAGAAGATCTGATTTTGGCAGGCGTGCGAATGAGGCGGAGAATGGAGACAAGAGCGTCCATCAGAGACTAAGAGATTCTGCAGAGTATACGCTTGATGTGCGCATGAATACAGCGGTTCATGAACTGACAGATATGGTAAAAAACAGGACAGCAAAAGTCTTTGAAATACTCCAGACCATGAACGAAGCACAGTTTCAGAAAATGCAGCAGACTTTGATGGAAACGTATGAACAGTATCAGCTTTCCCAATTGGTCGAAGCGGAGGAGCGCACAATTGGTATTGTGTCAGGTCAGACACATCGGCAGAAGGATGCGTATAGTTCGATCATTGACCGTTACTTTGCAGGACTACAGTCAATGGTTGTGTCAGAAGTGCCACAGACCCAAAAGACAGATGTGCGGGAAACGATTTTTGAACAGCAGAGAAATCTGTTGCGCAGGGTATATGCAGAAAGCACACAGCAGGAGAAAACGGAATTTGCATTCTATCTTGAACAAACAGAACTTCTCCATAAAACTGCAGATAAGGCAGTCAAAGAGTATGAGAATGGTTTGCACAATAAAACAATAGAGCAGACAGCAGGTGTGCTTGAGAGCAGAATAGAGAAAGAAACAGAAGAACAAAGAACAAGAGATAAAAAAATCAATGCGCTTGAGAGCA
>CAMWXE010000013.1 GCA_947178145.1 uncultured Lachnospiraceae bacterium | reverse complement strand
CGCGCCCTTTGCGTTCTCTTAATAACTTAGAAAATCTTAAGTTGCGTACTTTGCAACTTTTTAGATTTTCTTAGTTATTTATTTTCTTAGTTATTTGATTACTGCCAGGATGTCGTTCTGCTTTACAATAATATACTCTTCCTCGTCGATCTTGACTTCTGTCCCGGAATACTTTGAGAAGATTACGTTATCTCCAACATTGACTTCCATCTTGACCTCTTTCCCGTCAACAACTCCGCCTGGTCCTACAGCAATTACCTCAGCCTGCTGTGGCTTCTCTTTGTTCTGTCCCGGCAATACGATGCCAGACTTTGTTGTCTCCTCTGCAACTAACTGCTTCAATACGACTCTGTCTCCTAATGGTACTAATTTCATGTGAAATGCCTCCTTATGATAAAATAATTATTTCCCTTTCTGATTAGCACTCTTACCTGTTGAGTGCTAACAAAACATATAATAGTTTTTTGCTGTGCGTTCTGCAAACGGATTTACATTTTATTATCTCCCATTTTCTTCCATTTACTCATGTTTTTTTTAATTTTCTCTTTTTTTCAAAGTTTGTAGTACTTAATAATTATTTTAGATTTAGGCATTTTTTAAACCTTTTTCCAGTCTTTCCTTGTATCCAGGCGCGTTCTTTATCGCAAATTTATTCTCCAACATAGCATATTCAGCATCCGAAAGAATATTCTTAAAGCTTTCCTCCACATTGGTCCGCATCACGCAGCCCACCGCAACGCTCGGGGCAAGTTTTTCGTCCTCAAAACTGTCACACGCCTGCTGCACCGCATCACAGTAAGCCTTCGCCTCGTCCTCCTCCGCAAGTGGCAGAAGCACGTTAAACACATCGCCCTCCACCCTGCCGATCACAGCATGGTTCATTCCGTTTTCCTCTGCCTTAGATTTGAGAATCTCAGCCACTGTCACGATCAAGCGGTCACTCTCCTCCTCGCCGAAATTGTTGTCGACAAACCGCCAGTCGTTGATATTGACGCAGATCGCCGCTGTTGGAACGATCTCACGCTCCGCAAGCTCCTTCATCTGACTGATAAAATGATTCCTGTTCAGCACACCAGTCAGCGGATCGTTCTGTCCGGAATACTGTGCCTGAGCGGCATCTTTTTGCAGCTGCTGCTCCAATTCCTCGATATAGGAGGCCTGCTCACTTGCCAGATATGATTTCTCACTATGATTCTCTAAAGTCGCAATATATGCGCCAAGGATTTTGTCTGCCGCCTCGAAATGCTCCTCTGAAACATGATCGTACTTTGCATAGATATGACATACCGTCCTGCCCTTCACGCGAATCTTATTGCCGGGCTTGTTGACGACATCAGGCATAAAATCACCGAAATCACCGACTGTCATAAGAATATTTCCATGTCTGTCTGTCATCAGCGTGTCCAGTCCAAAACATGCATGCAGCTGTGTCAGTATCATTTTTGCTGTCTCCAGATCAAACAAATCCTTCGGAAAATAATTTTTACTGTTCTGTTCAATTCTCTGCGCAAATGCTGTCCTCTTTTCGTTCATTGCTCCTCTTTCTCCTTCCACTCTTTTCAGTAATTAACAGTATACCGTTTAATCAGACTACTGTCTATCCTTTCTTACACATAATTTATACAAAAAATCTATAGAATAAACCTGTCGATAATCTCCACAATCCCATCATGGTCATTGTCATGTTCCGTAATATAATCCGCGTATTCCTTTACTATCGAACTGCCATTTACCATACATACCCCGACTGTGGCGGCCTCAATCATCGTGATATCATTCTCCTCATCCCCCGCTGCAACAGAGTTCCTGATGTGGACAGGAATCACGCTGCACAGATTCCGAAGCGCATTTCCCTTCCCTGCCTTGTTATTGTAAAATTCAAGATAGCTGGAGCTTGAAAACGCACAGGTAATATCCTTTGCAAACTCCGAAGCCTCTATCTCTCTGCGCAAATCCTCCAGCCGCGACCTGTCATCGACATCGATCGCAAGCAGTTTAAACGGCGCATGGCTAAGTTCTTTCGCCAGATCTGTTCCGACTCTGTACGGCGTTTTGATTGCTTTTTTGTAAAAGGCAAGCTCCCTGTCCTCCGCACAGCTTATAATGTGCGTGTCTGTGTAGGTCTGAATGTGGATTCTTTTTTTTATGGCCATGTCAAAAATCGCCTGCGCTGTCGGTATCGGGACATCGTACTGCTCGATGACAGAATCGTCTGTGCAGTCATAAATAACCGCGCCATTATATGCCACCACATAGATTTTTCCCGCGGAATCCCCTCTCTGGATATCAAGCGCCTCCAACACATCGAGAACACTGTTCACCGCCCGGCCGCTTGCCAGCACAAAATGATTTCCTTTTGACAGCATTTCCATGATTTTCTTTCTCGTTTTTTCTGATATCTCTTTCCTTGAATTTAACAGTGTATCATCAAGGTCTGTGAACAGTATTTTGGTATTCAGCGCCTTTTTCATATCCGCGAGAAGTCCATCCGGCACGAAGAGCTTCCCATAACCGACCGCAAGGTCCAGCCCTGGTTTGTTCGCACCGTGGAAATCCGAACCGCCGCCCGGCAGCAGATTGTACTTCTCCGCCAGCGCCCGGATCTGTTTTTCCTCCGACGGTGTGTAGGTGCTGTAATAGCACTCAATTCCCATGAGACCTGCCTTTTTTAACCGCCTTACCAGCACATCAAGCTGTTCCCGCCCAAGTTTGTACAGCGTGGGATGCGCCAGAATCGGTATCCCTCCAGCTCTCAGCGTCACCTCGATCACTTCCTCCGGCGTCACCTTCTCACGATGCACGAAATATGGCGTGTTGTCTCCAAGATATCTGTCAAAAGCCTCATTTCTGCTCTTCACATAGCCTTTGTCCAGCAAATATGCAGCGTAGTGCGCCCTCGTGATCACCGCATCCGGAAATGCGTCCAGAAGCGCCTCATACGTAATATCAATGCCTGCCCCGCGCAGATTCGCACACAGCTTATTATTTCTGTCTGTCCTCGACTGCTGAAAGCGCGTCAGATATTCCAGGAAGACAGGCGACTTATAGTCAATAAACAATCCCACGATGTGCACGTCGCGGTTATTGTACTCTGTCGAATACTCAATCCCGGGAATTACTTCAACCGGCTTCCCTTTTGCATATTCCATCATCTCATCCAGACCATCCACTGTGTCATGGTCTGTGAGCGCTACTGCACACAATCCTTTTTCGATAGCATAGTCCACCAGCTCACGGGGTGTGAGCGTTCCATCAGAGCAGCGCGAGTGCACATGTAAATCAACAAATCCCATCCCGAATCTCTCCTTATTTATCTGAAAATACGAATCAGGCAGAGATTCCTCTCCCTGCCCGCACACCGCCGATGTAGTACTCCTGTAATATCGTTCCCCTGCCTGTCTTTTCACATCAGCATCGACGTGTATACAATGAAAAAAGACAGTCAACCTGCCTCTTTTCATAAATCCCTCGTAAAGAACTGCCCCTGAACACTTACTCCTCGCCGCTCTCGTCCTCGGCCTCCGCAGTGTACACAGAGGTCCTCTTCCTTGCCATCTCGTCGCTTGCAAGATACTCGTCGTAAGTCGTAATCTTGTCAATCAGAGTACCGTCCGGCAAAATCTCCATGATGCGGTTTGCCGTCGTCTCCACAAACTGGTGGTCGTGGCACGCGAACATCGCCATACCGGGAAACTTGATCAGTCCGTTGTTGAGCGCTGTGATGGACTCCATATCGAGATGGTTCGTCGGCTCGTCGAGAATCAGGCAGTTTGCTCCGCTGATCATCATTTTGCTCAGCAGACAGCGCACCTTCTCACCACCGGAAAGCACCTTTACCTTCTTCACGCCGTCCTCGCCCGCAAAGAGCATACGCCCTAAGAATCCGCGCACATACGTGATGTCGTCCACCGGCGAATAGCCCATCAGCCAGTCTGCGATCGTGTAGTCATTGTTAAACTCATTGGTCGGATCTTTCGGAAAATAGGCCTGCGAAGTCGTGACACCCCACTTGTACGTGCCCTCGTCCGGCTCCATCTCCCCCATCAGGATCTGAAACAGCGTCGTCTTAGCCAGCTCGTTTGCACCCACGAACGCGACCTTGTCCTCGCGTCCTAAGATAAACGAAATATTGTCAAGCACCTTCTCGCCGTTGATCGTCTTGGAAAGGTTCTCAACCGTAAGCACCTCGTTTCCAATCTCACGGTCCGGACGGAAATCAATGTAAGGATATTTGCGGCTCGACGGCTTGATGTCGTCCAGCTCGATCTTCTCCAGGGCGCGTTTTCTCGATGTCGCCTGTTTTGACTTGGAGGCATTTGCGGAGAAACGTGAGATAAACTCCTGCAATTCCTTAATCTTTTCCTCTTTCTTCTTGTTTGCTTCCTTCATCTGCTTGACAAGCAGCTGGCTTGACTCATACCAGAAATCATAGTTTCCGGCATAGAGCTGAATCTTGCCGTAATCAATATCTGCAATCTGGGTACATACTTTGTTCAGGAAATAGCGGTCATGCGACACGACGATAACCGTATTGTCAAAATTGATCAGAAACTCCTCAAGCCACGCGATCGCATCCAGATCCAAATGGTTTGTCGGCTCGTCGAGCAGCAGGATATCCGGGTTGCCAAAAAGCGCCTTGGCCAGCAGCACTTTCACTTTCTCACTGCCGTTTAAGTCCTTCATCAGGGAATAGTGAATCTCTGTGTCGATTCCCAGACCATTTAACAGCTGCGCCGCGTTAGATTCCGCTTCCCAGCCGTCCATCTCCGCGAACTCGCCCTCAAGCTCGCTGGCGCGAATCCCATCTTCGTCCGTAAAGTCCTCTTTGGCATAGATGGCATCCTTCTCTTTCATAATCTCATAGAGGCGGGCATTTCCCATAATGACGACATCCATGACCGGATACTCATCATACTTGAAGTGATCCTGCTCCAGCACGGAAAGCCGCTGTCCCGGCGTGATTGCGATATCCCCTTTTGTCGTCTCCAGCTTTCCTGACAGGATTTTCAAAAAAGTGGATTTGCCCGCCCCGTTGGCGCCGATCAGTCCATAGCAGTTTCCTTCTGTAAACTTGATGTTTACATCCTCAAATAATGCTTTCTTCCCAACTCTATAGGTTACATTGTTTGCACTTATCATGATAAATTCCTCTTACATTATTACTAAAAACTTTTTGTTACGCACTCTTTCTATTATACATAAAAAGGAAAATTTATCAACTATTTCTTAAACAGCTTTCCAAAAAGCCCTTTCTTATCAGACTTGTCCTCGGAACTGCTTTCTGAATCCCGCCCGGCATCATTTTCCATACCATTCCCGGATGCCGCTTCTCCTTTGAACTTCTCTGCATTTGACGGGTTCTCCTTCAACGACAGCAGCGCGTCATACGCCTGCACCATATTGAATCCATTGGCCTCGGCAAGCCCTTGTGCTGTGAAACCCTCTATTGTGAGCATTCCGACCGACGGATACGCCCCATCTCTAACCGACGAGACAAACTCAACAAAAATACTGTTCTCGGTCCGAAGTCTTCTGTAATAATATCCTGCCTCGGGATGAGAAAGACCACAGCCCTGTGTCAGATAGATCATCAATTCCTCGCGGAGCGGTTCTGCATTCTTCCACTGCTTCGCCACTTCGCTCATCAGTTTGGTATCCACCATGCATAATGTGCTGGGGCCATCTGTCAGCACTGCGATCTTGCTGGCCTCACACAATTTTTCCATAAACTGGGGATTGTCGATTCCCGCAGGCATGAGCCTTCCCTCACCTCTTCTGCCTGCATCATAGCGGTTCGTAATGATCAAATATGCGATATTATTTTTGAGCGTAAAATCTCCGTTCGCTTCCCGCAGCGTATAAATATATGGCTTCTCACACAATGCCTCCGTCAAAAAGAAAGTGATTCTGTTCATCAGGCGCACATACTTTTCTGTATTCTCCTCGTCTGATACCTTTCTTGCAGTGTCAAAACGCCCTGCGGCCTCCTGCATCATGACCATCATCTCAATGACAGTACATCCCGCCAAATATGCAAACCCCTGGTCATAGTCATTGTCCATATGTGCGATCAGCTCCGCTTTCCGCTCTTCGCTCACATAGTACTCATTGTCCTGATCACTGAATGGAACAATCGGCATACGATACTTCTTCTCTCCATCCTCCTCGTGCATGACCTGCGACAATTCCTCCTCGGACAAAAACGCTTCCACATCGCGTTTATATCCTGTCACATCCCTGATGTACTCCATCTTGCATCCTATGGCATGCACTGTATCAAAGTCAAGATTTACTCCGGTAACACCAAGCTTTGCGGCGAGCGTGAGCACCGTCTCCAGGCAACGCATCCTATCCTTCTGGTCGAGCACACCGATTGGAAACGTACTGTCAAATACAGGCATGATCATAGGATTCTGCAGCACATAGCTGACAGCATCGTCATAGTTTTCAAATAAGTACATTAAAATATTTTTGCTGTCTGCTTTCATCAGAAAAGGATTTCCGCATGATATCCGATAGTCACTGTGCAGAGGTGCCAGCAGAATATAAATCTTGTCCATCTGCGTATATTTCTGGATTCTTGCCCGTACCATCTCCTCATTGTAGTGCGGTATATCCAAGTGCCCCGCAAGGTCAATCGTGACAGGATCATACTCCAGATAGTAGTTTCTGTGCGGCTCTACAATCACCTGCAGCTTTCCCCGGATCAGCTGTGACAGCATGGCAAGCTTGTATTTGTTAACCGGCTTTTTATCCGGGTTGAAGTGCATGGCGCTGTCCATCGTCAAAAATACTTTCAGCGACTCATAATCATACTCGTCCGCCGTTACCTTCCCGCCATCTTTCTTCCGCTTCATCGTCATGAGCTCAAACACAGGCTTCTCGCCCTCCTTGGGCTTCACACGGAAATCCGGAAGCTGTCCTATGATATAGACGCTCTTTGTCCACAGACGCGCCACGGCCTCCTCCCTGCTGCATCGCTCAATCGCTGCAGTGTAGAGGTAATGATAGCTGTCCGCCGCATCTCGTAATCCAAGAAGCTCCTTTGCAGCGATATATTTCTCATCGCCAAGCAGGTTTTTCGGCGCATTCTCATCTGTGCTGATATGAAGCACCAGCCCGGGAATGTCCTCGTCAAAGATCTGATTGATCACCTCGCCCAGCTTGTCCTCATGGTATGCATACTGATGTCCGCTGTACTTGGCGGCTTTTGCGACGTACGCATCATAGTACTCTTTGTCGAAAAACACATGAATCGCATCATCAAAGACTTCCTCCTCGTCGCGCTGCATGACCATGATGTCCTTGTCAAACCCCTCAAATAATCTTAACTGCCACACTGAAATGTTCGTTTTTCTTTTCACCTTGTCTACCTATCCTTTAACTTTCACAATGATTCAATTCTTTCTTAACTGCACATCAAGCCATGCAAAACCGCTCCATGGTAGCTTGATGTACTTCAATCACTATGCTTTCTTACGAACTTTGCAGCGCAGTACAAAGTTCTATTATAAAGACGATTAACTCTCAACGATCAGATATCTTCCATCCCCGATGTCAAATACCTCTGGTGCGTCCGCGATCTCTTCCTTTTCCTGTCCTTCCAGATCGATTCCTTCCTCGTCGAAATAATTCCACACCTCGTCGAGGGAATCGACGACTACCGCCATGCACTCCTCAAGAAATGCCTCCGCCTCATCAATATTCTCAGCTACCTTTTCCGGTACTAACTGAAGCTGGTTTTCCAAAAAACAGTTCAGTACCGCCTCATCATACTCGTGCATAATTCATGATCTCCTTTTATTTATAATTTATTTATGAATATAAACTGCATTTAATAAATGCCCAATACCACTGTAACAGTATCCATACTATTTTGTAAACCCTTTTTCATCAATCAGAGCAATTGTCTTTCAAAAAGTTCATGCATCAGCCTCGCGACAGGCAGTCCTACCACATTATTGTAATCCCCGTTGATGCCCCTGATATAGATCGCACACTTCCCCTGAATCGCATAAGCACCGGCCTTGTCCATCGGCTCCCCGGTTGCCACATAGGCCGCAATCTGTTCGGATGTCATCGGATACATATGAACATCCGTCTTTTCATGAAATGTCATGACCTCCCGCGCCCGTTTTTCCTGCCCCCTTTGCAGTACAATGAGGGTTACGCCTGTATACACACAATGGGTATCTCCCTGCAGCTTTGTGAGCATTGCCGCCGCATCCGCTGCATCTTTCGGTTTTCCCATTATCTCATTTCCAGATACCACAATTGTATCCGCTCCAATTATGACAACAGTGTCATTTTTGTATTTCTTCAGATACCGCTGCGCCACCTCGTCTGCTTTTTTGTGTGAGAGCTCCTCCACGATATCTGCGGGAGTCTCCTTCGTGCTAATCTCCTCTCCCTGTGCCTGGGAAATCTCAAAACTTATCCCCGCCAGTTCCAAAAGCTCCCGCCGTCTAGGGGAACCTGACGCAAGTATATATTTTATCATCGTATTCTATGCTCCTGTCAGTTTTGTATCGCTTGGTTGTACTCTGGTTTAAAGGTGCGCGCCTGCTGCTCCGCCTTTTCCTTTTTCGCCGCCAGCGACATATACTCTTTGCAGAACAGTTCCTGTGCATTGACGGCGTTCTTCTCCCTGATGTCCGCCTTGCGGTAGCTTCCATCCGCCTGCAGGAACTGCGCTTTCTGCGTGTCGCTCAGCTGCACTTCCAGGACATGCCACACCTTTTCCTTCAGCTCAGCGTTGAGCACCGGGAAGAGAATCTCCACCCTCCGCTCAAGATTTCTCGGCATCCAGTCTGCACTCGCCATATACAATTCCGGATCGCCAGCATTCTCAAAGTAGAATATCCGCGCGTGTTCCAGAAAATTGCCCACGATGGAGCGCACTTCAATATTATCGTCTGTGCCTTCCACCCCTGTCCGCAGACAGCAGATTCCCCTGACAATCAACTGGATCTTCACACCCTTTGCCGCCGCCTCGTACAGCGCCCTGATGATATCGGGATCACATAAGGAGTTCATCTTCGCCACGATTCTTGCGGGCCGCTTCTCAACCGCATTCTCCTTCTCCCTGTTGATCAGATACAAGAATCTGTCCTTCAGCCACAACGGTGCCAGCGCCAGCTGATTCCAGCCCAGCGGCTCCGAGTAGCCCGAAAGCATATTAAAGACTGCCGTCGCATCCTCGCCGATCGCCTCATTGCATGTAAGGATTCCCAAGTCCGTGTACAGCTTTGCAGTGGCATCATTGTAGTTACCTGTGCCGAGATGCACATAGCGCCGGATGCCCTCCTCCTCACGTCGGACAACAAGCGTAATCTTACAGTGCGTCTTCAATCCCACCAGTCCGTAGATTACATGGCATCCCGCCTGCTCAAGCTTTTTCGCCCATACAATGTTGTTCTCCTCGTCGAAGCGCGCCTTCAGTTCGACCAGCACAGATACCTGCTTACCATTCTCCGCCGCCTGCGCAAGTGCCGCGATAATCGGCGAGTTGCCGCTCACGCGGTACAGGGTCTGCTTGATGGCAAGCACCTGCGGGTCCTTTGCCGCCTGCTTGATGAAGTCAACGACAGGGGCGAAAGTCTGATAGGGGTGATGCAGCAGAATGTCCTGTTCCCTGATCCGCTCAAAAATATCATCGTCCGCCTCAATCTCAGGCACAGGCTGTGGTGTATAGGGACTGAATTTGAGATGCTCAAACCCTTCCAGCCCGTACATCTTCATCAGAAATGTGAGATCGAGCGGCCCGGGAATACTGTAGATATCCCTCTCGTCTATCATCAGTTCCTTCTTGATGATATCGAGAAGCCGCTTGTCTATCTCTTCCTCGACCTCAAGCCGGATCGCCTGTCCCCACTGCCGCTTTTTGAGCTGCTTCTCAATCTCTTTTAACAAGTCCTCCGTCTCCTCCTCCTCGAGCGAGAAATCCGCGTTTCTCATGATTCGGAATGGAAAAGAACACTCTATATTATAATTCAGGAACAGCTTATCCATATTCCGCTCGATAATCTGCTCCAGCAGAATCACCCGTTTCGTCCCATCCGATGCCTCAGGAAGCTGTATAATGCGCGGAAGCACACTTGGAACCTGAACCGTAGCAAACTCCAGTTCTTTTCCTTGTGAAGACTTCTTGTTAAACAGATGCCTCCTGCTCTTTACCGTTTTTCTCGATACCAGAGCTCCCAGATTCAGAGACTTGTTCCTAATCAGCGGAAATGGCCGCGAGGAATCCACCGCCATCGGTGTGAGTACCGGATATACATTATCCTGAAAATACCGGTCGACAAAGGCGCAGTCCTTTTTTGTGAGCTCCTCATGACTCTCGACCACCATCAGTCCATTCTGCGCAAGCAGTGGAAGCAATGACCTGTTATAGACAGAATACTGCATATCGACAAGCTCGTGCGTCGCCCGGTTAACACCCTCCAGCTGTTCCGCCGGCGTCATTCCCGCGATATCCTTCTTGGTATAGCCTGCATTTACCATATCCTTTAGCGACGCCACACGCACCATAAAAAATTCGTCAAGATTGGACGCGGTAATGCTCAAAAACTTGATCCGCTCAAACAAGGGGATATTCTTGTCCTTCGCCTCTCCCAGCACGCGATTGTTAAAGGCGAGCCAGCTCAATTCCCTGTTATAGTAATATTCCGTTTTGCTGTAGTCAATCTTGTTGTCTGACTTACTGTTCTTATCACCCATTTCAATTCCCCCATTACTTCGTTGTATTACAATTATATATTACCTTTTTTCTGTCGCAGCACTGGTTTGATATTGTACACCTCCGCAAAAAAAGTAGCATACTTGTCAAATAACCCAAACTCCAGCGTCATGTCTGCGTTTGTCTCCACCGTGAGCACCAGCTCTTCATTTTTATTCGCGACTTTTAATTTGCTGCATTTTCCCCTGTTACTCAGATCCAGCCCATCAGAAAGTCTCAGAATGGCTGTCAGCTTGGCAATTTTCAGATATGTCTCTTTGTCGAGTGACGCATTGTTGTCCATAATATGATAATAGTCAAATTTTTCTGTAGCATACTTTACGATACTTGCCACCACCTCGCGCTCCACGTGGGACAGCCCTATGATTTCCGTCGCAGTGATAATATTGTAAGAGTTCTCGCCGACGCTTGCAAGGCTGATGAACCGGCCGCAGTCGCCTAAGATCGCCGCAAGCTGCAGCAGCAGTCTGTCGCGCTTTGTCAGACCATGAACCTCCTTCATGCTGTCAAAAATCGTAAGTGCAATCATCTCCCGCTCGCGGGTGCGGTACTCCCCACTGTGATAGCGCCTGTTGATATCTCTTGCGCAGTCGAGAATATCCTGCTCAAAATCGTGCGGCATCCCCTCGGCGTCTGACGGCAGCAAATGATTCTGCTCCGCATATTCATATGCAATACCGTCGCACAGGGATACTCCCGGCGCCCACAGCATCTCCGCCCCCAGAAGCCTGATCATATACTTGATCATCAGCGCTGAGAGGTATAACAGCGCAATATTCTCCTGTGCCAGCCCCAGCGACATCGCAATCTCCCTCGCCTTTTTCTTTTTGAGGGAGTCCACAAACTCCAGGAAATTCTCTGTGCTGACCTGTCCCTTTTTGATCGTCTTGATATAATTCCTCTGCACAATCAGCGACACATAGTCATCCACCAGAATCACGTTCTGTATCTTTTTATCTCCGACAAACATCTCGCGGAAGCTTTCAAAACTGTCGCAGACCATCTCCTCCACGATGTCCTCCAACTGATAGCTCCGGTACGATACCCGCGCCAGCTCCTCCCGCATCCGAAGCACGCCTGGTCTGATATTCTGGGAGGTGACGAGACTGTCCTCATCAAAAAGAGAAATCTGGATACTCCCCCCGCCGATGTCAATAAAAGCTGTACTCTTCTCGATAATGCTCTGAAAATCCTTCACCCGCGATGCCACAGATTTGTAATCGAGAAACCGCTGCTCGGAATTGCTCAAAGCTTCAATGCGGATTCCCGTCCACGTCTCAATCTGATCTAACAAAATCAATCTGTTCTGTGATTCCCTGATGGCGCTTGTCCCGTACGCCTTGTAGCCGTCCACCTTATACGATTTCATGATGCCCATAAATTCATTCAGCATTCTGCACAGCTCATCCACTCTGTCATTATTGATCTTCCCCATAAAATACGAGTCTGTTCCAAGCTCGATCCGGTGTCTGATATGATCGATCTCCTTGATCCCGTTCTTGCCTGATATCTCGTATATTTTCATCGCAAGCTCATAAGAGCCCACATCGATTGCCGCAAATGTCCTGTATGCCATAGTCACACCCCTTTATCCACATTTTAATCCAATCAATAATTCCCCAATATCTTCATATTGCGCGTCTCCTCGCGCAGTCCCCTGAGCGCATTTCTCACCGCGCTGTCTGTGAGATTCCCCTCAAAATCCAGGAAAAATCTGTACTCCCAGTTTCTTCCTGCGATCGGCCTCGACTCAATCTTTGTCATGTTTAATCCATTGTACATCAGATGCGAGAGTGCGTGATACAGCGCCCCGCTCTCATGACTTACCTCAAAACACAGACTGATCTTCGAAGCCCCCTTTGCAAACACCTTCTGATTCGTGATGATGATAAAGCGCGTCGAGTTGTCCTTTATATCATTGACACCCCTTTTGAGAATGTCCAGTCCATAGATCTTTGCGGCCGTCTCCCCCGCGATAGCCGCCTGTGTCTTATCCTTGTCATCTGCAACCTTCTTTGCCGCAAAGGCATTATTTTTCATGCTGATCTGCTGCCATCCTGTCTCGAGCAGATAGTGTGCGCTCTGCATCAGCGACTGCGGGTGTGAATATACCGTCCTAATATCTTCTATTCTCGTGCCCGGCGATGCCATCAGACAGTGCTCTATCTTAATGATCTGCTCCCCGACGATATAATTTTCAAACTCCACCAGCAGATCATAGATCTCGCTCACAATTCCCGCCGACGAATTTTCAATCGGAAGCACCGCAAAGTCTGCACTTCCCTCGTCGATCGCAAGCATCGCATCGCGGAACGTATTGACATTGAAGCTGTCAACCGCATCCCCGAAATACTCCATCATCGCGGCCTGCGAGTACGCTCCCTCCGCCCCCTGAAACACGACGCGGCACTTCCCACAGTCAAGCTCCCCCATCTCTATAAAAGAGAGCCTTCCCTCGCCATTGTGCCTCGTTATCATCTGATACTGGAGCTTCCTGCTCATCGCCATGATCTGCTCAAACAAGTCCCTGACACCATGCGCGTTAAATTCATTGTGCGTCAGCTCGCTGACTGCCTTGAGCTTCTGCTGCTCTCTCTCCTTGTCGAAAACCCTTTTCCCTGTCTCGATCTTATACGCCGCCACCTGCGCACACACGTCCATCCGCCTCTCATAAAGTTCCACAATCTGACGGTCAATGCCATCGAGCGTGTCCCTGAGCTCTGATAAATCCATCTGACTTGTCCTCCTGTATCTTTGCCTTTGTATTTTTGTTTTATTTAGTATAACACACCAGATAAAGTTTGTAAAAAAATAATACAGAAATCTTTCATTTTTGGTAAAAATTATTTATAATATAATTATACATTAAGCTGTGCAGAAAAAATGTAAAACTACTTAAAATAAATTGCATGGCTGACCACTCACACAATTACATAGGGGGAAAATGCAATGAAAAAAAAAGTTATCACTATCGTCTGTATCACATGTGCAATACTTTTATTTGCTGTTCTTGGAGTCCTGAAATATCTCTCTGACAGAGTTCCACAAAATCCAGCCGGAACAGTTGGAAACACCGCAGGAAATCTCTATAACAATGGTCTTTTCTGCGAAAATGACGGATATGTATACTTCGCAAACGCATATGACTCTTCTTCACTCTACCGCATGCGTCCAGATGAGTCTGAGATGGAAAAAATGGCCTACACAGAGGTGATGAGTCTGAATGCAGACAGCAAATATTTGTATTACTATCAGGGAGGAACTGGCAGTGGCAGCGGCCTCGGTTTTGTTTTGAGCACAACCGGCGTCTATCGCGTGAACAAGAACAAAGCAAACGATGCTTTCTGCCTTGATCGCGTAAATGGAAAATATGTGCTTCTCGCAGACAACGATGTATACTACACCTGTGCTTCCGATCAGGTATCCTTGAAAAAAGTATCGACAGATGGGAAAACCAAAGAAACACTTCTGGAACTCGACATTCTTCCTGTAAGTGTTCAGAATTCTACCTTCTACTATCTAAACAACGAGAAAAACTTACATCTGATGGCGCTTGACCTGAAAACAAACACCTCTCGCCAGGTACTCGCAGAGGATGTATATATGCCTATTATCGAGGGGAATATTGTCTATGGTATTGACATTCACGACAACTACTCTCTGATTAGCCTCAATACCACCGACGGGAGCAAAACTCTGCTGGACACAGGCAGAATTGATCTGCTCAATGTGACTGACGGTTATATCTATTATCAGACATCGGGCAATAATCCACAGCTAAAACGCATTCGCCGCGATGGATCAGACATGGAAGTTGTCGCAGAAGGTGCATACAGCAACATCAATGCGACCTCACAGTATCTGTATTTCACACAGTTTGGCACCGAGACGCCCATATATAAAACACCTGTTATCGGCCCTGTAAATGTTACCACCTTCGATCGGGCATCACAGGCTGCTATCGCTGAAATCAACAATAATCTAAAATAAAATATGAAACGACTGAATAAGGTAAAGGAAATCCGGTTATGCTGATAGCATGAAAAAACGAATACTTCCTTTACCTTTTTTAGACAATCTCATGAAAAACTTTATCAGATGTGGCGCAGTCGGATGGTGCGCAGAAATCACCTTCACTGCACTCGGCGCACTCAGGCGGCGTGAATTGCCTTTGATTGGACAGACCTCTCTGTGGATGTTTCCAATCTATGGTTGTGCTGCTTTTTTCAAACCAGTGTTTTCCCTGTTAAAACACTGTCATCTGATTGTGCGCGGCTCAATCTACGCCCTCGCAATTTTTGGCGCAGAATATGCCAGCGGGCGCATTCTCTCAAGGCACGGACTATGTCCATGGAACTACAACCGCCACCACTGGCACATAAATGGTCTAATCCGCATCGACTTCTTTCCCTATTGGTTCTTCGCCGGTCTTCTGTTTGAGCATATTCTGACAGATCAGACTTCCGTCAGAACAGCCCCTTCATCCCCGGGCATAAACTGCTGACACAATGCCACATGGTCATAAATACACCGCCATGTACTGCTGGAATGTGCTGTCACACAGATATATTCTCTTCCATCCTTTCCTGCACTCAAACTGGCCGCACAGTTTCCAGACTGCACCACATATCCAGTTTTGGCACAGAGCACCTCCCCATGCGTATCCTTATCCTCTATCCTTCTGAGGAACCAGTTTGAAATCGTAATTCCTTCCGGATGTTGTTCTGTGGCAGATGTCGTGTAGGTGTGGGCACTGAGAACTTCCCTGCAAAAGCTGTTGTCACAGGCAGCCTTCAGCATGACAGCCACGTCATAAACAGTGCTGTAATGATTCTCATCATAGAGACCAATGCAATTGGTAAAATGCGACGTTCTGGACAATCCAAGCGCATCGATCTTCTCATTCATCAGATCAACAAACGCCTCCTGAGAGCCGGCAGCATAGACAGCAAGTCCCAACGCTGCATCTGCCCCCGAAGGAAGGACCGTTCCATAGAAAAGATCTCTGACCGTAACTTTCTCCCCGACCTCAAATCCTGCATTGCTGCATTGGTTGGCAAAACTATAATCTACGATATCCGCTGTAATCTCAAAAGTGTCATCAGGGTCCGTAATATGTTCTGCCGCCACAAGAACTGTGAGAATCTTTGTCATAGACGCCGGACTAATACGCGCGCCAGCATCTTTTTGTCCCAGTATTCGCCCTGCCTCCACATCAATAAAAATACCATTTTCACTCACAACCTCGCTGTCCGGCAGCGAAGTCGCCTCGTCGGCAGTTGCATTCAGCGGAAGCGCACTGCTATTTCCGCCTAAAGTCTGAACAAAGAGAGTACCAAGCTGTGCAATATCATCACTTAAACCATCTGCAACTGCATTGCCAACATAACAGCCTGCCACATTCAAACTGTTATTGTATGAAATATCTTTGTTGGAAACCACCCTGTCTGCCGTGCTGTCTTCAGATTCTTTGCCGTCTGAAGAACGCTCGCCTGAATCACTTTCGTCTGACTCCTGATCCTTCAAACCGCTCGCGTTGACAATCTCCATTCCCTTCATATTTTGTCGGTTCCCATGTTTTCTGACCAGATTTCTGATTCCTGTTCCTGCCATAAAAACACAGATTACGAAGGCAACTACACAGGGAATCAGCAGCTTGCGCATCCGCTCCTGCTGTCTTTTCTTTCGTTTCATCTGCTGTATCCGCTGTTGTCTGCGTAGACTCCGCCCGCGCTCTGCCTGTTCCTCTTCCTCACTGTCACGCTCGCCAATTTGTTCCGTTTCGACAACACTTCCCATATACGTATCAGCCAGCACTGCTGCAATCTCTTCCGCGCTGAGCTGTATATCGTTTCCGTCATTCCCGCCAACGTCATCCGCATTGACATCCATAAACTCCAAATCATTATCCATATATTTACTCAATATCCTCCACCTCTACTGCACCGATATCAAGCGTGCTCAATGTGCGGCGCCTTCTTCTGTCCTCCTCGGATTTTTCCAGAATAAACTGTTTCACAGGCCTGGCGTTTTTGATATGCTGAATCAACAGTACTGGAGATGTCACATCTCCAGTATAACACACGATCGTTCCAAGACCAAACATTCTTTCTATCAAGGAGCTTTTGAGCGTCACATCCTGCACTTTATACATGTAACAGTCATTCTCTTCCCTGTTGAAAAACCCTGTGTTAACCGTAATTACGTCCTCTTTGATTGTGTATACTGTAAAAGTAAACGGAAGTCCGAAGAACAACCATCGTTTTCTCTCTTTATATTCCATCCTTTTTCTCCCCGTATTATTTGTGCTTCCAAAAATATTATAACATTCCCTTATTAAAAGGCAAGATGAAATTTTTAATTCTATTTTTATTTTTTTCTTGAAAGCTGCTTTTAGATATGATACGATAGCAAAGGTATGTATATGCAGATGGAGGGAAATGGATATGATGGATACTTCTTACACTTTTCAGTTTCAATATAGGTGTAGTTGTCATTTCCATTTTCAGACATTTTATTTTCATATTGATATACTTTCGCATAAGAGAATTGATTTCTCTTTTTTTATTACTCTTAGTAACTGTTCACAGATAGCTTGTTACTTGTGAACAGTTCCTTACCATTGTTTCTTTAGGAGGTTTTTATGAGACATTTAATGAGCCCACTTGATTTTTCTACCGAGGAGTTGGACAGACTCTTTTCTCTCGCAGAGGATATTGAAAGAAATCCTGCCAAGTATGCACATATCTGCGAAGGAAAAAAGCTCGCTACCTGTTTCTATGAGCCGAGCACCCGCACCCGCCTGAGCTTTGAGTCTGCGATGTTGAATCTCGGCGGTCAGGTTCTTGGTTTTTCCGACGCCAACTCTTCCTCTGCCGCCAAAGGCGAGAGCGTGTCAGACACCATTCGCGTCATCTCCTGTTTTGCCGATATCTGCGCAATGCGTCATCCCAAGGAAGGCGCGCCGATGGTAGCCGCATCGCGATCCTCGATCCCCGTGATCAACGCCGGCGATGGCGGTCATCAACATCCCACGCAGACTCTCACGGACCTTCTGACCATACGGGCGATCAAGGGACGTCTTGACCACTTTACGATCGGTCTCTGCGGCGATCTGAAATTTGGCCGCACTGTACACTCGCTGATCAACGCACTTGTGCGTTATGACAATATCAACTTCATATTCATATCCCCCGAGGAGCTCACCATACCGGATTACATCATCGAGATGCTCCGCGAGAAAAATGTATCCTTCAGCGAAGTTCGCAAATTGGAGGACGTTATGCCAGAGCTTGACATCTTATACATGACCAGAGTCCAAAAGGAACGTTTTTTCAACGAGGAAGACTATGTGCGGTTAAAAGACTACTATATCCTCGACAGTGAAAAAATGGAGCTTGCCAAGTCAGATATGATCGTCTTGCATCCACTCCCACGTGTCAATGAGATTTCCGTCGAAGTCGACGACGATCCCCGCGCGGTGTATTTCCGCCAGGTACAGTATGGCGTATATGTGCGCATGGCACTGCTTTTGACACTATTAGAAATGACAATTTGAACAGGAGGATATCAGCTATGTTGAATGTAGGAAAAATTGAGGAAGGATTTGTACTCGACCATATTAAAGCCGGAAAAAGCATGAGTATTTATAAGCATCTCGGACTTGACAAGCTTGACTGCACTGTGGCAATCATCAAAAACGCAAGAAGCGGGAAAATGGGCAAGAAGGATATCTTAAAGGTTGAATGTGATATCAATACACTGAACCTTGACATCCTGGGCTTCATCGACCACAATATCACTGTCAATGTTATCAAAAACTGTGAGATTGTCCAAAAGCTCCCACTGTCGCTTCCAAAAGAAATTAAAAATGTCCTGAAGTGCAAAAACCCCCGCTGTATTACATCCATCGAGCAGGAGCTTCCGCATATCTTTGTTTTGACAGACGACAAAAAAGAAATTTATCGCTGCAAATACTGTGAAGAGAAATATGGAAATAAGGAAAATTTCAAAATATAAAAACAGCAGGCCAATGCCTGCTGTTTTTATGCAAAGTTCAAAACTTCATTCTTTGGTTTTTTCGTCGGCAAAACATTGACCGCGTAAAGTACCGGCCCTTCACCATTGTAATCCTTCCAAAATTCCCTGTGAACCGTGGCAGTCACCTCAACCCAGTCTTTGTTTGTCAATTCACTGCACTTATCATACTTACACGCATATCCCAAAAATGCCATATCGTCCGCACAGCAAGTCATTGCCATCCTTCCAGGCACAAAATATGCATTGTTGCTGTCCTCCGGCTTCAGCACCATCGCTTTGAATTGAATTGTCTTATCGATATATCGGTCAAGATTATCCATGGCATCCAAATAGAAGATACCATAACCATAATCATCAAGCTCAAGCATATCACTTTTTAAATCGTATGGCAGATCCTCCTCAAAGATCTGATTTACCTCACCGTTCTTGTCCTCAAAGATAATCTCCGCCTGCGGATTCACAGCCTTTACATTTCGCTTGAAACTGCTCAGCTGATCAATCAGTCCATCACAGCGATTAAAGATAATCAGCTCGGACTTTCTGATCATCTCCGCGAGCAAGGAACGCATGTTTGTATAGTAGTTCTGAAATGTAGATGCGTCAATCGTTGTGATCTGCTGCTCTAATCTCCAATGCCACGGCAGTTTCAGATTCTTGAAATTCCACATGCCATTATATTCGATAATCATGCGCTCTGGCTTGTACCGCTTCTCAAGCTCCAATAGATTCGCCGCAGTCATCTGTTCTTCCGCATCCACCACTTCCACTATCGTGCGGCTTCTCCTGAGGATATCCTCATCATACTCGATCTCGCCTTCCTCGCAGAGTATCAGAAGCGTTGTACCCTTTGTCTGAAAATAGGGCTGTGAAAGTGTATACGATATAAACTCTGTCTTACCGCTCTCCAAAAATCCATTAATAATATATACGGGCTTCATACCTTCTCCTATCCTCGTAATACTGCTGGAAATAATCCTTTACTTATGAAACAGCGCACTCAAATTGTCCTCCTTGAGCTCTGCGCCGATCACACAGATCTTTCCCGTAACCTCTGCCGCTCCTGCACGCACATTACTCTCACCCGGAACATAGTCAAAGTTCAGCCAGGTGCCGTCCCCCGCTGATACCATACCCTTTGCGCGAAGTATCGTACCATATTTCTTTTCATCCTCAAGCTCCTCCAGAATCTGTTCAAGCTCCGCTTTTGTGTATGCTGTCGGTGTCTCAAAGCCCCAGCTGGTAAAAATATCATCTGCGTGATGATGGTGGTGATGCTCATGGTCATGACAGCCGCAAGTGCACTCCCCGTCATGGTCATGGTCGTGATGCTCATGCTCATCGTGGTCATGATGATGCTCATGCTCATCGTGGTCATGATGATACTCATGCTCATCGTGGTCATGCTCGTTATGGTCATGATGATGGTGCTCATGTTCGTCATGCTCATGATGATGCTCATGCGCGTCATGGTCATGGCAGTGGTCATGGTCGTCGTGATCATGATGGTGCTCATGCGCGTCATGGTCATGATGATGATGCTCATGCGCGTCGTGCAATTTTGCGACCTCCGCCATAAGCTCTGCCTCTAAATCTTTGGCATTCTCTATTGTCTCAAGAATTTTCTTTCCGTCAAGCGCCTCCCAAGGTGTCGTGATGACGGTTGCCTTATCATTATGCTCGCGGATAATCTCAAGCGCCGTATTCAGTTTGCCTTCACTGATATCTGCCGTCCTGCTGAGAATAATTGTACCCGCATGCACAATCTGATTCAGGAAAAACTCACCAAAATTCTTTGCGTACATCTTACACTTGTTTGCGTCAACGACAACGACAGCACTGTTCAGCTCTGCCTCTGCATCGGTGTCCACATTCTGCACTGCCTTCATAACATCAGAAAGTTTCCCCACACCAGACGGCTCGATTAAGATTCTCTCTGGATGATAAGTCTCAATCACTTCCTTCAGAGAGCTTCCAAAATCCCCTACCAATGAGCAGCAGATGCATCCTGAATTCATCTCCTTAATCTCAACGCCAGCTTCCTTCAGAAAACCGCCGTCAATGCCAATCTCACCAAACTCATTTTCAATCAGCACGACCTTCGACGCATCAAGTGCCTCCTTCAACAGTTTCTTGATTAAAGTTGTTTTCCCTGCCCCTAAAAAGCCTGAAAATATATCTATTTTTGTCATTTTATACAACCTCCTCAACAGTTTGTTATCACTAATTAACTTTATCTCTAATTTTCTATGTTAACACAAAATAACAAAAAATTCTACCAGCGAGGTATTAAATTTCAATTAAATAACGTTCTTTCATTTCGCCTCGATATACCACTGAAGCTGCGTCGCTGGTATCTCCTCATAGTTGTCAACACCTTCTCCTTTTCTCAGGTATACATTTCTGATTCCCGCCTGTATTATCATGCGGGCACACAGGGGACACGGCTTTGCCTTATGCACCGACAAATCGTCAGGATTGATCCCGGCAAGGTACAAGTCTGCCCCTAATGTCTGCTCTCTGGAACAATTTAACAACGCATTTGCCTCTGCGTGAACAGCCCGGCAAATAGCATATCCTTCCCCCTGATGCATATCCAGCTTAATCCGCGGACACTCACCAATATCACAACAATTCTCAAATCCTCTGGGCGAACCATTATACCCCGTCGAAATAACAGCATCCTCCTTGACAATAACGGCCCCATATTTCCTTTTGATGCAAGTGCTCCGATATGCAAAATTCTCCGCACAGTTCAGATATGCATCCACTTTCGAAATCCTTCTGTTTCCCTCTGGTTTAACCACGTTCTCTACTCCTGTCTATTGGTTATTTCTCTCAGTTGTGATCGCTTCATACTCTGATGCGATCAATGCCGCCGGAATACTATACGAAATCTCAGCCTCCTTCTTCCTGGCCTCTTCTGGCACTTCTCCACCCGAAATCATACCAAGAAAACGTCCGCCTTCATCAAACACACCGCCACCAGACATTCCCGCCCTGGAAAAACAGGCTGTTTCCAACACATTTGTATTAAATAAGGGCACAAAAGTAAGCCCTTTCACGCTGCCTGTCGAGAAGCTGACCGTACCGGGTTCAATCACTGCCCCCATCTGCAAAACGCGCTTTCCCGAATATTCCTGTATAAACGCTGTCTTCCCATCTTCTGACTCTGCGTCGTACAAGACAGGCACTGCCTCATAAATATTGCGCAAAATATTATCCGTCACTGCCTCCTCTGGTATCCTGACAAATCCAATATCATACTGCTGGGAATAGCCTATTCCATCCGCAATGACAGACTCCCCACTGCCAAATACAATCTCCGCCTTCACATCCTTCATAAGTAAATGTCTGTTGGAAGCAATCACAACCCCATCCTCAATCCGCCATATAATACCGCTCCCCACAGCATCCTTCACAACAACCTTCACGATACTTCGCTTTGCCAGCTGGTAAACGATCTGCATTCCTATATCCTCCGCATCGAATTCCCCTTTTTCTGCTATTTTCAGTCCGGCTACATTCGCTGCCCTGATGGCAGTCCTTTCAGATACACAAGCTGTCACTACAAATTCATGTGTATCCCAATATATTTTGTGTATCATGACAAGCAGTGCCATGACAAATCCTGTTACTACCAGTATGCCCCAAAAAAAGCGCAATAATTTCTTCATTTCTATTCCCATTCCCATTATAGTGAATCCTCTCAAGATAGTCAATGAAATACAATAATTCCAGCATAGGTCACGCACCCCTGCTGGAATTATCCTCAAATTCACTCTTGTATTATTGTCTGTGCGGCATCCGCCGGAGTCTCTTCCTGAATCTCCTGTGTTGGCTGTATTGGTGTCCCATCAGGATTTAGCAGTCCTGCCTCAATCAGAATCTGCTGCTGCTGTTCGGGTGTCAGCTCGGGATTTGCCGGCTCCTCCGTATCGATAACTGATTCCGGCTCCTCTATCGTCTCTGGCTCTTCTGCTGTCTCCGGCTTTGAGACAGCCGTCACTCCGCCGTATACAATGACCGGTTCTCCCTGTTCCACATACTGATAAATCACTTCTGCCTTTTTGACAGGGAGATTCACACAGCCATGTGAGCCGTTTCTAAGATAGATATCCTCTCCAAAAGAACTTCTCCACGAAGCATCATGCATTCCCACATTTCCGTTAAACGGCATCCAATAACTTACATTGGAGGCGTAATTTGCCCCTTTGAGTGTTGCATTCCGCTCCTTGTATGTAATACCATAAATTCCAACCGGCGTATTATATCCTCTGCTTACATTTCCAGAAACCAAGTCGGTCTCCTCCACAAGCTCTCCCTCATTGTATACCCACAAATGCTGACTGGTCAGATCAATCTCCACATAAGTATCCCCGATATCATCATCGCCATACTGCGCTGCCTGTGCATAATACACCGGCGTTCTCTCTCCGCTCTCACCATTTTTAATCTGTTCAATCAGCTCTTCTGTCTCTTCAGCCCGGTTCATCCACCAGCCATATGCACCTTCCGCAATTGTGAGTATCTCACCACCTGTCGTCTGGAACTCACGCTTCTTTCCCCAGGTGTCATACTTCCGTGCAAGTGCATTGACATATTCGCGCACGAGGCCTGCATCCAGCTCTATTGTTTCGCCATCCAGCACGAGCCAGTCTTTGATAACACTTCCATCCAACACTTCAATGTCGTCGCCAAATGTATACGTAATTGTCGTATTTACCAAACGGTTCCGCTGCTCACATTTCTTCTGCAGTTCCCTGTCCGCTGAGGTGATTTGCGCATTTACATAGCACCCCTTCTCGTCTAAATCCACTGACTCTGCAAGCAGACTGACTGCCTCCTCCACTGCGCGATAAATCTTTTGACGAATTGGCACTGTACCTTTGTCCTCTGGGACAATCTGATAGCCGCTTTCCGTGTAATCGCTCAAGTATGCATTCTGTGGCTGTCTGATATTTTCTGATTTAAAAAAGCTCAGTGTGTCTATTTTTCTGTTCAGCTCTTCCTTATCGTATGTAACCATCGTATCAACTACATATTCCGATTTTTTGAAAAAGGAAATTGGCCATAAGAAAGCATTCTGCTGCTCCATAATCGTACTAAATTCCTCTCCAAATTCCATTCTCAATGCTATATCTGCAGAGGTAATCGTGTCTGTCAGCTGATCACGCCCATTGATCGTCAACACATAATTGCCTGAAATGTTCAGGATACGATTCTGCGCAGTGTTGACCGATCCCGCAGAATAATTCTCACCATTGATAACTGTATTAAAGTAAAAATGCTCTGTAAAAAACAATACAAGTCCAAAATAGACTACCGCAGCCGCGGCTATCGCACTGACCGCTATGTACAATGCTCTCTTTTTCTTCTTTCCTTTCTGCATATCTGTACCCCTAATAAATAATAACGCGAATGTTATACAAACAAAATGTAACAATACTCTGGCATCAACAGCCAGAGTACTCTTGTCGGCAACCGCAGCGATAAGCCGGGTTCTGTCAGCACTGCCACAGCAGTGCGAATGATCATCTATCTAGGATTGACGTTGCCGTCAGTCTCAAGCGACCTACCTGGAAACAGACCGGGCAAGTCTATCGTTCCCTGTTTGGTCTTGCTTCGGATGGGGTTTACATGTGCCCTCCCCGTTACCGCAGAGGCGGTGGTCTCTTACACCACCCTTCCACCCTTACCGGAACGAGGGATAAACCTCGAACGGACTATCCCGACAAACAGCTCTCACAAGCTGTCACGGTATCTTCCACACAACAAAGTGCCGGCGGTATATTTCTGTTGCACTGGCCTTGGAGTCACCTCCACCGGACGTTATCCGGCATCCTGCCCTGCGAAGCCCGGACTTTCCTCACCTTGCTGAAATAATTCAGCAAGCCGCGATCATTTACTGCAGTTGCCTCTATCACTATATAACACTTTCAAAAATATTTCAAGAGAGGAACTAAACTTTAAAGCAGCTTCCGCCCACAAACTCCCGCACAATAGAATTTTTGGGAAGCTCCTCCGTCCCCACTCCCAGAAAATAACTCAGAAACTTCAAGAGCCGTACCGCCTCAAAATACTCTGGCTCACCCTTTTCGATACTGTAGAGCAGCGGCTCTGCAAATGGTTTGAGCACTGCCAGCTCGTAAATCAGCGCGGAGTTAAACATGGCGTCAGCACTCTCCTGGAACGGAAAGATATTCTCGGTCTCCCCATTTCGCACCGAAGGCCACATCTGTATTGTGCGCTTGGCTGTGGCTCCTCTTGTCCTTGCATCCCGCACCAGGCGTCTGAGTAATCTGCCATCTGTAGTCGGAATACGGTTATGTTCATCAACGTTTAACGTCGTAAGCGCACTGATATATATCTTATATTTGCTCTCATCTGGAAGTGCATAGGACATCTTGTCATTCAATCCGTGGATTCCCTCAATGACAAGAATATCATCGGGACCAAGCTGCTTAACATTCCCCTTATATTCCCGCTTTCCTGTCACAAAGTTAAAGGTGGGAAGCTCCACTCGCTTGCCTGCCAGCAACGCACACATGTCATCATTAAACTGCTGTGTGTCGATTGCCTCAAGACACTCAAAATCATAATCGCCGTTTGGCTGCTTTGGCGTTTTCTCCCGGTCAACAAAATAATCGTCAGCGGCAATTGGATGCGGTGTCAGACCATGTGTCCTCAGCTGCACAGACAGCCTGTGCGAAAAAGTAGTCTTGCCTGACGAGGAAGGACCTGCGATCATGACAAACTTCACACCGTCACGCGATACAATGTCAGAGGCAATCTCACTGATTCTGCGTTCCTGTAAAGCTTCCTGGACGAGTACGAGCTCATTAAATTTGCCTTTGCGTATCTGGTCGTTTAAGTCGCTTACGGTATCCACACCAAGCTTTTCGCCCCATTCCGACGCAATCTCCATAGACCTGAAAAGCTTGGGCAGCGGCCTGAACTCCTCCAATACCGTCGGATTTCTTTTATTGGGCAATATCAGTACCAAACCGTTCTCATATTTCTGCAAATCAAAGTATCTTACATAACCAGTACTTGGAAGCATATACCCATAATAATAATCATAATAACCATCCAGATTGTAAACATTGACCGTCGAACTTCCTCTGTAGCGGAACAGCTTTATTTTATCTGTCATTTTCTGTCTGGCAAAAAGGGAATTTGCCTCATCCAATGGCATCGATTTCTTGATAATGCAGAAATCTTTATTCACATATTCCTGCATTTTTGCCTTGATCGCTGCCACGACCTCATCTGTTATCTCGAAATCGCCCTTCTTGGCACAATAGTAACCGCTTCCAATGGCAAATTCCATCTTAATCTTCTCAATTTTGTCCATGCCGATCACGTCATTGATCGCTTTCATAAGAATCATCGTCGCCGTGCGGTTATAAGTCTTATGTCCTGTGTCATCGGCCAATGTCAGAAACTCTATCGTACAATCCTGATCGACTTTCTTAAATAATTCCCTGATCTTTCCGTTTCTGACCGCCAATGCAATCTGGTAAGGATAATCCTTCTGGTACACTGTGGCAATCTCTCCAAATGTTATCCCAGCCGGATATTCTCTGGTCTTTCCGTTCACCGTCACTTGAAAGCTCTGCTTTCTTTCGCTGCTTCTATCCATTGCTCCTTCCCCTTTCTGTTGATGTTATATCACTACAAAAGGCTCTTTCATTTCTGCCTTGTATATCTGTAATCCTGAAAGCTCTCTTTTCATAAATTCTTCCATATAAGGTATGAAAAGTTTCTCAATGCCGTAATGCCCTGCATCAATCACTGCAATTCCCTGCGCCACTGCATCGATTCCTTCATGATGATCAATATCCCCTGTTATCATCACATCAGCGCCCGCATTCAACGCATCACGGATATAATCGCCTCCTGATCCCGGCATCACTGCTGCTATCTCAACAATATCCCCCAAATCACCATACACCCGGACATTGGGCACATGAAATTTTTCCTTCACAAGCTGTGCCAGATCGGCCACACTCATGCATTCTTTCAACTTTCCGACTCTTCCACAGCCTTCCTTGGAAATATCATCCTCGTAGGTGACATTCAGCACCTGTCTGTCCGTCAGAGAAAGCTCATCAGCCGCCGCATCCGCCATTCCCATCACGTCAAAGTTTGTGTGCATGGCATAGTAGCAAATATCCTTCTGAATCAATTCAAAGACACGTCTCCCAATGAAATCGTCCGTATCAATTCTGCCAAGCTTTCGAAAAATCAGTGGATGATGGGTGAGTAACATATCTGCGCCAAGACGGACGGCCTCCTCGATCACATCGTCCGTCGCATCCAGAGCGATATAGACCGTTCTGATCTCCTTGTCGCGCCTGCCTGCAAGCAGACCAATATTGTCCCATTCCTCCGCAAATGCTGTCGGGGAAAGGGACTCCAGTTTTTCTATGATTTCACAGCATTTCATGACCTTCCTCCAAGACAAATTTATCGTTTGGTAAGTTCATTTGTAATAGCAATACAGACAAAACACAATGTCGCTCAACTGCTCGTCGAGCTCCTCCACGCGGCGCTGCTGCCTGTCTGTCAGCTGTCTCTGGCTCAGCAGGTTCTCCCTGATATTTTCGAAGTTTGCTTTCTGCCACAACAGATATCGCTTTAAGATTGGATGTGCCATTCCAAGAAGACATGGACCATATGTATCCTGAACCCTTGTCAGTCGCTGTGCTTCCCCCTTTGATATCTCGGAGATTTGAAACGGCTGTCTGCATGCAGGGATTCCATTGATATGCACCCCGCTCTTTTTACATTTCTGTTCCAAATTTCCACTAATCTGCCGCTCCAGCTTTCCAAAAGCTCCAGGCAGTGCACGCATCATCGGATAAAACTTTCCATCTTCATATATGATATCTTCCCTCTCGATCAGATATCCGCTTTTCCTCAGATAGCCCCGCACCTCATCCAGTTCTGACTGCGGCTGCAATATGACCTGCTTCATCTCGTCAATCTTTTGTTTTCCCTGTTCCAGTATGGATATGACCAGCTTTCCGCCCATTCCGGCACAGATAATACCTTCCGCCTCACCTGTCTCTAACGCACTGGCACCGTCTGACAGCCTAGTCTCGATATAATCCTGCATGTCATAATCAGCAATATTGCATTTCGCCCTGTCCAGCGGTCCACTGTTGATATCCATCGCAATTACATGTCTGCATATATTGCTCCTGACAAGCTCCATTGCGACATAGCCATGGTCACAGCCGATATCCGCTATACTCTTGCAGGGCTGCACAAGTCCCACCACAGCCCTCATTCTATCCGACAACAGCATTTTATTCTCCTAATCCAAAAAATCCTTGAGCTTTCGGCTCCTTGAAGGATGGCGCAATTTTCTGAGTGCCTTTGCCTCAATCTGTCTGATACGCTCTCTCGTGACATTGAACTCTTTGCCGACCTCCTCGAGCGTGCGCGCCCTTCCGTCATCAAGGCCAAAGCGAAGCCTTAATACTTTCTGTTCTCTGTCTGTCAGCGTGTCAAGCACCTCAACCAGCTGCTCCTTCAACAATGTAAACGCCGCTGCGTCTGCGGGCACCGGGACATTATCATCCTGTATAAAATCTCCCAGATGACTGTCTTCCTCCTCGCCGATAGGCGTTTCCAGCGACACAGGCTCCTGCGATATCTTGAGAATTTCACGAACGCGCTCCTCTGGCATATTCATTTCCTTTGCAATCTCCTCCGGGGTCGGTTCCCGCCCAAGCTCCTGAAGCAATTGCCTGCTCACACGGATTAGTTTGTTGATCGTCTCAACCATGTGTACCGGGATGCGGATGGTTCTCGCCTGGTCTGCAATCGCCCTTGTGATTGCCTGACGAATCCACCACGTCGCATATGTGGAGAATTTGTAACCCTTTCTGTAATCAAACTTTTCCACTGCCTTGATCAGTCCGAGATTTCCCTCCTGTATCAGATCCAGAAACAGCATTCCGCGGCCGACATACCGCTTGGCAATGCTCACTACCAGACGAAGATTTGCCTCTGCAAGCCTTTTCTTGGCATCCTCATCGCCGAGCTCCATCCTCTTGGCAAGCTCAATCTCCTCATCGGCGCTCAGAAGCGGCACCTTTCCGATTTCTTTCAGATACATCCTGACAGGGTCCTCGATTCCGACGCCGTCAGGTACGGACAGGTCGATATTCTCCACATCCATATCTTCGTCGTCCACCAGCAACAGGTCGTCGTCGGGCAGATCATCGTCGTCATCTGTAATGCGAAGCACATCTACATTATTCTGTTCGAGCGTCTCCAGGATTCGCTCAAACTGCTCCTCCTCAAGAGGCATATCCTTGAAAAAATCGCTTATTTCCTGATATTCCAGCACGTTTTTCCGCTTCTTTGCCATAGCCAGGAGCTCTTTTAATTTCGCATCAAATTTTGCTTGTGTGTTTTCATCCATTCTGGTCAATCCTCCATACCATATTATTTTTATCCTTAATTTAAAGAAATATGCGTTTTGTTAAGTTCTTCCAGTGCTTTTTTCCCCTCAATTACCTTGCTGAGCGCCATAATGTCCACACCGGACCGCGCCGAATAATAATCATAGCTGTTTTTCTTCACGCTCACAAGGATATCGTGAAAGGCTTTCTCTTTCTCCTGCTCACTCTCCAGCTCAGGAAGCTTTGTCGTAAACAGCGAGGCAGCCTCACTCTGATCTTTTTCTTCCTCAAACATATTGATGATGCTTGCAGGATTAAATGTATTCTTCTCGATATCCGCAAACATGCGGCTGGCAACTTTGCTGTACAGCTCCACAGTGAAATCTTCTGCAGAAAGATAATTTTTTATCTTCGCGTACAGCTGCGGATAATCCGTCAGCCATGTCAGCAGCAGCCGCTGCGCTTTCCTGGCATTTTCTTCGGGTGTATTCTTGTTACGGCTCTGTATCCCTGACTTTGGACGCTCTGCTGTCTGTACTGCATAGCCGCCCGTTTTCGCCGCCATATTCACGACCAGCTTCCTCAGATTGTCAAAACCAATATGGTATTTTTCTGCCACCGCTTCGATATAATTCTCCCGCTCCACATCCTCGCTGAAATCGCAGAGCTTTCTGGCTATCTGATTATGAAAATCAGTTTTTCCCTCCGGATCGCTCAGGTCAAACTCACGCTCCAGCATCCGAATCTCAAACAGAAATGCATTCTCCGCATGATCAATGCGCTCCTGAAAAGCCTCCTGTCCCAAATTTTTAATAAATTCATCTGGGTCTTTGTAGGGCGACATATTAATAATCCTGCCTGACATTCCCGCATCCCGTAAAATTCGAATCGCGCGGAGTGCCGCCTTTATACCGGCGCCGTCACTGTCATACGCCAGAAGTACATCCTTCGTGTATTTTTTGATCAATGCCGCCTGACCTGGGGTAAATGCCGTTCCCAGTGACGCCACCGCCTGTGTAAAACCCGCCTGGTGCATACTGATGACATCCATGTATCCCTCACATAATATCATATTCCCCGTTCTCGCAGAGCGCGCATAGTTCATACCATACAGATTCCTGCTCTTATCAAAAATCTCTGTCTCCGGGGAATTCAGATACTTTGGTCCACTGTCATCACTACCCATAATACGTCCGCCAAAACCTATGACACGGTGATTGATGTCCTGTATCGGAAACATGACTCTGTTCCAAAACTGAGTGGTTGTCCCCCTCCGCTCATCCGTCTTCGCAAGCCCTACATCGCGAATCATATCGTCTGTGAACCCCTTTTGGTGCAGATACGCCAACAGCTCCTCCCCCCTTGCCGGAGCATAGCCAAGTCCGAATTTCTTCCGCGTCTCATCGGAGAGCTGACGCTTGTCCAAATATTCCTTTGCCCGCGCTCCCCGCTCATTGCGAAGCATAACATAGTAAAATTTTGCTGCTTCTTTATTGACAGCCAAAAGTCTCAGCCGCCGATTCTCACGCCGCTTCGCCTCCTCCGAGTACTCCGCCCGGGGAAGCTCCACACCAGCCTTCTCCGCCAGCATTTTCAATGCCTCTGGAAAAGAACAGTTCTCGTATTTCATCACGAAAGTGATCACATTTCCGCCCTCGCCGCAGCCGAAGCACTTGTAAATCTGCCTTGCGCGATTCACTGAAAAGGAGGGCGTCTTCTCTCCATGAAAAGGGCAGCAGCACATATAATTGCTGCCTTTTTTCTGCAGTGATATATAACCGGATATCACGTCAACGATATCACTTTTCTGCCTGACTTCCTCAATCAATTCCTCCGGATAATACATCTATATCCAACTCACTTTCTAAGCTAACGTTCTATTCTCAATAACCCATCCAGAACTTAGGTATATACAATTCTTCATATAAAGAGATCGCGAATCGGTCTGTCATAGAGCTGATATAATCGCAAACGACCTTCTCACGCGGTTCCCCCTGTAATCCCAGCTCCACAAAAAACTTTGGCAGCGCATCGGTATGCTTCATATAATACTCATATAAGGTCTTGACCAGCGAAACCGCTTTCTTTTCCTCACACTTTGCAACCGCATTGCTGTACACTTTGTCATACATAAAGCGCCGCAGATTGCGCATGCCGAGCTCCACATCATCTGACATACGCACATCGTCTGTCCCTTTGCTCTGCGTCACAATATCGTGTATGAAATTGTTGAGCCGCTCCCGCGGACTGTAACCGATAAGCTCACCGATCTCTCTTGGTATATCCCGCTCCTTTAAGATCCCCGCCCTGACAGCATCATCCATATCATGGTATGTATACGCAATCTTATCCGAGAAGCGCACTACTTTTCCTTCCAGAGTGGACGGCATACTTGAAGTCTGATGATTTTTCATGCCATCCCGTACTTCCCATGTCAGATTCAGACCTTCACCATCCTTTTCAAGAAGCTCCACAGTGCGCACACTCTGCTCATTGTGCTTGAATCCATATGGACAGATTTCATTTAGAGCGCGCTCCCCGGCATGCCCAAAAGGAGTATGTCCTAAGTCATGCCCCAATGCGATTGCCTCCACAAGCTCCTCATTTAACTGCAGCGCCCTTGCAATTGTCCTCGCATTCTGCGCTACCTCCAGGGTATGTGTAAGTCTCGTTCTATAATGGTCACCCTCCGGCGACAAAAAAACCTGTGTCTTGTCCTTGAGACGCCGGAATGACTTGGAATGGAGTATCCTGTCCCGGTCTCTCTGAAACACAGGTCTGATATCACACTGTTCTTCCTCCCTGTCCCTGCCTCTCGACCTGGCACTGAGTGTGGCATAGGGACTTAAATATTCGCTCTCCCACTGTTCTAGGTTTTCACGTATTGTCATGTCAATCCCCCATTTAACAATCGTGTATGTTTGAATCTCCTTACTTTATATATTCCACACCGATTTTCAAATTCCTTTTTTTATCTTTATTTCTACAGATTTTTACGAAATTCCAGCTCAACGTAATCGCCCATGGCATGCTCCGCATCGATAAAGAGAATCAGATGATTGTCCCTGATTGCCGAAAATCCTGTTGGAATCATCTCCGGATTCTCAAAATCGACATCATAGTCAAGCAGTGTCATGGCATAGTCTGTCACGGAACCATTATTTAAATATGCCGAAAAATCCGCCATATCCACTCCTTCATTCACAATTGTATATCCATCGGCAAGCTCTAAACTGCTCACCACCGAAGCCACATCTGCAAAATCCTTAAATCGAACATTTTTCCCAGTATTCAGATCAATATTCAGTGTTTTGATGACATTGTTTGGATATGCGCTGTTTGCATAATACTCTGTCCCCCTGAAAATAAAGGAAACAATGCCATCCCCCTTTGTGGCTGTTTCGTACTTTAAATCATAGGAATTTAGATTTTCAGTGGAAATACTGCCAGTCGCTGTCTGTCTGATACGCTCATTGATTTGCTGCTGTTTTTGTCCGTCTGCCATATTGGTAAGCTGCGGGTATTCTATCCTTATAACACCATCTTCATATACTGTCGTTTCTACATTATAAGCGACACCGTTGTCTCCCGCGATGCGGTCTGCATATGGTACAATCGCCTCAGTCTCCAGAGGGATCTCTGCATCCCCTGGCTCTTCCACGCTTTCTGCCGCAACTGTATCCGGCTCATCACGCACAATCACTTGTGTTCGCTGGTCATTTAATATCAAATCAAAATCCTCTACAATCGGCTCTTTTGATTCTTCTTTTTGACCAGCGTTTCCGCCACACCCTGTCGATGCCAGCAGAATGACAGCGGCCATACTCATAATTCTTATGTGTTTTCTCATCATAATCCCCCTCTTTATTATCCTTTTTATCTCGTACTTTCCCATTCCTTTGCCTTGCGCCCCTTGTACATGAAAAAAACTCTGGAATCTTTTCCAGAGCCTTCCTTATGCGGAAGATGGGACTTGAACCCACACGTCGTTACCGACACAAGATCCTTAGTCTTGCCTGTCTGCCAATTCCAGCACTTCCGCGAACAAAATCTATCTTATCGCATCTCTTCCTTTTTGTCAACTATTTTTTGCAAAAATGTCGGAAAAGGGGTTACAGTTCGTTACTGTTCACTCCGTTCCAGTAACGGGCAAAACATGTTACCGTTTACTTCGTGTACCAGTTAAATCCGTGCAACATCTGCTATCGATTGACCTGCTCAAAATATTTCGGCTCAACCTTCTTCGTGAGCCACACACCGTTCTCGGACAGATAGAAGGATACACCGTCCTGGAACATGCTGCCGCTGTGTATTTTGAGGACAATCGGCTTTCCATGCCGTTTTCCCACATTGACTGCCGTTTCGACATCCTTCGACAGATGTACATACAACCGTGACATTGGTTTGAGTCCCTGCTTTTTAATGCTTTCATAAAATCCGGCCGCAGTCCCATGAAACAAAAATTCCGGCGGCTCCTGCTCCTTTAACCCGACATCGACAGGAATACTGTGACCTTGATTGGCGCGAATCAGGGTCTTATCCTCGTTAAACGAATATCGCTGCTTTACGTCTGTCCTGACAATCTCCTCCAGCGTTGTCCTGTTGATTTTTCTTCCCGTTCTTTTTATCCCTGACAGCAGCTGCTCCACATCCGCCCAGCCATGTTCGTCCAGCTGTATATATGCCGCTTCCGGGTGATGACGCAGGACAAGGCTGATGAACTTGCTCATACTGTCTTTCTTATTGCTCACGAATATCACTTCCTTATTTATTTGGTCTTTTCCACTTTCTCTATCACACAGCTGTGCGGTTTGTCTGCGTTATCTTTATTGTAGTTGATTCCGACAAGCAATATTTCTCCAATATAGTTCTCGAGCGCCTGTGTGTACTGCCTGTTCTTAATTTGCTGTATGGCAGAGTCAGCTGTTTTGTCGTATTTCAATTCTACGATCAGCGCTGGTTTGCCCGTGTGTGGAAGAGGCAGAAACACGACATCTGCAAATCCGCGCCCTGTCGGCAGCTCCCTGATGAGCTTATAGTCTTTCCTTGCACTGTAATACGCAAGCCCAATCGCACACCCCAATGAGTTCTCGTCATTGTAAGTCAATATCGATGATACTTCTGTATGCGCCCTGTCAAGCCCCTCTGCGACACTTTTTTCGCTGCAGGCCAAAGTATCATCAAGAAGTTTCCCGGATGCCTTTACGACACGCATGACCTCAGACCACCCTCTCACACTCATCGCTGTCTCAAATTCCTCAACAATCTCCTTGTTTGGAATAAAAACTTCCTTTGCCACTGCATCATGCGCCAGATACCCCAGATGAACCAACAGCGTCAGCACATCGTCCTTCCGCTCTAAATTGCGCATATCGTTCCGAAAACTGCGCGTGTTCACCCCAACACGCCCGCCGCCAAGCATTCTCACAATGTCCTCGCGAAGTCCGTCAAAATCCATATCGATATAAGTTTTCAATGCATCGTAGACTTCTGTGGAAGTCCAGTAATTTGATAATCTGCGGCAGCACATTGCCTCCACGACTGACCGTGGATTATAGATATGCTGAAACTTCGTGAACATATATCCGTCATACCAACTGCTCATCTCGGCAAAATCCATATCAAATTCTCCGCAAAGTGCCTTTACCTCGTCCTCTGTAAAACCGGTATATTCTTCAAACGTTTTCTGGTCAGTCATCGAATACTCAGTGAACATATTCAGCGCAGAATGTTCTCCGTATTTTTTTACCGGTAAAATGCCCGTCATGTAGGCCAGTGCCACATAGGGTTGGTCCTTCAGCAGATTTCTCAGAAAGTCAAGATACTGTTTCTGCTGTGTCTCAGATTCCTGTCTCTCGCGCATCACACAGTCCCACTCATCAACCAGAAAAATGAACTTTCTCTTTGTCCTGGCATAAATCTTCCGCAGCGCATAGGAAAGCCCCATATCCTGTCGACTGAACCACATATATTTTGGAACGGACCGACATCCAGAACCCCTCGTTATCCGGATTTAAGTAAATCCCCATATACCATGCCCTCCAGTTCTCACGCCTTCCCTTCCGCCGGAATTCTCAATACCGAGAAGGAATATGGCGGCATCTGATACCGATTATCCCCAAGCGATACGATTTTTTCCTCCGGCTGAACCAGTTCGTTTTCGAGTGTGTTGATGTCGGAAAGCTGTTTGCCGGTCAACTGTATCACGCTCGCATCCTGACCTGATTTTTCCCAATCGTTCCCGAAAGCAAGCGCAACGTCCTGTGCATTAGACGATGCATTGACAAGCTTGACAATCAGCTCCCCTGCGTTTCTGTCATAGCTTGCCTGACAAGGCATTTTCCCACTTTGTGCATCGATTTCCATCATAATATTGTAATCACCGGCATTCTTTGCAAACATCTGCTGTACATAATAACTCGGCGTCCTGCACACCTTCTTATCATCAAACCAGATCAGGTCAGGATTCCACTGCGTATATCCGACGCGCGCCAAAAGCGGTGCATAGCAGGTCATGACCACCACATCGCTGTTCCGCGCCATTCCTGTCATAAAGGCCGCCTCTGCGAGCGCCGCTTCCAGCGTGTTTCTCTCTGTAGCCTTCTCGGGGATCGGTTTGACGGGGTCTGTCGAGTGTGCCGCATACTCTCCAAAGAAAACCTTGGTGCCGCGTGGCACTTTGTCAAAATAATCCGTATGCGCAAAGAACCACTCCGGCTTTATATAGTAATGCTCATCCACCGCATATACAAAATTTTCCTTGTCCTCATGTGCATGGTAAAAGTCCCACGCCGCCTGAAACCGCGGAGAATCCAGCTCCGGCCCCGCTGTGCCGATTAACCGGATTTCCGGATACACCTTATGAATCTCTCTCTCAAACAGCTGATACCGCTCAAAGAAACGGCTCTCTTTGTCCTCCCACTGCTCATTTCCGACACCGACCATTTCCAGTCCAAATGGTGCCTCATGTCCCATCTTTGCGCGGACAGAGCCCCATTTTGTGTCCGTTCCGCCGTTTGCAAATTCAATCAGATCAAGATACTCCTGTATATACTCATAAATCTCCGGCGACTCCAAATCGACCTTCTCGTGCGACTGATACTGACACGCCAAACCCACACCGAGAACCGGAAGCGGCTTTGCCCCCAGGTATTCGCACAGCAGAAAATATTCGTAGAAACCGATCCCGTACGTCTGTCCATAGTGGGCATAGCGGCTGTGAAAGTCGTTTTCCGCACTGTTCCCGTGCGTTGCCCACCGGTTCCAGTTGTAGCGGCGCTCCTCCCTGTTTCCAAGCGTGTCCTTGAACCGATAGCGGTTGGCAAGTGTGGACCCCTCCACGACACAACCGCCAGGAAAACGCAGAAATCCAGGCTGTAAGTCTTTCAGACACTCCGCGAGGTCTTTGCGGAAAATTCCACAGACTGCGTCCTCCGGCATCATGGAAAAATGATCGAACTCCATGATTCCCGGATTTTCCAGGAGAACTACAAACTCCGCATTCGAAACCTCTTTCTCCACAGTCAGATCCAGCGCATAGGAAATCCACTTATTCCAGCCAAAGGCATCTGCCATCTCGGCTGCGACACTCTTTTCGCAGACAACCGTTCCGCCTTTCATAATAGCAACTGTTATTTTGCCTTGATATTTCACGCTTCTCGCATAAAAAGATACCGTATATCGCACACCCGGGCGCAGAGAAATCCCGTCGTACGCCTTGTTGGAAAACCCGCACGTTTCCTGCCCGCTCTCTACCCTGAGATAATGCGGATTGTTCCCGGACACAGGACTTCCCTGCACAACGGAAAGCTGTACTGGCGCATGTTCAGGATAGGTTTTCCACGCATACAGCCCGTCATGCCTGACGTAATAATCCTTTTTGTTCTCGCCGCCAAAGGCCTCCATACTTTCAAAATTCCTGTTCTCCAACAGCTCTGCATACAACCCGCCGTCCACCGCATAATTAATATCTTCAATAAAAAGTCCCACGAACTCTTTTGGAATGTCTGCACCCTTTGTTCCTGTGATTGTCAGTCTCATATCCGTTTTCCTCCTCTGTGTTTTGCACACAATATTTCTTCTCTCATTATAACAGACTTGCAGACTCTTTCAAGCTCTTTTGACCCAAAACTTTATACCAATAACGCTCCAGCACCCGCGCGCCTGCGTTAAAAATCTCATGCTTCACACCGCGTACCCGCACAAGCTTCGCCTTCCCCTTCATGCGCCGGCTCAGTTTCCGCACAAACCGTTCCTGTTCTATCCGGGAGACATATGTCTCGCACTCCGCCTGAAAGACCAGCACAGGGCAGGTGATGCCGCGCCATGCCTTCCTTTGCAGATAGCGGTTGAGCCGTGCCGCCTGCCAAAGCCATCCGTAAGATACCGCACTCATCTGAAATAAAGGTTCCCGGCTCCGTTTTTCCCGATAATAGTTGAATCTCGCCTCCGACACAGCAGCACTGCCGGCAAATGGTTCTGGTCCGCTATATGCATGATTCCCCATGACATACTGCTCCTCTTTTCCTACAGCACAGAAAACCTTTGCAATCGCACACGCCAAAGGCCACGGAACAGGCGCACTGCTTGGCCGGATCATCGGAGAGGACAGGATGAGCCTGTCAAAAAATCCTGGTGCCCGCGCAGCTGCCGCCGCCGCAATCCCGCCACCCATGGAATGTCCATACAGAAGGACTGGCAGTCCGGGAAACTCTGCTGCCGCCATGCGGCTCACATACAGCAGGTCATCCACATACCGTATATAATCCTCCACATGCACAAGCGACAAATCGTCCGCATCACTGCGCATGCGGTAACTGCGCCCATGACCGCAGTGCTCCGGCATAAAGACATGATATCCCCCGCAAAGAAAATAATATATATTTTCCTTGTACTTCTCGATTGTCTCTGTATAGCCATGGGAAATTATGACGACACCCTTTGGCTGGTCTGAAAGACATCGCGCGTAAAAAATCCGCTTTCCCTTTTCGCGCTCACAGTATCCTGTCCTCATCCGCTCCGCAAGATATGGTTCGACAACGGTCTCCATCGCCTCCGCATATCCTTCTTCCGGCAATATCATATCACACACTGCTCTTTTGTCCATTTCCATACCCTCCTACGCAATATCCTTGTTAATCTTGCGCTCATTATAAAAGAGAAACAGGATTCCACCCAGGAAGCAGAAACATGCTGCCCCAAACGCCGCGATGCGGTATCCCGCCCCCGATGTACTTCCGATTGTGGAAACCGCTGTAAACAGCAGCATGGACAGACTCTGCCCAAGTTTAAACGCAAATGTTCTGGCTGCATAGAACATTCCCTCCCGGTTGCTCCCTGTGCGCTTTGCGTCGCTCTGTGCGATATCGGCAACGACTGCCTGGGGGAGAATGCCAAATACCGCCATCGGCAACGACGCCACCACCATCAGAATCAACCCTTGTGCATTTGCCGGAATCACGGATATTCTTCCGAGAAATCCTGTGTACAGATAAGACAGTGCAAAGATTACAAACGCCGCCAGTATCAGCTTCTTTTTCCCGAGCTTCGGCGCCAGCCTGTTAATCGGAATATAAAATACCAGCGACAGTGCTGTCATGCCGACAAAGTAGATCGTCGTCATCGTCTCGGAAAGCTTCAAAAGGCTTGTCACGAAAAACGGAAGTCCGGTCTGAAACATCGTAATCGCAATCCAGTACAGAATATCCGATCCGACGAACTTACAGAATTCCTTATTTTTAAAAGTGGAAGCAAGCGAGGAAAACGCTGTATCCTGTGAGGGTACTGTATCGACATACTCCTTTTCCCTGATTGACCAGACTGGTATCTGCATGCACACAAAAGCCAGCACCGCCATGACAGCGAATGTCACGCGGATCGCATTGACGCGCCCAAACACCGGAATCAGTGTTCCCCAGATTACCGGAGCCAGATAAGCGACCGCCGTTCCCGCGATAAAGGTAAAGGAAATCACGGTTGAGATGTTTAACCGCTCCTGCTGGTTGTGCCCTAACTCTGGTATCAGGGCGTTATAGGGCGTACAGTAGGCCGTAATTGACAAGTAATATGCCATCACCATCACAAACAAGAAGCCGGCGTTCAGCCAGCTGTTCTGACCGACTGGCGGCCAGAACACAAGCACTGTGGAGAGGGCAAGCGGCAGAGAAGCCCATTTTAAGAACGGAATACGCCTTCCCTGTTCCGAAGTACAGCGGTCTGACAGGGACGCAATCCATGGGTCTGTAAATGCGTCAAAGAACCGCCCGAAAGCCGTAATGCCCCCAATCACCGTAAAAATCCCCAAAATAACCAGTCCCTGTGGGATAAACACTGTCTGCCCCTGCGCAATCGATGCCTCGTCCGGCTGATAGAAATACACCAGCCAGTTTGATATCAAACCGGACAACAATGACCAGCCAAACTGCCCCATCGCAAAAAGCCACATTTTTCCTGTAGATAACGATTTCATACCATACCCTCCAAATTCTCTGCATGGAAACCGCCAAGTCCCCGCAGAATCAAATCTCCTGCAATGTTAATCTGCAATGTCAGCGCCACCCGCTCGTCCGACAAAAGAATACTGCCATTGCAGGACAGCTTCTGCATCAGACTGAGCAGCATATGCATCACCGAAAAATACACCTCGTCAACAGTATACGGAAAATCCAGACTTCCATCCTCAAGTCCCTTTTCCAATGCATCTGTCACATAAGATTTCAGATTCAGGATTCCCTCCTCGTATTCCGCGAGCCGCTCCTTTGAAATCTGGTATTTCCGGACAAAAATGTCAAACTCCTGCAGAAATTTCAGAAAGGGACACTCCTCCCTGAAAAGCTCCTCAAAAATGTGAAAAATGCATTGCAGCTGACCGTATCCCTTCTTTCTCTGATAATTTTCTTCCGACAGCACGCCTACATACTTGTCTGAAACCTTCTGCCAGTAGGAAATTCCCGCTGAGATCGCAAGCTCTGCTTTCGTCTCGAAATAGCGATAGACCGTGGCCGGTCCCACATCCGCCGCTTTGGCAATCTCCTCGACGGATGTATCCTCAATCCCTTTCTCGCAAAAAAGTTTCAATGCAGCATGAAGAATCTGCTGTGTGCGCTGTTCCATCTGCTGCTTCCGTATCCGGGATTCTCCCAAAATCAACACCTCCCTCTGTTTTTATTTTGTGATAGTAATACTATCATATTTTTGATTCAGCGTCAAGATAGGCAGCTGAGCAAAAACAGCCTTGTCTTTTACAGCCGGAAAATGGTATACTGATTTCACTGCACGGATAACCATGCAGTCTGTCATTGTACAGCCAATACACAATACAATTTAAAATACGAGGAGGCTACTATGTTACCAGATCGAAATACAGCGGAAAATCTATTAAGAGATGCAGAACAATGCAACCCGGGAGCGTGGGTAAACCACAGCAAAATAACCGCCCGGTGTGCAGAACAGATTGCCGGAGCCTGCGCAGGCATGGACAGTGAAAAGGCTTATATATTAGGTCTTCTGCACGATATCGGCAGAAAATTTGGTGTAAAACATATGGGACATATCTATGACGGCTATCATTATATGCGCAAACTCGGCTACGATGAAGCAGCCAGAATCTGCCTGACACACTCCTTCAGCATCCAGGATATCCATGATTACATCGGAAATTTTGACATTCAGGACGATGCGGTCAAAGAGCTTGAGGAAGCGCTGGCTGCGACAGAATACGATGACTATGACCGCCTGATTCAGCTCTGCGACAGCATGGCAGGAGCTGAGGGTGTCATGACGATGGAGGCGCGCATGTCAGACGTAGCGCGCCGATACGGAAACTATCCACAGGAAAAATGGGATAAAAATATGGCATTGAAAGCTTATTTCTCCGCGAAGGCCGGAAAAGATATCTACGAAATTGTCGGGTATCAGGCCTGATATTACGACTTCGGACCATTGCGCTGCTATCGCACGATCATTTTTGTCTCTCTAATTCACAGCAGCAGCCTTTCGTACTCTTCGTCCGTAATCTGAAGAATACCGCCGTGGCGTTTCTTTGTCTTTCCCATGTCATACTCCTCTGGCGACAGGATTCTGAAATCACCGGAGGACAGATTTTCTGTCAGCATCGGAAGATAACCTTTTCCTGCCATAAACTGGTCCGCGATCAGACACCATGTCTTTCCGTCGGGAAGCAGATACCCCTCGGGTCCCTCCACACCGACCAGGTCTTCCAGTACAGGGGAATCAATTTTGACAAACTCCCCTGTAAGGGAATCGGACTTCTCCAGAATGAGCCTTTTATCTGTCTCATCCTTGGACACACGGTAATAATACCCCTCGCTTTCCAGTATCGTAGTATCGATGACATCCATCTCTTTTTCCATATAGAGAAATGTCTCTGAAAACTCCTGAAAATCTTTTGTATATGCAGCATAAATCCTGTGCTTTCCCTCTGTATCTCCCTCGTTTTTTACCTTGGAGGCAAAGAATACCAGAAAGGCTTCTTTTTCCCTGTCATACACCGCTTCCGGCGCCCACACATCCCCGGCACCGGGAAGCCCCACTTCACAGCTCCGCTCTTTTGACCAGTGCACGAAATCCTCTGTCTCCCACACGATAATGCTCCTGCTTCCATTTTCCTGTGCATCCTTCCACCCTCTGCCTGCCTCAATCCGCAAATCTGTGGCAATCAGATAAATGGTGTCCGTATGCGGATTCCTGACCAGAAACGGATCGCGCACTCCACAGGTTCCTGTCTGTGAGATCAGCACTGGCTTTCCATTATTTAAGTCCTTCCAGTGCAGCCCATCCTCACTCACTGAAAAATAGATCTGCTCGCCGTTTTTCTCCTCGCCGATAAAATGTGCAAATAAATACGCCGCCATATTATGTTCCTCCTATATCAAAGTCTGCAATGTTCCAGATTGCCCTTGACAGCCTGGATATCCAGCAGATGCCTGACCGCTCCTGTGCAGAATCCGTCACCTTTGCTTCGTCAGGAATTGCCTTTCAAGTTTCTTAAAATTGTTGCTTCGCACGGTTTACAGTGCACGACGCACTCCTTGCCGCAGAAAGCGATTCCATAATAGCTCACATACTTGTATCCGTCATCTCTGAGATCCATATCATACTTCTTGTCCTCTATCTGATGGACTGCCTCGTCCGCCCTCGCATCCATCTCGTCAATATCTTTTGCAACCTTAAGGAACTGTAGGAAAATAAGTGATACAGATTGCGCAGGATATTTCTTCGAGAGTGCAGTACAAAAAACGCAGACGTAGTGGGCTACGGCGAGGCTTTTTGTGCTGTGCTATCGAATCATCTCCGCAAAATCGCTGATCCCAGTCGGCAGCGGTCTATAATTCATGTATGCTTCACTCCTCCGAAAACCTGTAATCTAGATACAGTATCATTGTAACATTGGAATTCGAATCTGTAAACAAAAGCGCCATTTTTCCCTCTGGTAAATGACAGAAAGCATTTTCTAATCAAACCGGATATTCAAATACCCATCCTCAAATCTTGCCCCCGCGACTTCCATTCCGGCAAACTCTGGCGGTATCGGAAACCTGCGGTTCTCATTTCGCACGCCCACCAGCAGTTCATTTTTCTCCTGCTCGAGCCGCAGCTCATCTTTGTCGGCAAAGGGCAGGTAAATTCTAAGACTCCTTTCCTCTGCATTCACTTCATATATTTTCTGTTGAAAAAGCACATCATTGGGATTGCACGCCCTGAAAATCTGTTCTCCCAGGGTCTCCAGCATCTCTACAGTGCGAAGCTCGCGCTGCTGCAGCTCCACATAAAAGCGGGGCACTTCACTAAAGCATTCCGCTATTTCCTGCAAAGCTTCCTCCTGCATCTGCGTCCATTTGTTAAAATATCCTTCCATCGCCTCCCGGGGATAAATATGATTTACGATCACCGCATCTACATTATAGTGATACAGATACAGACAGGTAAAGTTGCGCTTCGCCTCGCCAATCACGATTCTCTCCGGCGTCGTGACCACGCGCAGGCTCACAGTCTCCTTGTCCAGCAAAAGCTTTTGCAGATTCTTCATCCTCTCCATCAGGGACTCGATGTCATCAAACACATTGTCCTTTGGCATGGGAACCTTCATCGTCTTTTCGATCACTCTTCCAACCGTCTTAGTCGCTGTCCGCTCGATTGGAAGAATCCTTTTCACAAAACCCGACAGGCGCTCAGGATATTTCAGAAGCGACAAGGTCTCCCCCGTGGGCGCACAATCCACGATAATCGTATCGTAGGCGCCGCTCTCATACACATCCAATATCTGAAACATCGAAAAGAGTTCTTCCAATCCTGGAAATACTAATAATTCCTCCGCTTCGATACCTCCCCCGCCTCTTGCGGTGAGCAGCCGTTTGATATAATCCTTTAAATTTCCCCAGCTCTTCTCGCTTTCATACACGGTGTCAATTTCCACTGCGTACAGATTTTCTGTGATTTTCACAGGCTCCTTTCCGACTTTCCGGTCAAAGGAATCCCCCAGGCTGTGCGCCTGGTCTGTGCTCATCACGAGCACTTTTTTCCCATCCTTCGCTATTTTTAATGCGGTCGCTGCTGCCATACTGGTCTTTCCCACGCCGCCTTTCCCTGTATAGATAATAATCCTCATCGTCCGCCCCCTGTTTTATACAATGTCGACTTTCTTCACTTCCGGTTCTTTTTTATCATCCTGCCCAGCGCTGCTGCCATCACATTTCCTGCATTCCCTCACCACATCCGCAGCGATTTCCACAGCCATCATTTTCAGTTCTGTTTCAATCACGTCCAAATGCCTGCTTACCTTTTCCGGGAACAGTGCATATATGGCCTTTTTCTGGTATTCCCCTGCCATTTTCAATCGATTCCATATTTCCCTATTCATTTTCATTCCTTCCTTTCTCAAACCGGATACACAGTATTCCGCCTTCCAGTTTTGCACCTGTGACCACATAGCTGCGGAGTATGTTGGGGAGCGGAATGCTGCGCTTGAAATTTCCTGTCTTAATCACAAGATCCGCCGCGGCCTGGTACAAATCGATATCTTTCTTGTCTGCACAAGGCAGAAAAACCTTCAGCTGATATCCCGCCTCTGTCTGTTCAAAACACTCCCGCTCCGTGATATTTTTCACTGCAAACACGTCGCTTCTTGCCAACACGTCCTCCACAATCCTCCGAATGGCCTTCTCTCCCCTGAGTTCCTCGTCATACCACGGGATTTCATAAATCGGCAGGGCAGCGAAGCTCTCTTTGATGCAGGCGATATATTCCCTCTGAATGGCAATCCACTGTGTAAAAAAGTCATTGTCCAAATCCTGTGGCAAAATCCTGTTGATATAGATTCCGTCAACATTGAAATTGTAGAGATTCAGGTACATATAATTGCGCTTCGTCTCCTCTACGACCATTTTCTCCGGCGTTGTCACAATTCTGACGCTGGTAATCGCCCGGTCTTTCAGAAGCTCCTGCAGCTCCACTAATTTCAGGAACATTTTCTCGATCTCATTCATGGCAGTTTTATTTGGCATCTCAACCTGAAACGCCGCTTTGGAAACAGGCGCCAGCATCCGCACTGCCACCTTTCCAATTGGGAAAAATTTTTCCATATACCACGAAAGCAGCTCGGGAAATTTTAACAGCGACAAGGTCTCGCCGGTGGGTGCGCAGTCTACGATGATTCTCTCATACTCTTCTTTGTGATAAATGTCCGCAATCTTGAGCAGCGAAAACAGCTCTTCCATCCCCGGTATCATTCCCATATTCTGCATGCTGCCCTCCTCCGTCTCCGGGAAAAGGCCTGCGAGGTAATTCATTACAGCGGAAAAATCATTCTCCATCACATACTCCGGGTCAATCTCATAGGCGTCAAGATTGGGCAGTACTGTTTCCGCCTCCTTTCCCAGCTTATGCTCGAAGATGTCCCCCAGATTATGCGCCATGTCCGTGCTCACGAGCAGGGTCTTCTTCCCTTCCTCCGCACTCCTGACGGCATGGGCCGCCGCGACACTGCTCTTTCCCACACCGCCTTTACCTGTAAAGATGTAAATTCTTTTCATGATATCCTCCATTTCTATCATATGAAAACTGTTTTAAATCCCCGAATCACAATCATTCCTGATTCGAATAGTCTTTATTTCGAATAGTCTTTGTTCAGAATAGTTCTATACTCGAAGTATTTACCCTGTTTTAAGCAGCCCGCCGGCTGCCTGATAACATTTTATTCAATTGTAATCTTCCGCACTTTTTTCGGAGCTTTCTCTTTCCTGTTCTCCTGTCTCAGGATTACCATAATCTTGGAAGTCATTTTATAAAAAAGTTCCATCTCGTCTTTTGTAAAGGAACCCATAACTTTCAAGCCATAGGAAACGAGTTCCCTGATCAGCGCCTCAAACTGTTCCATCCCTTTTTCACTGAATCCAATGTTGACGACCCGCTTATCCTCCTCGGAGCGGGTTCTCACGACCAGTCCGTTTTTCTCCATGCGGCTGATAATTCCCGTTGCGGTGTTCAGCGGCACATGAATGTAATCCGCAATTTCGGTCATGTTCACCTCGCCCTTTTGATAGAGCAGCCAAAATATAAAAACTTCGTTCTTCGAACTATTCAGAAAGATATTCTCCCACAGATTGGATGACAACAGTTCCCTGATCTCCTCTATGTAGTCTGTTATCATCCGGGAAAATTCTTCTGTTAAACCGTACTCTTCCAGCCTCATCATTCCATCCACTCACTGAATTTTGCAATTTACTTCGCATCTCGAATTATATTGATTCTACTACAGAAAGATTATCTTGTCAATCACATAATGCGCTTTTGTTCCGGATTTCTGGATTATGTCAAATCCAATTGGCCGATCGGATTGATGTCAGCCGTACACATATGTCACGGATAGAAAATAATGATTGTGCTGTTTCGCTTGATGTGATTTTCAGTATTGCAAGAGCATTGGAAGTTCCAGTTAGCAAACTGTTTGAATTTCGTTGAACGAAAGGCGCATTATCGCACATACAATTCATGACCGATCAAATATCTTCCGCCCTGCAGAGCCTCCACCTCGAATGTTATTTCACAGGAAGCGGCATCAATCTGCGTCATGGCGTCTTCCATATATGCCTGACTGAAACGATTATATTGATAATCGCGATACCACTGCTCCACCAGGCCATCACCTTCCAATACATTATAAAAGGTGTATCGGCCCCGTCCGTTCCGCAGCATTTGATCATAACAGTCCGCATAATATCCCTGCAGGTCCGTAAAAACCTGATCCTCTGTCAGTCCTGTATCCGCAAGACTTCTGAGACTGCTGCCCTCTGACTCCTGCACTTCTTCCGGCTCCAGATTCCGGTATGCCTGCCCATTGCATGGAGGCAGATATACAGACAAATCCCGCCGGATATGACTGCTCGCATAATCTGCGTCCGTCTTATTGAAATAGTCATATGTACCGTTTCCGGTATCGTCCCATGTGGTGTCCACGTTGTAGAAGCCGTCATCCAGCCTGATGATGTTCCATGCATGGCTCTCCCCGGCAAACCCGGTGCAGTAATAACATGGAATGCCCAGCTGCTGCATCAGATACTGAAAAGCTCTCGCATACCCGGCACACACAGTCTGGCCATTGACCAGCGCACTGTAGGCACTCTGGTTCATCTCTGCGCCCATATTGTACGTAATGCGGTCAATCAGCGCGTCATGTACAAATTTTTCCTTGTCGTAATCACTCGACAAATTCTGCGCTTCTGATAAAATCTGCTCCGCATTATCCTCAAAACGCGCTTTTGCGTTCTCCAGATCCCTCGCTGTGCGGTTGAACCGCAAGTCAATCTCCACACACTGACCGCTTCTCACATACTTACCGGAGTATGCCGTTTCCATCCAGAACAGTTCCGGGTGGTCGTTGTATACTGCGGAGAAGATATTTCTGAGCTCTCCCGCTGTCACGGATTCCACAGGCGCAAAGGCCTGATAAAGTTCATTGCCGTTTGCATAGATCTGCCGATACAGGTGCTTTCCCTTTTCATTCAGCATAGCGTAGTAAGGATAGTACAGCTCATTGAATTCCAGCCCGTCTCCGGTATAGCCTGTATCGAGCTGGTTCTGAAGCCGCTCTGCATCAGTATCATCAATCTGCTCCTGCTCATCCTGCACCTGTTGATAGCCGTTTCTGCCTGACACAGTTTCCGGTATCACAAGCTCGGACTCCTCAGGCGGAATGTAATCAGAAGCGATTCCCTCCTCTATGCCTTCGTTTTCACGCCCGCCGGAGAACACTTCTGAATCCCGATCCGCTGCCTGCACCTCATCAGGACTCCAGTCAGAAGATTCCCTGTCCGATGGTTCGATATCTGCGCCATTTTCATAAAAATCGGAATCCGGTATATCAGATTGTGTTTCTACTGTCACACGCTGGACTGTATCTGATACCGGATCTGAATACAAGATTGCTGCTACAGCCTTTGATATATCTGGATTTAAAATACATACTATAGCAAATCCATAAAAAACAATCAGCATCCCCAATAAAAAATAAAGTATTTTTTTCAATTGTTTCATAATGTACCTTTCGTTTATCTATTAAACACTTTTCCATTGTATGCGTTTCCTGCATAGCTCCCCTTTTCGTTACTTTTCCTTCTATTGAACCCCACCGCGGCTTCTGACAACCACCAGCGCGCCTAGGTCCCGCCTTTCACAGGTCCGTCCAGCGCCAGCCAGTCACCCCATTGAAAATCACCTGTCCACAAACCGTCTGTTCCGGCCTTCTCAATTCTTCCTGTGACCCAGTCCACCCAGGAATGCATGCTCTCGTACTGCTCTCCCAGAATACTCTTGTCACCGTACTGCTGATATAACGTCCACGGGAGAATCGTAGCGCAGTCTCCCCACACGGCAGCACCGCGATAAAAGGGCTGGTTCAGAAGTCGGATTTATTGTGCCGAATGGATTTGCGTTTCAATGCCTCCATGTCCGCATGGATTTTATTTCGCGCTTCGTCTATATTCTGCCTGAATTCCTCCTTTTTCTCGCTGCGCATTCTGTCTCTTGCCTGTTTCTGCATCTCCCTTTCCAGATTTTCAGCTTCCTCGACTTCGATTGCAATGATGGCGGCATCCCAGCGGAGAATCTCGGTCCTGAATTTAGAAAGCCTGCGGTCAAAATGCATCTCATCTGTCTCCTGAAGCAGCGCGATCAGTGCGGCCTGATTCTCCTTCGCTTTTTCGCTGACATATTCCAACATGGAGATATTCTTCTCCGCATCAAAGGTATCTTTCACATTTCCAATCAAGGCGCCAATACTCCCGCTGAGCAGTATACCAAGCGGTCCGCCCAAAATCCCTACCAAGCCTCCAATCAATCCACCCATGACAGCATCATCCCGTGTATCCACGCCGGAATCAAATCCATCGCAGGGCAGAATTCGGCCATTCATCTTCTTGACAAGTTCCATCTGCGAGATTGTATACAAAGGATTAACCGCATCCCGCTTGAGCTCAGACAATGCCTGATATGCCTCGCTTTCCACATCAAACAGCACCATAACTACATTTTCCATAATACTAATGTCCTTTCTTTTTTATTGAAACGCAGCCGCGTTCAGAATCCTTTTCCTTAAATGTGCTTTCAGGATTATTTGAAATAAGTGAAAATTACTAATCTGTCCGCAAAATTACATCGATATCCATTTCTGTAACCTTTGCAATCGCCTTGCCTGCTGTTGAATCAATCGCAACCGGCGATATCTTATAAAACAGTGACAATCTGTTTCCTACATTTGGAAAATTCCATATCTTAGACCGCTCGTCTGTATCCGGATTCAACATCTGGACGTGCAGCTCAGTGTCGTATGCCTTGTGTGGCTCATCCTCGTTTGGAAGAAGAATCGGATTGTCGTAAAAATATTGTATAATACGGCCCAATATCAGTTCATCCCGCATCAGCCTGTAGGCAGCATCACTCTTGGAATAGGCCGTAATCATATAATAAAGACTCAGCAATACAGGCGGCTTCGAAATCCGTTCTCTTGTCACCACGCGCGAATGCTGGAACACTTCCTCGCTTAACCGCACGTCATACAGAAACACTCCAACCACCACATCTCCCCTGTCCTCAGGGCTTCTAAGCCCTATCTCGTCAGCGCTTTGTACCAGATTCGGCACTAATACACTCTGCAGCACTTCCACCAAACGTCTGCCAGTTTCTGTAATTATTGTATAGTTTCCCATGAAAATCAATCACTCCTTATTTTAATATGACTGTGCCGTTCTTTCTGACACCTTCATCCACACTTTCCCCTGCATCTTCTTATCCGGCAGTGCCACTGCCTGCCGCTCTCCATTGTCTCAATTTATCCTATCGTTCCCCTTCCTTATCTTGTTGTCATTTTACACAAAAATATTACAAAAAGCAATCCGTTTTAATAAATTTTGCTACACATTTCCGCCTCTGTCTGGTATGATAAGAGTAAAAAAGATTTGCAATCTTTTTAGAAAGGAAAATGTATCTCATGAACTTTCTGGAAATCACAATATACAGAATTATCCTGAAATCTTACCTGTATCTGGAGGAGACCGGGCGCCAGAACAGCTTTGAACGCTTCCCCTATCTCCGCGTGCTCACGGAGCGCCTGACCGAAGCGCATCTGGAAGCATGGCAGCGTGATGCCGGACCAGAGGCCTGCCGCTACTACGAACTCCTCTCCCGCCTCTGTGGAGAAGAGGAGGAACTGGACAGCGGCATATTGTACAATGTGCTCGATCTCTGCCTCGCTGCAGCGTATGTGCCGGAATTTGCCGCTTATCTGAACTATTACACCGGAAATATTGTAACCATACAGCTTGCATCAGAACTGGATGGCATCACACATTCCAGCTACAATGATATCATGCGCAGATTGCAGAAACTCCAAAAAGTATGTACTGTGGACTGGAACAAAAATCCCCTTCCCTACGCGTCAATTGAGATTGACAATGCCCTGCTCTCCTACCTGACTGGTTCAAACAGTCTGTTTCCCAAACTATATTCCGACCGGGTAGAATATTTTGAGCACAGTCTCACACTGCATCCCCTGTTTATCCGACAGAACTTCGCCGTGGAAGGCGCAGCGTGGCTCTCTGACACCGGACATTTTCATGCGAACATTCTCCACTTAAAAGGATCCGGAGGAAAGCGTTTTCTTGCCAGACATACTGCATGCCTGATGAAAAAAGACTTGCTTCTTGTCCACATGCCAAAATGCAAATGTTTGTTCGAATCTGATGCAGAGGCGGATTCCTTCTGGAACAGGCTCGTTCACGCCGCCTATTTGAAAAATGCAGTGGTCTGTCTCCACGGCATCACCACACCACTGCTCCAGCAAATTCAGACAACAGCGTCAGATTTTTTGACCCAGACAGTTCTTCCTTTCGTTGAGGCAGATCTTCCCGTAATCCTGTGCACAGATGCAGAGGTACACGTTTCACCCGGCGACTGTTTCCATGTGCATCAGATTGCGCTTCGCGAACCCTCACGCGGAGAACGGGAAGCAATGTTTTGTGGCTTCTCCAAGCTTTACCAGCTTCCGCTGGACTGTGCCGACTGCTCTGTGCGATACCAGCTCTCTGCAAGCGAAATTGCCGATGCAGTATCACGCTGGCGCAGTACCAGTCAGGACAGTCCGGGGGATTTTGCTGTTATCTGCAAGGAAATCCTGTACGAAGGACAGGCAGAACTCCTGGGGCAGCTGCTATATCCATCTATCCAGTTTGAAGATCTAAAACTTCCTCTCCAGACAAAAAAGACACTGGAACAGATCTGCTGCAGCGCTTCCGAGGGATACCGGATTTTCGAAGAGTGGAACCTCAAACGCCAATATCCTTATGGCAGGGCTGTGACTGTGCTGCTCTATGGACCTCCCGGAACAGGAAAAACCATGACTGCACATGCCATGGCCAAAGAACTTGGCACTGCCCTGTATCAGATTGACTTGTCACATGTGCTTGACAAATACATTGGTGAGACAGAGAAACATTTGGAGCAAATCTTTGCATTTGCCCAGAAAGCAAAGCCTGTACTCTTTTTCGACGAAGCTGATTCCCTCTTTGGCAAGCGCGGCGAAGTAACGGACGGAAAGGATCGCTACGCCAATATGGAGGTCTCCTACATTCTGCAGCGCATCGAGCAGTTTGACGGCATTGTGATACTCGCCACAAATCTGTACAACAATATCGACAAAGCCTTTCTGCGCCGCATGAAATATGTCTTAAAATACCAGTCTCCCGATGCCGCAATGCGGCGAAGCATCTGGGAGGACTGTTTGCCTCCAGAGCTGCCTCGCGAAGAACTGGACATCGATTACCTGTCAAAACAGTTTGACTTCACTGGGGGCATTATCAAAAATGTGGTCTATGCCGCATGTGTCATGGCAATCCATGACAGAAGAAAACTCTGCATGGAACACGTATTGAGCGCTGTCCGTGCAGAGTATGAGAAGCTGGAACGCCCTGTTACCAGGGAAATGTGGGGAAAGTACGGGGAACTTATGGCCATTACAGATTAATGGTGTCGGCAGCTGCTCAATTCTCCAGAGCGCGCAGCTGCGTCATTCCCCCCACCAATATCAGCCTGTTATCCGCATAAATCCCGGGAAACTGGCTCATACTCAGCGGATTGGTGCCGCGCCCCGCTTCAATTGTATATCCGGGGCGGTTGTACGCCTCGATAAACCAGTCCTTATAGCCCGCATAACCCGACGCGTAGGGTGTCTCCTCCACCAGATAACCGCTGACTCTTCCGAAATATTCTGCAATGCGCCTCGACCGCTCCGGCTCGTAATCGAGGTATTTCCAGTAGATTACCTCGCCCTGTGTGTGATAGGCAAGTACCAGTTGAAAATTATGTGCTGTCGTAAAATGGTACATATTAATGCTCTCGATTGCCGAAAGCGGCGCCTCCCCCACAAAATCTCTCGGTGCCGGGGACGTGTAACCCTGCGCAAACTTAATTTCTCTTGCATTTTCCCATCCCGCTGGAAACTGAAGATTCAAATCGATTCCGTTGATGTTTGCCTTCCAGCCCTCCGGATACGGTATCGACGGATAATCCGCAGAAATCGCCATTGTCTGCTCGACATACTCCTCATTTCGGATCATTCCGTTTACAAGGTCAGCGCCATCTGGATTGACCATCGGAATCAAGTATAAGCTGTACTCGTTAAACAGCGCTTCCGTGTCTTCCCCATAGAGCTCCTCCCCCTCCGCGTAAGCTTTTGCGTACGCCTCCGCAAATTTCAGCAATATTGGTGTCGTAATCCACTCATTCGCATGAAAACAGGCATTGTAGCAGACCTGCGTCGGTCCCTCTCCAAACTGCAGATAGCAGACTTCCCTGCCCATGACACTTTTCCCGATACAGCCCGAAATCAAAAAAGGATAACGAATCTTCAATCCCTCCATGACAAACTCAGTAAGGCTTGACGTGTACGGCACACTTTCATCCACCAGCGCAAAAGAAAAAGGAACGTAAATCCGCGTCCCTATCTGTAAATTCATGGCATCGAGCGACGGGTTTGCCGTCAATATCGCCGATACCAGTGTATCATACGCATCTGCTATTCCCCACAGTGTTTCCCCTGCAGTGATCACATGTGTCGTATAACCTTTGAGATAAGGAATCAGCTTTGCCCACGCTGCCCTGTCCACGTAGCAGCCGACTCCCTCTCCCATAAATCTTTTCAGCGCACTGCAGGTTTCTCTTCCGAACTGACCATCAATCTGAATCCGAAAACCTGCTCTGTTCAGCGCCAACTGCAGATACTTTACTGCAACACCCACATCTCCAACATAAATATTCCGCATAGCCTTCTATTTCCATGAAATCTTGTATTTGTATAATCTATGCCGGAAATCAGGCAATCATACCTTGAAATATTTTGTTAAATAATTTTGTTGAGACCATCCTGAATCCCTTTTACGACCTCCGGCTTATTCATGGAATAGACATGGACATGCTTTATCCCGTTTGCAATCAGGTCAATGATCTGGTCCGTGGCATAAATGATGCCTGCCTGCTGCATCGCCTCCGGATTATTGCCAAAGCAGTCCACAATACTCCGAAACCGCATCGGCACGTTGCAGCCAGACAGTTTTATCGCATTTCGCAGTTGAGAAGGTCTTGTGATCGGCATAATCCCCGGAATCACAGGAACGTCAATTCCAGCCTCACGCACTCTGCAGAGAAAATGGTAGAAAATATTGTTGTCAAAAAACATCTGCGTCGTCAGAAACTCACAGCCCGCATCAACTTTTCTCTTTAAATTCAGAATATCCTCATGTGTATTTGCAGACTCGACATGCCCTTCCGGATAACATGCTCCCCCAATACACATACCGCCAAACTCCTTAATATCTGCAGTGAGCTCCGACGCATAGTGATAATCAATAAACGGTTCTCCCTCGAAATCTTTGGGCATATCGCCGCGCAGAGCAAGTACATTTTCGATTCCTGCCGCCTTCATGTCTGCAAGTGACTGCCGGATTCCCTCCTTTGTAGCCCCCACACAGGTCAGATGCGCAATTGTCGTGACTCCATACTCCTCCTGAATTCCCTTTGCAATCTTTAACGTACTGCCGCGTGTGCTTCCGCCTGCGCCATATGTCACACTCATATAGCTTGGCTTTAATTTTGCAACACCGTATGCGGCTTTCTGCACGGCCTCATAATTGGATGTAGCCTTCGGCGGAAAAACCTCAAAGGACAGTGTCACATCATTCTTCTGTAGTATTTCACTTAATTTCATTGTCATGCTCCTTTTGTTCTCTATACTGCTCATTTCTTTCGTGTACATTATAACATGTTACAGAACTTTTTACAACATCCACAACCTTTCCGACGACAATCACTGCTGGTGTCTGGATCTGGGACTCCTCTGCTTTTGCCGCGATATCCGAAAGCGTTCCCCGCACCATTTCCACACTTGAATCAAATTGGCCCTGTATCACTGCAGCAGGTGTAGCCGCATCCTTTCCAGCCCGCATCAATCCCTCCGCAATCTGCGTCAGATGCCCCAATCCCATCAGAAATACAAGCGTGCCTTCGAGACACGCAAGTGACTGGAAATCAATTTCCCGGCTGCCGGACGCAGTATGTCCTGTAATCACATGAAAGCTTCTGCTGATCTCCCTGTGTGTCACCGGAATGCCAGCAAACGCCGGAACCGCAATGCAAGAAGTGATTCCAGGAACATACTCCACATCGATCCCCTCCTCTAAGAGTGCAGCCATTTCCTCCATTCCTCTGCCAAACACAAACGGATCACCGCCCTTTAAGCGGACTACCAGACCGCCTTCTTTTGCCTTTTGAATCAAAAGCGCATTAATCTGCTCCTGGCACATACTGTGTCTGCCGCTTCTCTTTCCCACATAAATTCGCTCACAGCTCTCCGAGGCATGTTCTAAAAGCCCTGGGGCAATCAAATCATCATATATCAAGACACTTGCCCGCCGTATTGCGCGAAGTCCTCTTAATGTAATCAGATCATAACAGCCGCAGCCTGCGCCGACAAGCAGCACTTTGCCTGTAATATTTGTATTATTCTTCCTGTTTGCATCCGTGAATACTTTCAGCCGCCGCATTGTCTCATGTTCATCAAACACAGCATTTTGGTCCATGCATGTCCGCGCCATTTCCTTCAAAAATGCTGTGCGCCTGTTGCGATCCCCAATATGCGCCTTCGCCAGCGGCCTTAAACGATTGAGATAATCGAGGATTTCATCTATTTGCGCCGGTATCACAGACGCGATCTGGCTTCGAAGCGACGCCGCTACCGCTGGACTTGCGCCCTCTGTCGAGATACCAATACTGAGTTTTCCTGCCTTTACAAGTGACGGAAAGATAAAGCTGCACGCGTCTTTGTCGTCCACCACATTGACGAGAATCCCTCTCTCTCTGCAAAGTCTGCCAACCTCCAAATTTATGTCTGCATCATTCGACGCCGCAATTGCAAACGTGATATCTGCCAAATCCGACGGTTCAAAGTCTCTTCTTACGACACAAATGTCATTTTTTAATGCTGTTTGCTCCAGTTCCTCCGACACTTCAGAAGCCACTACTGTCAGATTCGCCCCATATGGCAGCAGCTTTTGCAGCTTGTGATGTGCTATCCGGCCACCGCCCACAATGAGCCCATTCTTTCCTGTGATATTCATAAAAAAAGGAAAATATCCCATTCCTTAAACCCATCCTTTTCATCCGTACTTTTCATCCGTACTTTCCACGCACCCAAAAAATCAGTTCCAGTATCGCATAGATGACTGGCTGATGGACCATATAAATCTCAAAAGAATGTTTTCCAAGCCACTCGACCGGCCATAGGACACTCTTTTCCAAAAAACGCATCCTCTTTTTCCCATTGAGATATCGAAATGTAAAATATCCTGCCATAAACAGAAATATCCACGGTAGTATCGGAAAGTAATCGGTCGAATAAAACCCTTTTTGTGGAAATCCAAGGTATGCCGTAAAAAGATTATGGTAAAATGCGCCTGGAATCCTGGCCAAATTCCACTTTTCAAATCCCATATATCCCTCATTCACATTTCTCATCAGAAAAAAGAGAATTCCACTAACAGCCATTCCAACGATTGGCGGAAGTTTACACAGCCATCTGTCCATCCCATTCATCAATAACATACAGGAACCCGTAAGCGTCAGCACGCCAAAAAGCACGCGGTTCTGCGGCATTGCAATCAATGTCGCAAACGTGATGATGGCTCCACCCAGAAACACAATGATGCCTCGCTTCCATGTCCGACTGCCAAGCGACCAGCAAAAGCCGGACAAAAATATAAACGTCCAACAGATTCCCTGCTGCCAGACATAGGCACCCTCTGATTTGTACCAGTTCCAATCCATCTGATACAGATACACGAAATCCCATATGGTATGGTATGCAATCATATTCAGCAGCGCAATCCCGCGAATGCCATCCAGCCTGGCAAAACGCTTTCTGTCAGAATATTTTAACTTCCCTTTTTTCATATTGTGGCATTCTCCACTCTCATTGTGAACAGTTCCTTACTATCAGTTTTTGAATCACTCTATGATAAGTTTATACCCAAAACATACTATTTGCAATCCTATTATTTCTGAATCCGGAGTAGGAATATATATTCGATTGCGTAACAATACCCGTTGTGATATACTAAAGCATATCTGAAAAATGCTCTGAAACGACAGAATGATATTTGCTAGAAACAAAACAATATTATAAATTGCCACAGCGGTGGCTGTAATCACACTGATATAGCATCTATAGAAAGGTATGGATATCCCGTTATGAATAAAAAGGCACGACGGATCATTGCCCTCATTGCGCTGGCTGCGATTGCTGTTTTGATTATCGCGTTTTCAATATCCGCTCTTACTGCGGCCCCCGGGGAATCCGGAAATCGCTTTATGGGGCTTTTATTCTGCATTATTGCGGTTCCTGTTCTGGCGTGGCTTACGCTGTTCTGCGTCGGCCGTATGCAGAATAAGCACACCATGGCAGAACTTTTTCCAGAACAGCCTGACCCAGAGGAGCCCGGCGAAAAAAGGAATCAACAAAATTGATAAAAAATCAACAAAAATTGTTGTGGACTTTTGTCAGGAGACGTGCTATAATGAGCTCTGCCAATGAAAAACTTCATACAGACAGTTCGAAACCATCCTGTCTATAAACAAAACTATGGATTTTAAACAAAGCAGACATATCTGTCCTTATGCCTGTGTGTTTTATGTAAAATTCGGAGCTTTGTGCTCCTTTTGTTTTGATGGGAATTTGTATGTCTGCAGATTCCCTTTTTCATTGACCAGGCATTAAACCGGGTATCTGCCAGCCCTGCCTGCTGGCTGACTCCTCTGGAGAACCCGCACGCATGTCATCCATAACTATAACGGAACTGCAGAAAACAGCTCCCAGGAAAGGCCAGACAAACTATGGAAAACGATTCACTGACAAGATACTCTGAAATTACAGAGAAAAACCGGCGCGAAATCGTGCTGCTGCGCGGCTCGGGCTGCAAATGGCGGCGCTGCACATTCTGCGACTACCACCTCGACTTCAGTCCTGATGAGAACAGCAATTATACACTGAATCAGGAAATTCTAAAACAGGTCACAGGAAAATACCAAAAGCTCGAGGTCATCAACTCGGGAAGCTTTGTGGATCTGGATGCCAGGACAGTTTCGCTGATTCTGGAAACATGTATTGAAAAAAAGATAACCGAAATCCATTTTGAATGCCACTGGGCGCACCGGGACGCGGTGCCCGCATTCCGCAAGACCTTTGAAACACACGGGATTCAGGTAAAACTCAAGATTGGCGTGGAGACCTTTGACAATCCGTACCGCGAGCAGGTGCTCCGCAAAGGAATCGACGAGACCTCTCCCGCAGAAATTGCCGCCTGTTTTGACGAGGTCTGTCTGCTCTTTGGTTTAGATGGCCAGACGGAAGATTCAATGCGGTATGATATCGAGACAGGTCTTGCTCATTTCGAGCGGGTCTGTATCAACATCATGGTCGAAAACACAACCAGCGTAAAGCCCAATCCGTCCGTCATCGACATCTTTCTAAAAAAGCTTTATCCCATCTATAAAGATAAGGAACGGGTGGACATTCTGCTGGACAATACAGATTTCGGAGTCGGTTGAACACCGCGGTACACTATCCCGCCTGCTATGAGTCAAATATATTTCAAAAAATTACTACGACATGGAGGAATTTATCATGAGCAATGAACTTTTATTAATTGTCAGTCTGATTCTGATTTACACCTGTGTGGTGCTTTTTTACCGTTTTCTCGGAAAATCAGGTCTGTACTGCTGGACGGTGCTCGCAACGATTGCAGCGAACATTGAGGTCTTAATCGTCGTCAATGCCTTTGGCATGGAGCAGACACTTGGCAATATTCTGTTTGCATCAACCTTTCTGGTCACGGATATTCTGAGCGAGACAGAGGGAAAACGCGCCGCAAACAAGGCTGTCCTGATTGGAATCCTTACTTCCGGCGCATTTATCCTGATTTCGCAGTCGTGGATGCTTTACACGCCAAACGCCAGCGACTGGGCTTCGCCGGCGATTGCGTCCGTCTTCTCCAACACGCCGCGGCTGATGCTCAGCAGCATTATCGTCTACGCCATCGTACAGGCGTTTGACGTCTTTGCATACCATGCCATCTGGGCACGGACCACGAAACTGTGCAATGACTCCAAAAAATTCCTGTGGCTGAGAAACAACGGTTCCACGCTGGTCTCACAGTTTTTTAACACGCTGCTGTACACCTTTGCTGCATTCTGGGGCGTTTATGAGTTCAGAACCTTGATGAACATTGTGTTCTCGAGCTATGTCATCTTTATTTTCACAAGCCTTCTGGACACCCCGGCTGTCTACATGGCAAGAAAACTGTCTTTCAGTACCAACAGGGAGACAGAAAAAACAAGTCAAAAAGCAGCATAAGGAAAATTTGTTATTTTTCAAGCTTCTTAGAAAAATATAACACCAAATCATCATCGTTACGGCAGTCCGCATTTTGTCCGCAAACCGCATCCTGGTACCAGACGCCGGTACCGTCGGGAATATACCCGCGCTTTACGTACATTCGCTGCGCACTGCCGTATCCGGCATGAAGGCCGACGCCGAGACAGACCGTATCCGAATACTCTGATGCAATCTGCTCTGCCACATCCATCAGCTTACTGCCGATTCCCCTCTTCCGGTATTTCTCCAACACGCCAAAATCAACAATCTCAGGATACCCCTGATTTGCAAATGCTCCCCACTCAGAATTGAGATACACATTGACATAGCCCGCAATCTCACCGTGGTATTCTGCAGCCAGAGCCACGGCCCTCCCCTCATTCTGGTCACGAAGCCTCATCTCATACTTGTCTACGCTGGCATTCCAGCCCTGTGCAATCTCCTCCTCGGTGATCGCCTGCGCATCGCTCTGCTTCATATCGCGTATCAAAATATCATCTCTATCATAATATATTTTCATTGTATTCCTCCTCAATCCCATTGACATGGATATTTCTGTTTGGCCGGTGCATCAAATTTTGCTGTGAAAACTTCATTTTCTTCCTCCGATAAATCCTCGAACACTTCTGGTTCTATATACTAATCTCCAAATTCAGACAGGGCACCATCGACAAGTTCGATTCCCATGAATGCATCTAAATTTTTTCGTCCGCAGTCGTGATTCCAAAGTTCGGAAAATACCCCATGTTTATGCGAACTTCCCTGCGCTCCAGATCGCAATTCGAGTAACAACAGCTGTCAATCCCGATTGGCTCAAAGCCTTCCTGCTGATAAAAACTGATTGCACCGACATTGCATGACTGCGTTTCCAGGATGATTGCCCTCCTGTGCTCCAGGACGGCCTGCTCCTTCGCAACCGCCATGAGCTGATGCGCAATCCCCTGTCTCCGCAGGCTCTCATGAACCCATAGCTCCGTGACCATCAGTCGGTTGCTAGTCTGTTTTACCTCCGTCTTCTTGACTTCTCCATTTTTCGCATCAATATCTGCTGCCTTTCCCTGGCATATGCCTCCTCTTTTTGCAGGCTGAGATAGGTCTTCCAGTGCCGCTGGTCAAGCCTTCCCGCCTCCAGGGCCCTTTTGACAGCACAGCCTGGCTCAGTCTGATGCCTGCAGTCTGAAAATCTGCACTGCAGCGCAAGCTCCTCAATGTCCTCGAACGTGGATTCCATTCCGTCTGCGCCCTCTCCCATGCTCAGCTTCCGTATTCCCGGCGTATCGATGATTCTGCCGCCTCCTTTTATGACACTCCTGTCAGGAAGAATTATCTGGTCCGGAATCGTAAACATCTGCTTATATGTCGTCGTGTGGCGCCCCTGCGCGTCCGACTCCCTGATATCGTTAGTATGCATCTGCTCTGATCCCATCACGACGTTCACAAACGAGGACTTTCCAACTCCCGAGGAGCCAAGCAGCACGATTGTATGTCCACTCGCAAAATACTTTTCCAACTGCTGAAATCCTTCCCCGGTATACGAACTCACACAGTACACATCGACACCGGGCGCCAGTGTGTTTACCTGCGCCAATACCTGTTCCCGATCTTCCATCAAGTCGGACTTTGTCAGCAGGATAACCGGCGTCCCGCCGCTCTGCCATGCGGCGGTCAGATACCGTTCTAACTTTGATGGGTGAAAATCCCTGTTCAGTGACATTGTGATAAAAACATCGTCAAAATTGGCTGCCACCGCCTGGTCTGGCAGTCCCTGTGTCGCATTCAGGCGCATAAATACTGATTTTCGCTCCATGACCTTGAGAATCGTACTGTCACCGTCCGCATTCCGAAGCACCCGAACCCTGTCGCCGACCGTCGGAAACATCACGATCTCCCCACTGTTGTAAAATGCTGTGGTCTTTAATCTTCCATATAAAATTTCCGTTCCGAAACATAATTCATAGCGGTCCCTGTGCACCGCCGTAACAATCGCTATATTTTCCATTTCGCCTTTTCCTCTTTCCAATCCATTTATTTCTGCTTTCAATCTTCAATCCATTTTTCCTGTTCTGTATCATAGCACATCTCTCCTTTCACGCAAAAAATCCCAGAGACACCATTCTATGCCTTTGGGATTGAAAAATCTGCTGTATGCATAAAATCGCGGCACCAGACGATACCACGGCCACACACAACGTTTATTTGCAGTTCTCCGAGGTAATCGCACGCTTCATGAAGTTCATTCCAATACGGTTATTCATCTTAGTCATTATCAATTACCTCCGTTTCTTAATGATTACATTCTTTATATTATCATTATATCGAACCCTTGTCAATCGGCATATGGCGATATCTTCCGAGGTTGAGACTGTCAAACGCATCCTTACCAGGTACGCACCAGACGCCAAGTTCCTTTAACAGCAGGTTTACCGTTCCATCGCCGCTGCGCGGCTCAATCGCGATTCGTCCATTTTCATAGAGTACACCCGCCTGCGTTCCGACTCCCCCAAAATAGTCGGTTTCTATATAAGCCAGTTTCGCGCGAAACGAATACTGCTGCAGGAATTGGTCCGCTGCCACGGTAAAAAAATCCAGTTCGGGATAGCAGAACGCATCAGGTACGTCGAACAGTTCTGTGATGTCCTCTAAGAGGGCGTTTGTCAAAAACACCATTCCATATCCCTGCGGCAGCTTGATTTCCTCCGCACGGACCCAGTCATCCACAAATTTCTGAACAGTCTCATGTATTCCAATAATCGCTTGTATGTAATGTCCCATTGTCATTCATCCTTTCCCATCCATCATACGCTACGGAACAGGCGCAGCCCCTCTTTCTTATTTTTATGCAAATAAAACGCTGCTCCCGCCGCATCGGCCAAAAACCACCCAATCGGCACAGACATCCAGATTCCCGTCACACCGATTCCTTCTATCGCAGACAGCGTGTATGCCAGCAGAACACGCATTCCAAGGGATATCACCGTAAGAACGACTGAGATTCCGGGCTTGTTCACTGCCCGAAAATACCCATAAAACAGAAATAACAGTCCAATCCCAAAGTAAAACGATGCCTCGATGCGCAGATACCCGACTCCCACCACAACCGCCTCCGCGCTGCTCTCATCGAGAAACAGCGACATCAGCGGCCTGGCAAAACAGACCACCAGCATAGAAATCACAGAACAGAACAGGAATGCACTGAGCACCGCATCGCGCATTCCTTTGCGGATTCTGTCGCGCTTTCCTGCACCGTAGTTCTGCGCCACATAGGTTGAGAACGCATTGCCGAAATCCTGCACTGGCGAGTAGGCAAACGAGTCAATCTTGACTGCCGCCGCAAAGGCCGCCATTACCACAGCGCCAAAGCTGTTGACCAGTCCCTGCACCATCAGAATGCCAAAGTTCATGACGGACTGCTGCAGACAGGTCAGCGACGATAACCCCAGCAATTCTTTTAAAATGCCCTGATTCCAATGCCTGTTTTCTTTCCTGATATGTACCTCGGGATATTTTTTCACACAGTAAATCAGAATGCCGACACCTGCCACATACTGCGAGATCACGGTAGCCGCCGCTGCTCCGCCCACGCCCCACATCAGCACGCGGATAAAAAATAAATCCAGGAAGATATTCAAAACTGCTGAGACGCCAAGAAAACAGAGCGGTATCAGCGAATTTCCGAGGGCGCGCATAAAATTTGCCGCAAAGTTATACAAAAAAGTTGCCACAATTCCCGCAAATATCCACAAGAGATACTCTCTCATGAACGGCACCACCTCGTCCGGCACGCGGAGAAATGCAAGAATCCCGTAAATCCCTGCATAGACCAGGATATTCAAAGTCACAGTGACTGTTCCAATCATCAGAAACGCCATATAGATTCCCTTTTCCAGCCTGTCATAGTCACGCCTGCCAAACTGCATGGAAAAAAAGGCACTGCTGCCCATACAGAGCCCTAAAATAATCGAGGTCACAAAAACCATCAGCGTGTAGGAGGAGCCCACCGCCGCCAGTGCGTTTTTCCCGAGAAAGCGCCCGACGATCAGCGTGTCCACCACATTGTAAAGCTGCTGGAGCACATTTCCCACCATGATCGGAAACGCAAACTTCAACAGCTTCTTCATAATGCTTCCCTGTGTCAAATCGCAATTCATAAAATCTGTCCCCACCAAAAATTCTGTTGCATTTCACGGCCTGAAGGCCGCGTTCTCTTGTCCATATAATTATTGTATTACAATTATGATGTTTGTAAATAAAACCCCGACTGCACCACCGATGCAATCGGGATTTTGTCTATCTTGCTCCCTTATCGTAAGGTATGCCCTCTGCCTTGGGTGCCCTTGATTTTCCAGAGACAAATACAAGAACAACCAGTGAAATAATATACGGAAGCATATTGTATATCGTGCTCGGAATCTTGAGCGCCACGAGCGCATCAAAGCCCATGTAGACGTTGGAAAGCGCGCGGAACATTCCAAACAGCAGGGCTGTGAGTCCAATATTGACCGGACGCCACTGTCCGAAAATCATAACCGCCAGAGCCAGGAATCCAAAACCAGCCACACCGTTCTCGAACTTCCATTCGCTGACACCGGCTGTGATGTAGACAAGACCGCCAAGTCCACCAAGTGCACCTGATATCAGAACACCTGCATAACGCATCTTATAGACATTGATTCCCACGGAATCTGCCGCCTGAGGATGCTCGCCGCAGGCGCAGAGGCGCAGCCCGAATTTTGTCTTGTACAATATAATATAAGATGCAATCAATACCAGCAGTGCAATCAGCATAAACCAGTTAAACTCAAAGGAACCGATATTCACGAGAAACGACTTCTTTGCCTGCCCATACACAACCGTCGAAGATACGTTATCCACACTCTCTGCTGTGTTAATCGCTCTCACAAGCACTACTGCAACCGCTGGCCCAAGAAGGTTTAGCGCCGTTCCGACAAGTGTCTGGTCAGCGCTGAATTTGATCGCTGCGATTCCAAGCAGCATTGAGAAAATCATGCCGCTTATGACACTCGCCAGCACAACAAGCAAAATAACGCCGACAGCTGGCATTCCAGCCGGTATGTACTTCATGGTAAGCGCCCCGCCAAGCGCTCCTATAACCATAATACCCTCAAGACCGATATTGATGACACCGCTGTGCTCCGAAAAACATCCGCCAAGCGCTACAAGTGTCAGAACGGAAGCAAATATTAATGTATACTGAATCAATAACAGCATTACTTTGCGCCCCCTTTCTTCTCATCTCTTTTATCCAAATATCTGTTCAGGCGAAGTTTGAAGAAAAATACGAAACCGCACAGGTAAATAATGAATGCGGAAATCAGATCCGAAATCTGCGAGCAGTACATCGTCTTATCCACATAGGTCCCTCCGCTGGTGATGTGCTGGATAAAATAGGAAGCAAAAATCGCTCCGATCGGATTAGAACCGCCAAGAAAGGCCGCTGCAATCCCGTTAAAGCCCATCGCGGGAACAGATGTCTGCTGCACCATCCACTGCTCAATGCCCGTCAGATAAAAAATCCCTGCACCAAGTCCTGCTAGTCCGCCGGCAATCATCATTGTCAATATAATATTCCGCTTCTCGCGCATACCACAATATTTGGCCGCATTTTTGTTCAATCCTGTGGCCTTCAGCTCATAGCCAAATTTTGTCTTTTCCAGCAGAATCCATATAGCCACTGCCACGATGACAGCCAGCAGCAGTCCGACCGTGACAAATTCATTTTTAGAAAACAGTTTGTCCAATCCCATGTTTGGCAGCAGCGCACTCTTGTTCGTGCTTGAAAGCGGCTTGGTATACGGCGTTGTCTGCTCTTTCACATTCGTCAGAAGCATATTCACAGCATAGAGCCCGATCCAGTTGAGCATGATGCAGGAAATCACTTCATTTACATTAAAATACGCCTTCAGCGCACCGGAAACTGCCCCGACAAGCGCTGCCGCGACAATTGTAGCAATCAGACACAGATACCATGGCATACCGAATTTCAATCCACAGTACAGACAGGCTCCCGCGCCAATCACGTACTGCCCTGCCGCACCAATGTTAAACAGTCCCACTTTCCACGCAAACAGCACTGACAGCGAACACATCAGCAGCGCTGATGCCTTTACCAGCGTCGTGCCAAAATATTTCGTTGCAGCCGCCGCACTTGGATAATACAGGAAGTTCTTCAGGATTGCGATAATCGCCTTTCCTGCCCCTTGCGGATTGATGACCAGCAGTACGATATACCCAATCAAAAGGCCTATGACAATACAGAGCAGCGATCCAAGAATAGTCTGAAAACCGCTGTTTCTGATACACTTATTCAGAAAACTGCCTTCTTTTTGCTGTTCATTCTTCATCCCGCCGCCTCCTTTCCATTTGACCTTTTGGAGCCTGCCATGTAAAGCCCGAGCTCCTCGACAGACACTTTCTTAGGATCAAATTCCCCTACAATCTCTCCTTCGTACATCACAAGAATCCTGTCTGAGACATTCATAACCTCGTCGAGCTCCAGACTGATTAGCAAAACCCCTTTTCCGGCATCTCTCTGTGCCACCAGCTGCTTGTGAATGTACTCAATCGCTCCCACATCAAGACCTCTTGTCGGCTGCACAGCAATCAAAAGCTCAGGATTTTTGTCAATCTCACGGGCGATAATCGCCTTCTGCTGATTGCCGCCGGACATAGAACGCGCCTTCGTGACTGCACCTTGTCCTGAACGCACATCATACTGTTCGATCAAGCCATTTGCATACTGCCGGATTTCCTTTCGCTTCAAAAATCCAAATTGATTCGTAAACTGAGGTTCGAAATATCTCTGCAAAACGATATTGTCCTCAAGAGAGTAATCCAGAACCAGTCCATGCTTATGCCTGTCCTCGGGAATGTGGCTCATGCCCATAGTCAGGCGCTTGCGAATCGGCATATGCGTGATATCCGTGCCATTCATCGTAATCGTGCCGCTTTTTAGTGGTTCCAGACCTGACAGACCATATACAAACTCCGTCTGTCCATTCCCGTCAATGCCCGCGATACAGACAATCTCACCCCTGTGTACCTGAAGGGATACGTTGTTCACGGCATTGTTTTTATGCCGTTTTGATGCCACTGTCATACCCTTGATATCCAGCACGACATCCTTTGGCTTAGAGGGCTTCTTTTCCACGACAAAATTGACATCCCGCCCCACCATCATAGCAGAAAGCTTCTCGGGCGTCGTATCCTTCACTGTCACTGTGCCAATGTACTTGCCTTTTCTCAGAACACTGCACCGGTCTGCCACTTGCATAATCTCAGAAAGTTTATGCGTGATAAACAGAATACTCTTACCCTCCGCTGCGAGATTTTTCATGATTGCCAGAAGCTCCCTGATCTCCTGCGGCGTCAGCACTGCAGTCGGCTCGTCGAAAATCAGGATATCATTGTCGCGATAAAGCATTTTCAGGATTTCTGTTCTCTGCTGCATGCCCACTGTAATATCTTCGATGACAGCGTCGGGATCTACCAATAGACCATATTTCTCAGACAGAGCAACTACTTTCCTGCGCGCCTCGTCTTTCTGAAGCAGTCCGCCTTTCGTGGTCTCCACTCCCAAAATAATGTTGTCCAGGACAGAGAAACACTCCACAAGCTTGAAATGCTGGTGAACCATACCGATTCCCAAAGCGTTAGCATCGTTCGGGTCATTGATCACCACGCGCTTCCCATCCTTGTGAATCTCACCCTCCTCCGGCTGATACAGTCCGAAAAGCACGCTCATGAGTGTCGATTTTCCCGCTCCATTCTCTCCGAGCAGCGCATGAATCTCACCTTTTTTCAGCTGTAATGTGATATTGTCATTTGCTATGATTCCTGGAAACTTTTTCGTGATATGCAGCATCTCAATCGCATACTCAGCCATCCTATACTACCTCCCTTCATGTAATGAAACTTACTTATGAAAAAAGGGAGTTGAACTGCTCCCTTTTTCCAAGTTTAAATCAAAGTACGCCCGCAAACTCTTTACTTAATGCTGCCGTAGTCTGTCACTTTGACAGTTGTTGCCGGCATAGCTGAAATATCACTGGATACTGTGACCTCACCGCTGTACATCGCCTTTACAAGTGCACGGTAGTCATCCTCTGTAAATGTGTCGCTCCACTGTGTCGTCTCGATTGGCAGCTGTACATAATTCTCCTCAGGATTCTCTGATACCAGTCCAAGATTCTCGATTTTTCCTACATAATCATTCCACTTTCCGTCCCTGATATCTGTGAGAACACTGTTGACTGTCGCAGAAAGTCCCTTCATTGCTGAGGTAACTGTCATGCCCTCGCCATAGTTGGCATCAATAACAGGCTGCTGGTCAGAATCAACACCAATTACCTTTCCTCCGACTTTACCTGCTGCCTCAGCAGCTGATGTGAAGATTCCACCTCCGCAGGCAAACACAACCTCGACATTCTTCGTTCCGTACCATGTATCCATAGCACTTGTGATATCTGCATCACCATAGAACTGTCCGCCACATACGTACTCAACTTCGACCTCATCTGCAATCCCAAGCTCTGTCGCTGCCGCGTCAATTCCCTGCACATAGCCGTATCCGAAACGCGTAACCGCCGGAACAGACATGCCGCCAAGGAATCCGAGATGCTTATAGCCTGCTTTTACTGCCGCATAACCTGCCATATATCCAGAAAGCTCCTCCTGATATGTACAGCAGTAGACATTGTCTTCATTGTAATAGTCCGTCACGGTATAATCCGCTGGATTATAAGTATATCCTTCGCCTACGCCCTTCTCGCAGATATCTCCTGCCCCAACGTCAAGTGCCACAAATTTAACATCCGGATACATCTCTGACTGCGAGACAACCGCTGCCGCAAACATATACCCAGGCATAACAATGACATTTGCGCCGCCTGCTACTGCCTGGTCAACACTTGCATTTCTGGCCTCGTCAGAATCGCTGTCCGGCTTGTAGTACGTAAATGGCACGCTATTTGCCTCTGCCCAGCTCTTGCAGGATTCATAAGTTGTCTGGTTAAAGCTCTGGTCCGTAATATCGCCTGAGTCTGTAATCATTGCGATATTCATATCAGATGCCACTGTTTCAGAACCCTCTGTCGCCGCTGTCTGTGAATCGGAGCCGGCCGCATCTGCGTTGGAGCTTTCCGTGCTGGAATTGCTCGTATCAGCATTATTCGTATCCGTGTTTCCGTCCGAACCGCACGCTGCCAGTGATACCACCATAGCAGTTGCCAGCATAAGTGATAATGCTTTCTTCTTCATAAAATTTTTCCTCCTTAGTCAACACTATGTGTTACATGCTAACTATAACATAAATATCAAAATAGTTCAAGAAAACTGACTTAATTTCATCTATAATACCACCAAAAAAATAAAAAGGCCAAAGGGTGACGCTGTACATCCCCTTTGGCTATCGCTTTTTATTTCTTTAATCTGCTCTTTCTATATATAATATCATCTCTCGCCGGTCCGTTGCTCACGAGTGTAATTGGATAGCCAATCTGCTCCTCGATGAACGCAACATATCTGCGGCAGTTCTCTGGAAGATCTTCGTAGGTTCTGATGCCTCTGATATCGGTCTTCCAGCCAGGTAATGTCGTATATACTGGCTTTGCTTTCGCTAGTTTTGCTGTCACGGGGAACTGTGTTGTGACTTGCCCATCAATCTCGTATCCCGTACAGACAGGAATCTCGTCGAGATATCCAAGCACATCGAGCACCGTAAAGCATACATCTGTCGTTCCCTGCAGGCGGCAGCCATATTTGGACGCCACACAGTCAAACCATCCCATACGTCTCGGACGTCCTGTCGTAGCACCGTACTCACCGCCGTCTCCGCCGCGCCGCCTGAGCTCATCCGCCTCGTCACCGGATATCTCGGATACAAAAGCGCCCGCGCCAACTGCTGATGAATATGCCTTGCACACCGTATAAATCTCTTTGATCTCATAGGGCGGTATTCCGGCGCCGATCGCACCGTAAGCTGCAAGTGTCGATGAAGATGTCACCATCGGATAAATGCCATGGTCAGGATCTTTTAATGTGCCAAGCTGCCCTTCCAGGAGAATATTTTTTCCTGCTTTCAGCGCCTCGTCAAGATATGCGGAGACATCACATACATAAGGCGCAATCATCTCTCTGTATTCATGCAGCGTCTCAAGAAGCTCTGCCGGAACAATTGCCGGTTTGTGATACAAATGCTCTAATATTACATTTTTCTGCTCTGCCACACGCTCGATTTTCTCTTTCAGGAGCTCCTCGTCAAAAAGCTCGCTCACCTGAAAACCAATCTTTGCATATTTATCAGAATAGAACGGAGCAATGCCTGACTTGGTGGAGCCAAACGACTTTCCACCCAGACGTTCCTCCTCGTACTGGTCAAACAATACATGATACGGCATCACAATCTGTGCCCTGTCTGATACCAGAATCCTTGGCATCGGCACGTTTCTGTCCGTGATCGACTTGATCTCATTCATCATTATCGGAATATCCAGTGCCACACCATTGCCGATAATGCTTGTCGTATGATTATAAAATACGCCTGAAGGCAGGGTGTGAAGTGCAAACTTGCCATAATTGTTCACAATTGTGTGTCCTGCATTTGCGCCCCCCTGAAAACGGATAACAATATCTGCCTCGCGTGCGAGCATATCGGTAATCTTACCTTTTCCCTCGTCGCCCCAATTAGCTCCTACTACTGCTTTTACCATTGACATACCTCCGGTTCCTATTACTACTACATTGTATCTTTACGCATACGAGCAGGCTTATGCATACTCGCCGCACTGTGCATTGCACACCGCTAATAATCATACAACTTTTTGACGAATAAGTAAAGAATATTTATTCATTAATTTAGACATTTATTTCCGCTTTGACGCCAAGCTCGGAATGGTTTGCCTCAAGCACTGGTCTGACCACCTTGTGGAGGAAATTATCGACCTGTATCGGCGATCGTCCCACATACCTGGACGGGTCCATCGCCGTCTGAAGCTGCTCCAATGTCAGATTGAATTCCGGGTCGGCAGCGATCAGCTCCAGCAGATTATTGTCCTTTCCATCCGCCTTGACACTTTTTCCTGCTTCCATGGAAAGTGTCCTGATCTTCTCGTGAAGTTCCTGCCTGTTTCCACCGTTTTTCACAGCATCCATCATAATATTTTCCGTCGCCATAAACGGCAGCTCCGCCATCAAATGTTTCGTGATCACTTTGTCGTAAACCACAAGTCCGTCAACCACATTGAGGCACAGATCGAGAATGCCATCAATTGCAAGAAATCCTTCCGGAATCGAAAGTCTTTTGTTTGCGGAATCATCCAGCGTCCTCTCAAACCACTGTGTCGCGGAAGTAATTGCAGGATTCAAAGCATCGATCATCACATAGCGGGACAATGATGCTATGCGCTCAGAGCGCATCGGGTTCCTCTTGTACGCCATCGCAGAAGAACCAATCTGGTTTTTCTCAAAGGGCTCTTCCACCTCTTTTAAGTGCTGCAGCAGTCGGATATCGTTTGACATTTTGTGCGCGCTTGCTGCAATCCCAGCAAGAATATTGGCCACCCTCGTATCTACCTTCCTGGAATACGTCTGCCCTGATACGGCATAGCACTCCTGAAAGCCCATCTTGGCAGCGATCATGGGATCAATCTTGTCAATCGTCTCCTGATCACCGTCAAACAATTCCAAAAAGCTTGCCTGTGTACCTGTTGTTCCCTTAGATCCCAACAGTTTCAGACTTCCCATCACATACTCGAGATCGTCCAAATCCATCAAAAATTCCTGCATCCAGAGCGTAGCACGCTTTCCTACAGTAGTAGGCTGTGCCGGCTGGAAATGTGTAAAGGCAAGCGTCGGCAGACTCTTGTACTTCTCTGCAAATTTTGCAAGCCCATCAATCACATTTACAAGCTTCTTGTGCACAAGCTTCAACGCCTCATTCATCACAATAATATCCGTATTGTCCCCCACGTAGCAGGAGGTCGCCCCCAAGTGAATAATGCCTGCTGCCTTCGGACACTGCTGCCCATAAGCATACACATGGCTCATCACATCGTGACGGACAAGCTTCTCGCGCTCCCTTGCCACCTCGTAATTGATATCCTCCGCATGCGCTTTCAGCTCATCAATCTGCTCCTGTGAGATGACAGGCTTGCCATTCTCGCTCAATCCCAGTTCCATCTCTGTCTCCGCCAGTGCAATCCAGAGCCGTCTCCATGTGCGAAACTTCATATCCTGTGAAAAAATGTACTGCATTTCCTTGCTGGCATAGCGCTCAGAAAGGGGGCTTGTGTATCTGTCTGTACTCATACTCTTCTCCTTATTTAGCCGGCAGGGCCAATCCCTTTTCCACTGCCGCAAACCTGTTTCTACTTATTTCTCAAAATCGCCCCGGATATCCTGCATTGGCGGCTCCATCGGGTAATTACCGTTAAAACACCCTGTACAGATACCCAGTCCGTCCACCATCCCCTTTAATCGATCGATATTCAGATATCCAAGCGAATCGGCACCTATGATACCTCTAATCTCGTCGATTGTCCTGTTATGTGCAATCAGCTGGTCTCTCTCTGGAACATCTGTTCCAAAATAACAGGGCCACAGAAACGGCGGCGAGCTGATGCGGACATGTACTTCCCTTGCACCAGCCTCCCGGAGCATTCTCACAATCCTATCCGAGGTCGTTCCGCGCACAATCGAGTCATCAATCATGATAATGCGCTTCCCGTTCACAGCTTCTCTGAGGACATTGAGTTTAACCTTTACACTCGACTCGCGGCTGCTCTGTTTCGGCTTGATAAATGTCCGCCCCACATAGCCGTTTTTCACAAAAGCAGTGCCATATGGAATCCCCGACTGCAGCGAATAGCCGAGTGCTGCCGCATTTCCTGACTCGGGCACACCCACGACAAGGTCCGCCTCCACAGGTGAATCCATAGCAAGAAAACGACCGGCCTGAATGCGCGACGCATACACACTCACCCCATCGAAATGACTGTCTGGCCTTGCGAAATAGATGTACTCAAAGATACACCTTGCCTCCTGCCCTTTCGGAAGCGCACGCGACAGGTCTGACATAATCCCTCCATCGGGAGTAATTGTGACAGTCTCACCCGGGAGCACATCCCGCACAAACGCCGCGCCAATCGTATCCAGCGCACAAGTCTCAGAAGTGATAATATAGCTGTTTTCCCGCTTTCCAATACAAAGGGGCTTAAATCCATAGGGATCTCTTGCACCAATCAGTTTTCTCGGGCTCATGACAACCAGGGAATAAGCACCTTTAATCTTCTGACATGCCCGGTTGACAGCATCCTCTACCGTCCTGGTGTTGAGCCGTTCTCTCGCGATATGGTATGCGATCACCTCGGAATCAATCGTGGTCTGGAAAATCGCGCCTGTGTATTCCAGATCATGCCTGAGCTCCGACGCATTGATCAGATTTCCATTGTGCGCCAACGCCAATGTTCCCTTTACGTAATTTAGCACCAGCGGCTGGGCATTTTCCCGCGTGGAAGCTCCCGCAGTCGAGTAACGCACGTGTCCCACACCAATGTCACCCTTCATTGTATCCAGATTGTCCTGCGTGAACACCTCATTGACAAGTCCCATGCCTTTGTAGGAGACTACCTTTCCTTTTGGGCCACTCGTTTCACTGACTGCGATACCACAGCTTTCCTGCCCTCTGTGCTGCAAGGCAAAGAGTCCGTAGTATATCGTGGAGGCGACATCCTGTCCGTCGAAATCATAGATGCCAAAGACGCCGCACGCCTCTTTCAAGCCAGTCTCGGCAAGCGTTCTGTCGATATCTTCATTATACATAAATTTTTCCCATACCCCTCGATCGTTCGTGCCTAAGCAAACTCTTTTCCTGTGAGCAGCGCGAATGCTTCCTTATACTTATCAACCGTCTTAGCGACAACCTCATCTGGCAGAAGATTATCATTGTCAGGATTTGCCCTGAGCCAGTCTCTCACAAACTGCTTGTCAAAAGATGGTTGTCCCTTTCCTGCCTCATATCCTTCCAACGGCCAGAACCGCGAGCTGTCCGGCGTGAGCATCTCATCGCCAAGCACCACATTTCCGTTCCCGTCAAGACCAAACTCAAACTTGGTATCCGCGATAATAATCCCCCTGCTCAGGGCATACGCCGCGCACTTCTTATAGAGCGCAATCGTGGCATCCTTGATCTTTGTGGCATATTCCTCACCTCTACCAGGGAATTTTGCCTCAAGCACTTCGATGCTCCGCTCAAAGGAAATATTCTCGTCATGCAATCCGATCTCAGCCTTTGTACTCGGTGTGTAGATGGGCTCAGGGAGCTTTTCTGACTCTTTCAATCCCTCGGGAAGCCTGATGCCGCACACGGTTCCGTTTTCCTTATAGCTTGCCCAGCCGCTTCCTGTGATATAGCCGCGCACGATGCACTCAATCGGAAGCATCTCGAGCTTGCGGCACATCATACTGCTGCCATTAAATCTGTCATTCTGGAAAAATTCAGGCATGTCTTTGACATTCACTGAAATCATGTGATTTGGCACAACATCTTTTGTAAAATCAAACCAGAACTTTGACATCTGTGTCAGTATCGCGCCTTTCTTTGTTATTTCGTTCTTTAAGATCACATCAAATGCGGAAATTCTATCTGTTGCCACAATAATCAGACTATCCCCATTGTCATATACCTCACGTACCTTACCCTCTTTAACTGGTGCAAATTTCTGCATTATTTTTTCCTCCTATTATTGTCATTATATCATTAGCAAACGAATATGTTCGATTGCGTTCGCGCTAACCGCACAGCAACTTTTCCCTATGCAAGTGCCTTTTCATAATCAGATACCAAATCCAGTACCCGCTCTGCATATTCAGGATATTTCTCAACGATATCCTTGACCTCGTCCTGCGCCTCCTGGGCTGCTTTCGCATTGTACTCCATCTGCTTCCTGAGCTTTTGTCGTCTGATGATCAGATCATGTCTGATCTCCACCATCTCCTTATTGTCAATCAGCGCCGCTGCCTGATGAAGCCAGACATTGGGATCTGCAATATTACAGCTGCGAAGAAGTTTCAGCAGAGCCGCCTCATTGAAATCCATATCCTGCTCCATCTGCTTCTCCTGCTCACGGTGAATATTCTCCTCGAGATACTTGTCCCATAGTTTCTTAAGCTCATTGGAGCTGTTGACATTGTACTTTACATATAAATACTCTAACAGATTCGTATTGTTCACATAGCGTATTTTCACTGTATTATGCAAAAGAACAAGCTTATTGATCCCCTTCTCAACTTTCACAAGCTCTCTCTGCCATTCGTGAAACTTGACAAACACAAAGGCGAGTGTCGATGCCATAATCAATATGGCAATCGCATATCCAAGCGTGACGTCAAGCTGCCACGCGGCACTGATCACTGAGAGCATCAATATCAGAAACAGCATCGAGGCGACACACATAATTGTAATTCCTTTCACATTCTGCAACGCATTCTGAAGCTCATTTTTTCTGTAATAATAGGCGTGGCGCTCACCGTCAAGCCTTCCCATATCCTTTTTCACGAGCACCTGGTAATCTTCTGCTTCTTTTAATTTGTGATATCCCTCTGGCATATACTGCTCAACGCGCTCCATGCGAAGATAGTCTTCCGGCTTCATGATACGGCGTTTCTTGTCCAACTTCTCCCTGCCATTCTCCAACTCAATAATCTTTGTGGCGTATGCTTTTAACTGCTCTTTGACCGCTTCGTTCTGTGCCTCAAGCTCCTCCATATCTGTCAGATAGGAAGTCACTAGATTGTACTCCCCTCCAAGAATATCCAATTCCTTGGAAGCCTCTGACATCTGCTCCAGACATGCCTTGACGTAATGTTCACGCTGCAGCTTGTCATGCATGTCAATATTGTCACGTTTCAGGCTCTCCTCCCAATCAGGTCTGTATACATTTTCCTCATCATCTGTCTGTCGGTTAAAAAGACCTTTTATCTTTCCGAATAATCCCATATTTTCATAACCCCTTTCAACAATACCTGCCTCCCTAATTCTTTGTCTGACGCTTGTAATCCTTCTTGAGCTGTCTGATCACTGTCTGCGACTGCTGACGGTACGCCTCCATCTGACCACTATCCTTGAGCTCTGCCAGCTCTGTCACCAGTTTTCTCTCCCGTGAAGCAAGCCATTTTTCATCCGCCTGCGCACACATTTGTTCCACTTTGAGAAAATCCTCCTCCCAATTCGGATTCTCCCTCTTGAAAGCACCGTATGCGTAGTCTGTGAGCGCCTTTCTATTCGCGAGAATATAAGCACATCTTGTCTGCCTGTCAGGGTGAAGCAAGTAAGCTTCATAGTATAAATCTGCCGCCTGCTTAAATGCAAAATCCATCGCATAAATAGAAGCCATATTATAATATAGCAATGCTTTTCCCGCACTGTCCCTGGAAGGAATATACTCCGCAAGCTCTCTGTAGATGACAAGTGCCTGTCGAAATCTACCCTGCTGGTACAAATATTCTGCTCTCTTTTTGTATTTCTCTGTTATCGTAAGGTTTGACTGCTCTTTCAAAATGCGGTCCACCTGCTTAACCGTACTGTTGTCATACATTCCGGTCCGCTCAAAGATCGTTGAGACAAAAGCAGCAACTGACACATGCTTTCTGACATACACATCCAGCTCGTCCGCAAGTTCTGCTAACCCGCATTCCTGCCGAATCCAATTCACAAGCTCTGCCGAGACAATCGAGTCATCTAAAAGATGTACCCTTTCCATAAAATAATAACATAACTCTTCTATAGAATACAATGAAATGTCGGAAAATTTTAAATAAAATGGATTTTTCGCATAATTTCCTATACATAGACAAACATTATTCATTTACATAACCTCAATTTTATCATCAGAAGCAATTCCTTCTTACATTATGTGATCACCTCAAGCGGCAAACATTCTTTCCAAATCTGACCTGTGGACGGAAAAAACTCCCCAAACCCCTTATCCTTAATTTCAATCTGCACTGCATTGGCATCTTCCATATAAAATCGAAGCTCCACCCGATTGGTCTTATTGCCCCGCACCTTCAGCCCCTCGAGAGAAATCCGCGCCACTCGTGTCTTTCTTCCATCCACCGGAGATATATTGAGCGTAATTGCATTATTCTTCACAAGCATCACGTCGAAAGTATTCTGTGCATCATACCAGTTTGTGCCCGCGTCGAGAATCGGATAGTAGACTTCAACCTGCCCTCTGTCGCAAGTCATACCAATATTGGCCCGAAGCTTGTCCTCCGACAGATATACATAAGACGTGGACAATGTTGAGGGATAAACACGCTCGCGTGCGCCATAACAGGCGCCTTTGCTAAAAAGATTATTTCCCTGAAACACGCGTCTTCCCCTGCACATATATTTCAGAGATTCCCGACACCAATCCTTCGAGAACGATTCTCCTAATAAGAAAACAGATGTAATTATTTTCTGATCACAGTTTTTCCGCACAATCTCGAGCAGTACGGAATCAAGCTGTTTGAAATATGCGGCTTTGGCAGTCTCATTCTTATCTGACAGATCTGGTATCTTCATCTGCGGATACTCTGCAGCATCTATAAAACACGCCACTGGATTTGTCTTTCTGTTCATGGAAAGAAGGTAGCTGTTGATGCCATCACTTCTATAGTCATACAAGAGTACATCATGTATCCACATTTCCTGTGGCTGGTGAATCATATACTGAAAAAAACAATCTTCACGACTCAGAAAATAAACCTCCATTTTCCGCTGTCCGATATGCTTTGATATCTTCCGGATCTTTTCCATAACATCCGTGTCGATATTCTTCATAGTGAACGCCACCGCCGCAATATCCTCAGTTACAACATATGCAGATAAAATTGCAAGTGCTTTTTTTATAAATAATTCCAACAGATACTCCGCAGACAGTTCGTCCTTGGATGCAGAATCCGTGCCTACCCTGACACTGCCATTGTTTTTCGCCAGCAGCACCAAGTCCTCCACAAGCACTCCTTGTCCTTCTTTTGCCACTTTCAGAGCTTCTATGCCGATCAGCCATGCAGCTTCTCCCTCAACACCATTTTTTTTGCACAAAAGTGTGGGAATATTATACTGCTCCTCTCCCATCACCAGACTGACTGTTTCGGGCATACTTTGATTTTGCCGACAGTAGCTGATCTGTGAATAATCATTTTCCAGATCAAAGCCAACTACCACTTTATTCTTTTTCGTTATCTCATCCAATGCCCTTTCAATCAACATCCTTCTTACCTCTCTTACAGAAAAGTTCCCGTCACAACACTTTAAAAAGCTCTCTTACGCAGAAATCCTGATAGATGTAGTCTTCTGTCAGCTGTTGTGCCGTCACCTCGTCATGCAGACTAATGCTCAGCATAATACCATTTAATATATTAAATCGATCCTCTGTATCGTACTGCTGTATTCCCGATGCTGTACTGACAAAGTCTACTTCTGATTTACCATATAATGTACCACTCTGCGTCACATGTTCCTGCAGCGTCTCTTTGTTTTCCAGGCAGCTCTCTGTAATGTAATACTGTATCGTTTCCCCGTGAAAAAGCTGGAACATGCTCACGTGGATTCCCTCATACATTTCCTTCATTTCCCTGATTTCATAACACTCGTAATTAATATCTTCTATCGGGTTTTCCTCAGCACGCTCCATTGGATTGCCAGTAAAAGAGCTGTCATCAAATGTATAGTGTATATATACCTGACTCTGCGGCTGTGTCCGATATTCCACAAACACACAATTTTTAATATAGTGCAGTTCTGGCAGCATATCCACAAGTTTTACATAAAAAGGAAAATATACATCGTCGCGCAAAAGCTCTTGTATAAACTGCCCCGCGATATCTCCAGGCACTTCCAGTCCACTCTGTATATTCTCTGCCCAAAACTTTAAGAGAGCCAGTTTACATACCCTGTCAGTCAACTCTCCATGCACATATTTTTGATATAATATATCAAAAATCTCCGGACACAGAATCGCCTCATAGACAAAGTATTCATAGGACATATTTAAAAGCATCCCATTCACCAGCCCCCGGTCATATTCCTCACACTGCACATATGCAATCAGCAGGCTGTCCCTGTCCGGAATCGTAACACCTGTATATTCTGTCTGCCTCAGAATCCGCTCCATAATCTGCTTCGCATCAAGTTCCAAATCGACAGCAGATTTCCATAGTTTTCTGAGTTCAGCAACCTTTCCTTCATAATTGATCATTAAATAACGCAAGATATTTTCATCGTATTTCATGTTCTTGTAAATGTAGTGTGCCACATTCACAAGAAATTCATCATACTCATAATCCCTGTTGACAATGCGCTTGCTGACAAGTCTCGCCACCGACTTTGACTCCACGCCGGTCACGCCATAAGAGCGCAGCCAGTAATAGGCCTTGTCAAACATTCCCCTCGAAATCAGAAATTTGATAAATTCCGCGCGCTCAGAAGCCTCCATCTCATCTGCTTCCGTATCCTCCAGGAAAGCGTCGAGCTCGCCAATCATATCATTATCATAATAAAACCGCAACAGTTTTGTGCGAATTTCCTTCTTAAAGCTCTCTACTACCTGCGGTGACTCTGCAAGGTTCTTAAAACGTTTGACATTGTCCATTGAAATCGTTATGTAATTCTTGTCCACTTCGCACAGATAGATATCAAACCGCAGTCGCCCCTGCATATAACCACTGATATATCCCAGCTGCTTTTTGGGCTCCATAAGCTGCTTATTCTCATAGTGGATGCTTTTCGTAAAGCGGTTGCCATTCTCATCTTGTAGAAAGAGTTTATATTCACTTCCATAAATCGGTATCATACAGACACAGTTTGTCACTGGATAAGAGCTCTCTCCATTGACCTTTTCATGGATAACGACAATACTTATTACTTTCGGGTTATCCACATAGATGCGATGCATGAAAAGCAGCGGCGTGAAAGCATACGCCGTCTCATCCATGACCATCTGTGGTGCCAGCATATTCCTGTACAAATAGGCAAGATTTTCGTTGATATGCCCCAACTTGATCTGGTCCACCACAAATCGCTCAATCGCAATGCGATAACTCTGCTCCAAATCTGGATACTTCTCTCTGTTCTTAATGATATATGCATATAAGAAAGCATTCAATTCATAGTCGAGCGTACTCTGATAAGCAAAATACATCAATACCATCTTGGGAATTTCTATGCCTTCCTTGATATCTCCATACTTGTCAAGCTCAAGCGACATCATATAATACTCATACAGTCCTGTCACTCTCACAGAATGCTCCACACCAAGCGCATACCAGGGATAATAATCCACGCCTTTGCGCTCGCCCAATATCAAAACATGACAGATCGATGCTACTGTCTGCGGCGACTTATAAGTGCGATACACCTCTCCCAGTATCCTGAGAAGCAGGGTTGAATACTCCTTCTTGCGGGCAGCAAGGTACTGTAGCTGCTCAATTAACTCTGGCCTGAGCATCTGCCGTCTGGCTCCATGCCACAAAACACTTTCCTCAAAGCGCTCCAATTTTAGCAGGAAAGTCGGGTGATCCTGCAGCAGCAAGACTGCCTCGCACAGCAACAGCGGACTCGTGCAGCCGTTTTTGAACATTTCCTCCATAAACTGCCAGCGAAGCTCCCTGCTGCGCTGAAGATCCTCATTGATCTGCAGGATAAACCAGCCCAGTCTCCATTCGGTGGGATTGTTGGCATAAATCGTCTCAATCTCATCGCTGACATCTCTCACATAATCCTCTGCACAGTTGAACAGTGTCATAAGATACAGGTAATAGCAATTCTGGAAAATGTCGGTTGGCTCCTTTGACAGTCTTTGTTCTAACATGTCGAGATACCATTTTGCCTCATTGAAACGCTCCTTGGTAATCAGCAGCTGCACTCGATACAGATTGAAGAGTATACTGTCCTCATCCAACTCCAAAAGAACACCGAGCTCCCGCTCAAACCGGTTTATCCACTGATTCTTTGTCAGTCGATTCAACCTCATATCGGCATAACCGCTCACCATATTGCATAACGCCTGTTTTTGTTTCCTGTTGTCCGTCCTTCTCTGCGGCTCCTCCTCTATTAAAATATCAAAAGGGATCGTGTAATCGTTACACGCGTCAGAAAAGATAACTGCCCCGCTGTTTACACCATTATGCAGCTTTGAGGCATCGATATATATATTAAAATTACACTTGTTATTAATAAAATCCTCATTGGTCAAAAGCTGACTGTCTGTACTGATAAAATCTCCTTGAATCCATACATGAACGCAGCTGTAGCCCCAACCGCTCTTAGTGATAACAATACTCTTCACAATGCTGTCCTGGATATCCTCAAGAAGAAAGCCTTCGATATCAAAACGATATATAATAGGCGTTTTTTTACTGACTTCAATCAAAAATTCCTCAACATTCTGCTCATTTCCCTCATAGCGTGCCTGCCCCACATAGGACAAATAAGCATTGCGGTCACTTTTCTGCAAGACGGAAACAAAATTTCGCGAATAGAAAAGTGCGACCGCCTCTTCCCAGTTTGTCTGCGCGAGGTTTGTAAAATGAAACAAGTTTTTGATGTTTCCAAGAGAACTTTGAAGCAACGGTTTTAGTACATTAATTTTATAAGGTATCGCATATTCGCCGCGGTTGCTGATGATCACAAACTCCCCCCGGATACAGTTGCCCGCCTCGGCAGCAGTCCCATCAAAGCAATATCCAATCTGCGTCTCCACACCACTAAATTCGATCTCATACAATCTCATCCTTGTATCAGACGAATAGATCTTTCCCTCTGCGTACCCATCAGCGGCATATATGGTAAAGCTGTCCTCGACAATTTCCCCAGGCTCTGCATTTCGTTCTATATTCTGGCAAGAAAATTCGAGATATACCAGCTTCTCCCTGTTGTCACTCATCGTTTCACTTCCTTAAAAACTCATTATCTTTTAGTATACCCTATAAAGTGACATGATGTAAATGTATATTTTCATTTTCTTAAAATCCCCAATATTTTAAGGTTTTAAGCATATATCAAAGTATCTTTTACACCATTTACTACACCACATTGTACAAATCTCCAAACTTCTGCATTTCCTTTTGTTTTTCATCATCTGTAACATGGACATATAGATCCATTGTCATAGCCAGGTTAGCATGTCCGAGGATCTTTTGCAAAGTCTTAGGCTTCATTCCTGATTCGATGCACCTTGTTGCAAATGTATGACGCAAAGTATGCATGGATATCTTCTCAATCCCAGCTTTTTCACATAAATCTGCTAAATTCCTATCATAATTTGAATTGGGGAAAAGTCTACCAAACCGATTTAAAAAGACACAATCCGAAAATTCAAATGAAAATGCCTTTCTCTTTTGTTTCGTTTCTTGACTTTTCATTTTCATAAGTATTTCATAGGCTGCTGGTGTCATAGGAATATCTCTTAAACCTGAATTTGTTTTCAGATCACCTGTAATAAACTCACCCGAAGAAGAATCATAGATTATATTGCGTCTAACATGGATAATTCGATTCGAAAAATCTATATCATCCCATTTTAATCCGCGCAGCTCACTTGAACGCATACCTGTTTGCAATATGAAAAGATAGTGAAGATAATTCCTACTACCTTTTGCAACATCTATAAACTTTTTTTGTTCATCCACTGTAAATACCCTTGTATTCTTCTCTGGCTTTTTTGGACATTTTACGCTTTTGGCGACTGGATTAACATTTATTAAACTGTTGTCCAGTGCATCTGAAAACATGGAACTCATTGTTGCTCTCGCTCTTGCCATACTCGATCCTGCATATTCCTCGTTATCCATAATATTTAGTACATTTTGGCAATGCATAGGCTTGACGTTACTTATTATCATGTTTCCTATAACTTTCTTAATATTCTTTTCGTAACGGTCTTGATAATTTCTCAGTGTACTCCATCTCACCGTCTTACCTTTAATATTTTTAATCCAGTAATCAAACCATGCATCAACTGTCATTTCACCCGAAGCATTTATATTTCCATGCTCGTCTTGAAACTGTGCATCTGCAAGCCAATTTCTGCACTCCTGTAGCTTTTTAAAGTACTGTTGTTTTCTTTTTCCGTTTCGATCTGTGAATCTTGCTGTATACAATCCATCCTTTCTCTGACTTATGCCTACTCCAAGCTCTTTTCCTCTTAAATCTTTACCCATAAAGCAAACTCCCTTCTGTTATCCAATAACAAAAGAGTTTGATACAAATAGTAATTATATCATATCCTTTGTCATTTTAGTATAATTAAATTAAACTTTAGATTTATATTTCCAAACTCTTCGATATGTACTGTTCAAACTCTTTCCTTTTTACCAATTTTTTATTACCAACATATAATACAAAATCACATTTAGGTTGCTTCAATAACTCCTCTATCTTGTTATCCGTGAAAGCTCCTTTTGTGAAGGCATGTATGTCGTCATTCTGACGAAGCCGTCCAAAAAATTTTCAGCAGAAATATCCTGTTTCTGTTATAATTCTGGTATGGAAAAGAT